>NZ_OW969598.1:1500000-1800000 GCF_943181435.1 Neisseria sp. Marseille-Q6792
ACCGGTGCTGAAGGGCGACGACAGACGGACGGCCCAAGCCCGCTTCCCTATTTACGGCATTCCCAATGATTTTATCTCCGTCCCCCTGCCTGCCGGTTTGCGGGGCGGAAAAGCCCTTGTCCGCATCAGGCAGACGGGAAAAAACAGCGGCACAATCGACAATACCGGCGGCACGCATACCGCCGACCTCTCCCAATTCCCTATCACCGCGCGCACAACGGCAATCAAAGGCAGGTTTGAAGGAAGCCGCTTCCTCCCTTACCACACGCGCAACCAAATCAATGGCGGCGCGCTTGACGGCAAAGCCCCCATCCTCGGCTATGCCGAAGACCCCGTCGAACTTTTTTTCATGCACATACAAGGCTCGGGCCGTCTGAAAACCCCGTCCGGCAAATACATCCGCATCGGCTATGCCGACAAAAACGAGCATCCGTATGTTTCCATCGGAAAATACATGGCAGATAAGGGCTACCTCAAACTCGGGCAAACCTCCATGCAGGGCATTAAGTCTTATATGCGGCAAAATCCACAACGCCTCGCCGAAGTTTTGGGGCAAAACCCCAGCTATGTCTTTTTCCGCGAGCTTGCCGGAAGCAGCAATGACGGCCCCGTCGGCGCACTGGGCACTCCGTTGATGGGGGAATATGCCGGCGCAGTAGACCGGCACTACATTACCTTGGGCGCGCCCTTATTTGTCGCCACCGCCCATCCGGTTACCCGCAAAGCCCTCAACCGCCTGATTATGGCGCAGGATACCGGCAGCGCGATTAAAGGCGCGGTACGCGTGGATTATTTTTGGGGTTACGGAGACGAAGCGGGGGAAACAGCAGGTAAAATGAAAGAACCAGGTTACGTCTGGCAGCTTCTGCCCAACGGCATGAAGCCCGAATACCGCCCGTAAACCGGCAAAACAATGCCGTCTGAAGCCCATCACGGCCAATCGGGCGCATTAAGGCGAAGGTTTGCGATACCTCTGGCACAAGCCGGCCGGTCGGACAAAACGCCTTTCTTATTTGACGGAATTATAGTGGATTAACAAAAATCAGGACAAGGCGACGAAGCCGCAGACAGTACAAATAGTACGGAACCGATTCACTTGGTGCTTCAGCACCTTAGAGAATCGTTCTCTTTGAGCTAAGGCGAGGCAACGCCGTACTGTTTTTTGTTAATCCACTATAATTTCCGCCCGAACGGAAATACCCCCTTGCAAACGATCGGAATCAAACGGATATTCAAACGCGTCCGAACAAAAAAAGGCGGGCATTCCTGCCCGCCCGTACCGGTACGGAAACCGCACGTCCGATTCGGACGGCGGCATCCTCCCGGTTATCCTCCGCTAAAGCAACAATGCCCGGGGTCTGCCGTTGCATTTGATTTCTTTTTCCAATTCATCGAACTCGGCTTCAAACCGCCGTTTCAATTGCTCGATCGCCGCCTGACGCTGCTGATACGTTTGGTTTGACGGCAACGCCTTTTGCGCGTCGAGGTATGCCTGTACTGTTTGTCCGCACTTTTTCTGGTGGGCGATGATTTTGTCCTTCATCGCCGCATCGGTTTTGACATACTGCCTGCGTTCGACATACAGCTCTTTCCCGTCGTCGGAAAGTTTGATCGGGATTTCCCCTATCCCCGTGTTTATCGAAAGTGCGCCGTCTTTTTCAGACAAAACCACAGATGTTTCCTTACCTGTAAACACGTTGATTTTATTAAGGAAGTAATTGCCTTTTTCTTTTTTGACGGCAATCATACCCTCTTTTTTGTCCGACTTTTCACGCCAATAACCCTCGTAACCGCCGGCATCCTTGCCGCAGCCCGCCAACACCGCCGCCACGCCGACGGCCAAAAGCATTTGTTTCATTTCCATACTCCTTTAACATTAAGACCGGGTGAGTATATTGTTTTTTTTTTTCAGCTTGTCAATATTGATTTGTAAAAACTATAAACCAGCGGCAGGCAATGCCGTCTGAACGCCCATCCCGGTCAGGCAGGGAAATCCCTCCTTTTTTGAGCAAGCCCAAGCCTTCAGACGGCATTTTGCTGTTTTCCGACACTAGGCGGTTTATAATCCGAAGCGGAAGGTGCGGCACGGGAGCCGTCCGCGCCTGTTTTTTTTCAACCTGATACTAAGGAACAGTTATGTGCGGTATCGTCGGCGCCATCCGCGCCCATCACAACGTCGTCGATTTTCTGACCGACGGCCTCAAACGCCTCGAATACCGGGGTTATGATTCATCAGGTATTGCCGTCAACACCGACGGCAAAATCAAACGCGTGCGCCGCGTCGGACGCGTGCAGCTTATGGAGGACGCGGCACGCGAAAAAGGCATCAGCGGCAGCATCGGCATCGGGCATACGCGCTGGGCGACACACGGCGGCGTTACCGAGCCGAACGCCCACCCGCACATCAGCGGCGGTATGATTGCGGTCGTCCACAACGGCATCATCGAAAACTTTGAAAGCGAACGCAAACGTTTGGAAGGTTTGGGATACCGTTTTGAATCGCAAACGGATACCGAAGTCATCGCCCACAGCATCAATCACGAATACGCGCAAAACGGCGGCAGGCTGTTTGAAGCCGTGCAGGAAGCGGTCAAACGTTTCCACGGCGCATACGCCATCGCGGTTATTGCCCAAGACAAGCCTGATGAATTAGTTGTGGCGCGTATGGGCTGCCCGCTTTTGGTCGCTTTGGGCGACGATGAAACCTTTATCGCTTCGGACGTATCCGCCGTCATCGCCTTTACGCGCCGTGTGGCATACCTCGAAGACGGCGACATCGCGCTGCTGGCTTCAGACGGCATCAAAAGACTGACCGATAAAAGCGGCCTGCCTGCCGAACGCAAAGTCAAGGTATCCGAACTCTCGCTCGCCTCTTTGGAGCTGGGGCCGTACAGCCACTTTATGCAAAAGGAAATCCACGAGCAGCCGCGCGCGATTGCGGACACGGCGGAAGTTTTCCTCGACGGCGGCTTCATCCCTGAAAACTTCGGCAAAAACGCCAAAAGCGTGTTTGAAAGCATCCGCAGCGTCAAAATCCTTGCCTGCGGCACTTCCTATTACGCCGCGCTGACCGCCAAATATTGGTTGGAATCCATCGCCAAAATTCCGACCGACGTCGAAATCGCCAGCGAATACCGATACCGCAGCGTGATTGCCGACCCCGACCAACTGGTCATTACCATTTCCCAATCCGGCGAAACGCTGGACACGATGGAGGCTTTGAAATACGCCAAATCCTTGGGACACCGCCACAGTCTCTCCATCTGCAACGTGATGGAATCCACCCTGCCGCGCGAAAGCAGCCTCGTGCTTTATACCCGTGCCGGTGCGGAAATCGGCGTCGCCTCGACCAAAGCATTTACCACGCAACTGGTTGCACTGTTCGGTTTGGCGGTAACGCTGGCGAAAGTGCGCGGCTTGGTATCCGGCGAAGATGAAGCACGTTATACCGAAGAACTCCGCCAGCTTCCCGGCAGCGTGCAGCACGCTTTGAACCTCGAACCGCAAATTGCCGCTTGGGCGCAACAGTTTGCTAAGAAAACCAGCGCGCTGTTTTTAGGGCGCGGCATCCATTACCCGATTGCCCTCGAAGGCGCGTTGAAGCTGAAGGAAATCACCTACATCCACGCCGAAGCCTATCCTGCTGGCGAGCTGAAGCACGGGCCGCTTGCCTTGGTGGACGAAAACATGCCCGTCGTCGTCATTGCGCCCAACGACAGCCTGTTGGACAAAGTCAAAGCCAATATGCAGGAAGTCGGCGCACGCGGCGGCGAACTTTTCGTCTTTGCCGACCTCGACAGTAATTTCAATGCCACCGAAGGCGTGCACGTTATCCGCGCACCGCGCCATGTCGGAGAATTATCCCCCGTCGTGCATACTATCCCCGTGCAGCTCCTTTCCTACCATGTCGCCCTCGCACGTGGTACCGATGTGGACAAACCGCGCAACCTGGCGAAATCCGTTACGGTCGAATAAGTCCGGATAGTTTGCGAACATGCCGTCTGAAGCCTGATTTTTCAGGCTTCAGACGGCATTTACGGTATAATTCCCCTTTACCATCTATCCCAAAAAGCATAAACCATGACACGCAAAATCCTCGTTACCTCCGCCCTGCCCTATGCCAACGGCAGCATCCACCTCGGCCACATGGTCGAACACATCCAAACCGATGTTTGGGTACGCTTCCAAAAACTGCGCGGCCACAAATGCTACTACTGCTGCGCCGACGACACCCACGGCACGCCCGTAATGCTTGCCGCGCAAAAACAAGGCATCGCGCCCGAAGACATGATTGCTAAAGTGCGCGAAGAGCACCTCGCCGACTTCACCGGTTTCGGTATCGGCTACGACAATTATTACAGCACTCATTCCCCTGAAAACAAACAGTTTTCCCAAGACATTTACCGCGCGTTGAAAGCCAACGGCAAAATCGAGAGCCGCGTCATCGAGCAGCTTTTCGACCCTGAAAAACAAATGTTTCTGCCCGACCGCTTCGTTAAAGGCGAATGCCCCAAATGCCACGCCCAAGACCAATACGGCGACAACTGCGAAGTCTGCGGCACGACCTATTCCCCGACGGAACTGATTAATCCGTATTCCGCCGTTTCCGGCTCCAAACCCGAATTGCGCGAATCCGAACACTTCTTCTTCAAACTGGGCGAATGCGCCGACTTCCTCAAAGCATGGACTTCCGGCAACAACCCGCACGACGGCAAGCCCCATCTTCAAGCCGAAGCCCTCAACAAAATGAAAGAATGGCTGGGCGAAGGCGAAGAAACCACCCTGTCCGATTGGGACATTTCCCGCGACGCCCCGTATTTCGGTTTTGAAATCCCCGACGCGCCGGGCAAATACTTCTACGTCTGGCTGGACGCGCCCGTCGGCTACATGGCGTCGTTTAAAAACCTGTGCGACCGCATCGGCGTCGATTTTGACGAATACTTCAAAGCCGACAGCCAAACCGAGATGTACCACTTCATCGGCAAAGACATCCTCTATTTCCACGCCCTGTTCTGGCCCGCCATGCTGCATTTCTCCGGCCACCGCGCCCCGACCGGCGTGTACGCACACGGCTTTTTGACCGTGGACGGACAAAAAATGTCCAAATCGCGCGGCACGTTCATCACAGCCAAATCCTATTTGGAACAAGGCCTGAACCCTGAGTGGATGCGCTACTACATCGCCGCCAAGCTCAACAGCAAAATCGAAGACATCGATTTAAACCTGCAAGACTTTATCAGCCGCGTCAACAGCGACCTCGTCGGCAAATACGTCAACATCGCCGCCCGCGCCTCAGGTTTCATCGCCAAACGCTTTGAAGGCCGTCTAAAAGACGTTGCCGACAGCGCGTTGCTGGCAAAACTGACTGCGCAAAGCGAAGCCATTGCTGAATGCTACGAAAGCCGCGAATACGCCCGCGCCCTGCGCGACATTATGGCTTTGGCGGACGCGGTGAACGAATACGTCGATGCCAACAAACCTTGGGAACTAGCGAAACAAGAAGACCAAGACGCACGCCTGCACGAAGTATGCAGCGAGCTCATCAACGCCTTTACCATGCTGACCGCCTACCTCGCCCCCGTATTGCCGAAAGTGGCCGAAAACGCCGCCAAATTCCTGAATTTGGAAGCCATCACTTGGGCAAATACACGCGAAACCTTAGGCGAACACACCATCAACAAATACGAACATTTAATGCAACGAGTGGAGCAAAAACAAGTGGACGATTTAATCGAAGCCAACAAACAAAGTATTCAGACGCCCCCCGCGCCTGCCACCGAAGAGGGCAAATACGAAAAAGTCGCCGAACAAGCGAGCTTCTACGACTTTATGAAAATCGACATGCGCGTCGCCAAAGTCTTGAACTGCGAAGCCGTCGAAGGCAGCACCAAACTCCTAAAATTCGACCTCGATTTCGGTTTTGAAAAACGCATCATCTTCTCCGGCATCGCTGCATCTTACCCGAACCCTGCCGAATTGAACGGCCGCATGGTCATCGCCGTCGCCAACTTCGCCCCGCGCAAAATGGCGAAATTCGGCGTATCCGAAGGCATGATTTTGAGTGCCGCCACGGCAGACGGCAAACTGAAACTGCTTGATGTCGACGCAGGCGCGCAACCGGGCGACAAAGTCGGTTAAGTAGAAATATCAAAAACAATGCCGTCTGAACCCTTGAGGCCTTCAGACGGCATTGTTTTTCGCAATCCCAATAAAATCAAACCACCCGATTTTGCGCCTCGTCTTTCACAAAGGCGTTAATGTTCGCCAACAATATATCGAACAGCCTGTCCAACGCTTCACGGCTTGCCCACGCGGTATGCGGCGTAACAATCAGATTGGGAAGGCGGGCCTTCAACAGGGGATTACCACCCCTCGGCGGTTCCTCCGTCAAAACATCGACACCCGCCCCGCCAATCTGCCCGTATTTGAGTGCGGCAACCAGCGCATTTTCATCCACCAGCCCGCCGCGCCCGCAATTAATCAAAACCGCACCGGGCTTCATCTGTTGCAATTCGTCTTCGCCTATCATATTTTCAGTTTGGGCATTCAGCGGACAGTGCAGCGACAACACGTCGGCAGCCCGTACCGCATTTTCAAAGGCAACATAGCCTTCGCGCACAGCGGGCGCGTGTTTGTGTTCGGCAAACACCACCCTCATACCGAACGCCTGTGCATATCGGGCAAGCGTCCGTCCGATATTGCCGCGTCCGAAAACCGCCAGCGTTTTGCCGTTCAAATCCCGAATAGGCGCGCCGTAATGGCAGAAAAACGGCGACTTTTCCCATAATCCTGCCGCAACATCACGCTGATAGGCGGGCAAATTCCGCATCAGGGCAATCATCAGCATAAAGGCGTGTTCCGCAACCGATTCGTTTCCGTAGGCGCGGACATTGCATACCGCAACGCCCGCCGCCTCCGCCGCCCCAATATCGACATTGTTCACGCCGGTCGCACTGACGGCAATCAGCTCAAGCTGAGGATTATCCGCAATGATATCGGCAGAAATGACAACTTTATTGGTGATGACGATGTGCGCACCGCATACGCGTACCGCCGTTTCCGCGGCATCTGTCGTACCGTAAACCGCAAGCTCGTGTGGAAAATCAAAGTGAAAAGTCCGACCGGGTAAAGTATCCGCATCCAAAACAACGACCTTTTTATGATTCATCATTTCTATCCTTATTTAAAAATTGATTTATTTACACTAACAGTAAATAGCAAATTTAAACCATACACACTAATTATAATCTTTATCATTCATCCGTTAATGTCCAATCCGGGAGATGATGATGCTTAAAACCCTGACTTTTGCCGCACTGCATTTCAGCACCGCTTTCAGTGTAACCTATGTACTGACGGGCAGTATAGGTATATCGGGGGCGGTCGCGCTGGTCGAGCCTCTAATCAACACCGTCGTTTTCTATTTCCATGAAAAAGTATGGAACCTTTACGAAAAAAATAAAACAGTCCAACAAACACAGCCGTTTCAGCTGCACCGGTGCAGCTGACGTTTGAGCGGCATTTGACTTCGCCGGACGGTATGTTACCCTTGCCGTTTTGACCAATAAGCAACGAAAGGACAGATATGGGCAGCCTGATTATTGAGGATTTGCAGGAAGGCTTCGGCAAAGAGGCGGTAAAGGGTAAAGAAATCACCGTCCACTACACCGGCTGGCTGGAAGACGGCACCAAATTCGACTCCAGCCTCGACCGCCGCCAGCCGCTGACCATCACGCTCGGCGTCGGACAAGTTATCAAAGGTTGGGACGAAGGCTTCGGCGGCATGAAGGAAGGTGGCAAACGCAAGCTGACCATCCCTTCAGAAATGGGTTACGGCGCACACGGTGCCGGCGGTGTGATTCCCCCGCACGCCACTTTGATATTTGAAGTCGAGCTGTTGAAAGTGTACGAATAAAGCTGCCCGCCCCATGCCGTCTGAAACCCAAACAAATCGTTTCAGACGGCATTTTGTTTTAAATAAAACATCCGTATTGGCAAATACTATTGAAAAACATAGCCTGTTTTTCCGGTTTTATCGTATCATTCCCCAACTTACCCCATTGATAAGGAAGCGGTTTATGCTGCAAAGAACTTTGGCGAAATCCATCAGCGTTACCGGAGTCGGCCTGCATTCCGGCGAACGGGTCGCACTGACCCTGCATCCCGCGCCTGAAAACAGCGGGATTTCATTCCGCCGCACGGATTTGGAAGGGGAAATGGGCGAGCAAATCAAACTGACCCCTTATTTGATCAACGATACCCGCCTTTCCTCCACCATCGTTACCGACAAAGGCGTGCGCGTCGGCACCATCGAACACATCATGTCCGCACTGTCTGCCTATGGTATCGACAATGCGCTGATTGAGCTGAACGCGCCCGAAATCCCGATTATGGACGGCTCCAGCCTGCCGTTTATTTACCTCCTGCAAGATGCGGGCGTTGTCGACCAAAAGGCGCAAAAGCGTTTTTTAAAAATCCTCAAACCCGTTGAAGTCAAAGAAGCGGGAAAATGGGTGCGCTTTACACCGTATGACGGATTTAAAGTTACCCTGACCATCGAATTCGACCATCCGGTTTTCAACCGCAGTTCGCCCACTTTTGAAATCGATTTCGCTGGCAAATCCTACATCGATGAAATCGCACGCGCGCGCACTTTCGGCTTTATGCACGAAGTTGAAATGATGCGCGCCCACAATCTCGGCTTAGGCGGCAATTTGAACAACGCCATCGTGATTGACGACACGGATGTCCTGAATCCCGAAGGTTTACGCTATCCCGATGAGTTTGTCCGCCATAAAATCCTTGATGCCATCGGCGATTTGTATATCGTCGGGCATCCGCTCATCGGCGCATTCGAAGGCTACAAATCAGGACATGCCATTAACAATGCGCTCTTACGCGCAGTTCTGGCGGACGAGACCGCCTACGAATGGGTCGAATTTTCCAACAGCGAAGACTTGCCGCCTGCATTTCACGACTTAAACCTCAAGAAGTGTGGATAACTTCCAACTTACCTCCCAATGCCGTCTGAACAAGGAAAACCAATGTTTCAGACGGCATTTTTATATATCATCATACTGCCTCTTTTTATTTATACACACCGTCATCAAAAATAACATATTGAAATTATTAAATTATTTAACTTTTCCATAAATTTTCCACTACTTATACACAAGATGGCTTTTTTGTCATTTCCGTTTTGACCGTCCTGCATAAATTACCTATATTTTTTAAGGGGCTGTCCTAGATAACTAGGGAAATTCAAATTAAGTTAGAACTATCCCTATGAGAAAAAGTCGTCTAAGCCAGTATAAACAAAATAAACTCATTGAACTATTTGTCGCAGGTGTAACTACAAGAACAGCAGCAGAATTAGTAGGCGTTAATAAAAATACCGCAGCCTATTATTTTCATCGTTTACGATTACTTATTATTTACAAAAAATGTAAATAAGAGTAATGTTTCTACTCGCCAAAATACAAGGCCTTTCATTCAACAACAAAATGGAGTGTAGAAACTATGAAACAATGGATGCTTTTAGGATTGCTGGGATTGGGCGCAGTGGCGCAGGCGCACGATGTTTGGGTGGCTGCACCGACACATCAGCCTGCTGGCCAAATCCTGCATGCGGATTTGGGTTACAGCCATGACTTCCCTAATGTCGAAAAAATCGCCGACGACCGCGTACATATTTTCAAACCGCTGCAATTGACCGGCAGCTCAAAGAAAACCGTTGATTTGGTAAATAAAGGCGAAAACTATCAATACGTTTCCAAAGCCGCTTTGCCTGAAGGCTCCTACTGGGTCAGCGCAACCTACAAACCGACTTTCTGGTCGAAAAACCAAGACGGCTGGAAACAGCAAACCTTGAAACAGCTAGCCGGCGCGACCTATTGCGAACAGGCGCAAATGTTCGGCAAGAGCTTTGTCCAAGTGGGCAACGGCGCAGTTGATGAAGCGGTATTGACCCGCCCTATCGGCCAAGAGCTGGAACTGGTTCCGCTGAAAAATCCGAACGAAGTCAAAGCCGGCGGTATTTTGCCGGTCAAAGTCCTGTACAAAGGCGAGCCTTTGGTTAAAGCCACCGTTACCGCCAGCTCAGACACTTTGGCGGAAATGGACTTGGAATCAACCCATGACCACCGCGAACCTCAAGGCTTCTCCGGCAAAACCGATAAAAACGGCGTGGTCAATGTGATTACTCTGATTGACGGTTTGTGGAAAATCAAAGTCGTGAACGAGACCGATTACGGCGATAAAAGCGTATGTCAGAAAGACAATACTTACGCAACGCTGATTGTGCCTGTCGGTACCAAACGCGCAGCCGCACGCCATGCCCACCATCATCATTAACAACCATTAAAAAAGGCCGTCTGAACTTTCAGACGGCCTTCATTTATTCTAATTCATAACCCAAATGTCTAAAAAAACGGGAGAATGTTTCCAACTCATCACCATTTAATTTGGCAAAACGGACACGGTTGCAGCCGATTAAAACCACACTTTTATCAAAACAGTCCACATTTAGAAATGTTTGATGGCGAAGTAGAAGCAGATGAAAGTTATTTTGGCGGATAACGCAAAGGTAAACGCGGTCGCGGTGCTGCTGGTAAAGTAGCCGTATTCGGTCTTTTGAAGCGAAATGGTAAGGTTTATACGGTTACTGTACCGAATACTCAAACCGCTACTTTATTTCCTATTATCCGTGAACAAGTGAAACCTGACAGCATTGTTTATATGGATTGTTATCGTAGCTATGATGTATTAGATATGAGCGAATTTAGCCATTTTAGCTTCGCTGAAACTTCGTTTTCGTATCAATCACAGCACACATTTTGCTGAACGACAAAACCATATTAATGGAACTGAGAACTTTTGGAACCAAGCAAAACGTCATTTACGTAAGTTTAACAGCATTCCCAAAGAGCATTTTGAGCTGTATTTAAAGGAGTGCGAATAGCGTTTTAACAACAGTGAGATAAAAGTTCAAATTTCCATTTTAAAACAATTAGTAAAATCGAGTTTATCCTAGTTATCCAGGACAGCCCTTTTTTAAAATTTCCACCAATACTCAACATCCGACACCATAAATCACCCCGCCACATTCTTCACGAAATATATAAACACCAGCCTGAGGAACAAAACCGAGAATAACGCTGCATAACAGTAAAGTTATTCACAGGTCTTAAATTCCAAGCAAATCTATCCACAGAAATGCACAAAGCCCCTGCTAACTTGCCGACATACAAAACAACGAAACATGCTATTGAAAGTAAAAACAAAAAAAAGTTATACACAGAAAGTTTTCAGACTCAATATCATCAGCTTTTTATTATTTAACTTTATATTTAAATTAAATTCCTCAACGCAAGTCTGGCAAAAGCGTAAAGAACCTTTTTCAAAACTTTAAACGTTAAATATTGTTAAACGGATGTAAATCAGGTAGAGTTGAAGTTGATAAATTAAATCAATGACGGAGCTTCCAGGAATGAAAGGCAATCTGGGTTTAATCGGTTTAGCTGTTATGGGACAAAACTTGATTCTGAATATGAACGATCATGGTTTTAAGGTTGTTGCCTATAACCGGACTGTTTCTAAAGTTGACGATTTTTTAAAAGGTGCTGCACAAGATACGGACGTTATCGGCGCATATTCGTTGCAGGACTTGGTTGATAAACTGGAAAAACCAAGAAAAATTATGCTGATGGTTAAGGCAGGTTCGGTGGTTGATGACTTTATCGAACAGCTGTTGCCGCTTTTGGATAAGGGCGATATCATCATTGACGGAGGAAACGCCAATTATCCGGATACAAACAGACGCACCCGTTACCTTTCCGAAAAAGGTATTTTGTTTGTCGGCATGGGGGTCTCCGGTGGAGAGGAAGGCGCGCGGCACGGCCCGTCTATTATGCCAGGCGGAGATGAGCGCGCATGGGAAGCTGTTAAACCGATTTTCCAGGCGATTGCGGCTAAAACCCCTCAAGGTGAGCCGTGTTGCGATTGGGTCGGCAGGGATGGTGCGGGACATTTTGTCAAAATGGTACACAACGGTATCGAATACGGCGATATGCAGTTGATTTGCGAGGCATACCAATTTATGAAAGATGGCCTGGGTATGTTCCACGAAGAAATGCATCAAGTATTCGCCGAATGGAATCAAACCGAGCTTAACTCGTATCTTATTGAAATTACGGCATCCATTTTGGCGTACAAAGACGAGGAAAGCGAACCGCTGGTTGAAAAAATCCTCGATACGGCAGGACAAAAGGGAACGGGGAAATGGACGGGTATCAATGCGCTGGATTTAGGTATTCCGCTGACGCTGATTTCAGAAGCCGTGTTTGCCCGTTGCGTTTCTTCGCTGAAAGAACAGCGTACTCAAAACAGTAAATTGTTCGGACAAAAAGTTTTCCCTGTGGATGGGGATAAAAAACAATGGGTCGACAATTTGCGCCAAGCATTGCTTGCATCAAAAATAATTTCGTATGCGCAAGGATTTATGCTGATTCGGGAAGCGGGGGAAACCTATAACTGGAATTTAAACTACGGCAAAACGGCCTTGCTCTGGCGCGAGGGGTGCATCATTCGCAGTGCATTCTTAAGCAATATCCGCGATGCCTATGAAAACAATCCGGATTTGGTGTTTTTAGGTACTGATCCCTACTTTAAAAATATTTTGGAAACATGCCTTCCGGCGTGGCGAAAAGTGGTTGCCAAGGCAATCGAATGCGGTATCCCCATGCCGTGCATGGCTTCCGCCGTTACGTTTTTAGACGGCTATACGTCCGAACGGCTGCCTGCCAACCTGCTGCAGGCGCAACGCGACTATTTCGGTGCGCATACGTACGAGCGGACCGATAAACCGAGAGGCGAGTTTTTCCATACGAACTGGACGGGCAAAGGCGGAGATACCGCTTCGACGACGTACGATATTTAAAACTGTTTCAGGATATGCCGTCTGAACCGTTCAGACGGCATTTGTTTTACGGAAAATTTTAATGTTTCAATGGCTTTATGATGTGTTGTGGCGGTTTGTGCCGGTATTGATACGGCACCGGCTTCGCAAGCGGGCGGAGAAATCTCCGGAGTATAGGGAAAATTGGGGGGAACGCTTCGGCAAACCGCATCCGCATCCGGTTAGCGGTGCGATTTGGATACATGCGGTGTCTGTCGGTGAAACGCGTGCCGCCTTACCGCTGGTGAAGGAGTTGAAGCTGCGTTTTCCCGGCGTGCCGCTGCTGATTACCCAGATGACACCGACAGGGCGGGAAACGGCTCAGGCGGTGTTTCCTGATGCGCAATGCCGTTACCTGCCTTATGACAGGAAGGCATGGGTGAGGCAGTTTTTGCGTGAACACCGCCCTTTGTTCGGTGTATTGATGGAAACGGAAATCTGGCCCAACCTGATGACGGCGTGTCGGGAGGAAGGGATTCCGCTGTTTTTGGCAAATGCAAGGCTGTCGGAAAAATCTCTGCAAGGATATTTAAAAATACTCAGCCTGATCCGTCCTGCAGCAGCTTCATTGTCCGGCTGCCTGGCTCAGACGGAGGCGGATGCCGCCCGCCTGATGCGGATAGGCGTACGGGAAAGCAGTGTGTGCGGCAATACCAAATACGACATGATGCCGTCTGAACAGATGAAAACGCTGGCGGGGCAGTTTGAAAAACGAATCGGAGGCCGGCCGGTTGCCGTGTGCGGCAGCACGCGCGTTTATCGAGGCGAAGACGAGGCGGAGAAACTGTTGGCGGCATGGCGGAAATATCGCGGAAATGCACTTTTGGTGATTGTCCCACGACATCCCGAGCATTTTCAGACGGCATTTGAAACGGCAGAACGCTTCGGGTTTAAGGTTCAGCGGCGCAGCGACGGTTTGCCGGTCGAGCCCGATACGCAGGTCTGGATAGGCGACAGTATGGGCGAGCTGTATGCGTATTACCTGTGCGCCGATGTCGCTTTTGTCGGCGGCAGTCTGGTCGATTCGGGCTGTCAAAACATCATCGAACCGCTTTCCTGCGGCGTTCCGACGATATTCGGCTTTTCTACCTACAACTTTGCACAGGCATGCAGCCATGCACTGGAGGCCGGTGCGGCAATCCAGGTGGATTCTGCAGACGGATGGCGGGAGGCGGTCGAATCGGTATTGGCGCAAGAAGGAAGCGGCGCACCGATGAGTGAGCGTATCGAAAAATTCATTTCCCAACATCGCGGGGCCAGTGGGAGAATGGCGGAAATGATTTGCCAGTCAGTGCGAAATGCGGCTTCCGTATGCGAGTGATACAATCGGCATTCACAGATTTAGGTAGGGGTATCGTATGAGCATTTATGCCGTTGCGCACATTGTCCACCTGTATTGCGCCATTGCCTTTGTTGGAGGCGTATTTTTTGAAATGCTGGTTTTGTCCGTCCTGCATACGGGACGGGTGTCGCGCGAGGCGCGGCGCGAAGTGGAAAAGGCAATGTCTTACCGCGCCGTCAGGGTGATGCCGTTTGTGGTTGGACTGCTGTTCGCCAGCGGCATCGTGATGGCGGCAAACCGCTACCTTCCTATATTGGGCGAACCGTTTGCCACTTCCTTCGGTACGATGCTGACGCTGAAAATCCTGCTTGCGTGCAGCGTGTTGGTGCACTTTGCCATAGCCGTCGTCAAAATGGCGCGCTCCACGTTAACCGTGAGGTGGTCGAAATACATACACGCCGTTGTCTTTACCCATATGCTGCTGATTGTGTTTTTGGCGAAGGCCATGTTCTACATCAGCTGGTAACACAACTACATTTCAAATCAGGAGATTGAACCATGACAGAATATCCCGGTATCGGGTCGCCGTTGTTTTACGGCGTTTTTTTTGCGGCAGTGCTGGTCATGATTGCCTTGGATATGTTTTCGCTGAAGAAAAACGGCAGCCATAAAGTCGGTGTCAAAGAAGCCTTGGCATGGAGCGGCTTGTGGGTTGCCGTATCCTGCCTGTTCGCGGGCTGGCTGTATTTCGAACTCGCCGGCAATCCCGGCTACGGCGCGGCAGTCGCAAAAGAAAAAGTATTGGAATTCTTTACCGGCTACATTTTGGAAAAATCGTTGGCAGTCGACAATATTTTCGTGTTCCTGATGATATTCGGCTACTTCAAAGTCGCACCGCAGTTTCAGCACCGCGTGCTGCTGTACGGCGTATTGGGCGCATTGGTATTGCGCACCGTCATGATTTTCGTCGGATCGGCACTGGTTCAGCAGTTTGAGTGGATTCTGTATCTGTTCGGCGCGTTCCTGCTCTATACCGGTATACACATGATGAAGCCCGAAGGCGATGAGAAAGAGGATTTGGCAAACAGCAGGCTGCTGAATGCCGTCAAGAAAGTCGTTCCGGTTGGCACGGAGTTTCACGGCGAGAAATTTTTTACCGTCGAAAACGGCAAAAAAATCGCCACGCCGCTGTTTTTGGTGCTGGTCATGATTGAATTGAGCGATGTCGTGTTTGCCGTGGACAGTATTCCCGCCGTCTTTGCCGTTACCACCGATCCGTTTATCGTGCTGACTTCCAATATTTTCGCTATTTTGGGTTTGCGGGCGATGTATTTCCTGCTGGCGGATGTGGCGGAACGCTTTATCTTCCTGAAATACGGCTTGGCATTCGTGTTGAGTTTTATCGGTGTGAAAATGCTGGTAATGCATTGGGTGCATATCCCGATTTCCGTTTCACTGTCGGTCGTCTTCGGCGCGTTGGGTGCATCGATACTGACCTCGTTAATTTATACGAAAAAACAGCTTGATAAATAAAATGCCGTCTGAACGTCGACAAAATGGTTGACAGCATCTGGCTTGATGTATAGAATTTCGAACTTATCGGGTCGTTAGCTCAGTCGGTAGAGCAGCGGACTTTTAATCCGTTGGTCGAGCGTTCGAATCGCTCACGACCCACCAGATAAAATAAAAAAGCCGAGCTTTAAAGCTCGGCTTTTTTATTTGTTTCTTTAATGTAATGCTAAAAATAGCCGGTATTTCACCAAATTCTTTTCAGTACAACGTATCGGCGGTAAAAATCCTTTATAATTCTGCCATTCGGAAAATATACCTTATTCAGGGAGATACCTCCCGAGATTATCATGGAAGAACAAACGTGGATAAACTGAAAATCTCCGCAAACGGGCCGCTCAACGGCGAAATTACAGTTTCCGGTGCAAAAAATGCAGCTTTACCGCTGATGTGTGCTGGCTTGCTGACATCAGGTACGCTCCGCCTGAAAAACGTCCCCATGCTGGCTGATGTCAAAACCACGCAAAAACTGCTTCAAGGGATGGGCGCACGCGTTCTGACCGACAATATCAGCGAATTTGAAATCAACGGAGGTACGGTAAACAATACCTGCGCCCCTTACGAATTGGTCAGAACCATGCGCGCCTCAATTTTGGTACTCGGCCCTACGCTGGCGCGTTTCGGTGAGGCGCAAGTCAGTCTGCCGGGCGGTTGTGCCATCGGTTCCCGCCCTGTCGACCAGCATTTGAAAGGCTTGGAAGCGATGGGTGCTGAGATTGTTATCGAACACGGTTACGTCAAAGCCAAGGGTAAGCTTAAAGGCACGCGTGTGGCAATGGATGTGGTAACGGTCGGCGGTACGGAAAACCTGCTGATGGCGGCGACGCTGGCGGAAGGTACGACGGTTTTGGAAAATTGCGCCATTGAGCCTGAGGTGGTTGATTTGGCTGAATGCCTGATAAAGATGGGAGCGAAAATCAGCGGTATAGGAACCTCAACCATGATTGTGGAAGGGGTGGATGAGTTGCACGGCTGCGAACACAGTGTTGTCCCCGACAGGATTGAAGCGGGTACGTTCCTGTGTGCGGTGGCAATGACCGGCGGCAAGGTGGTTTTGCGAAATGCCGCACCGAAAACCATGGAAGTGGTTTTGGACAAATTGGTCGAGGCAGGGGCGTTAATCGAAGTCGGAGACGATTGGATTGCCATCGATATGCGTCAACGTTCGAAGGCAGTGGATATCCGTACAGTCGTCCATCCCGGTTTTCCTACCGATATGCAGGCGCAGTTCATGGCGTTGAATGCTGTGTCTGAGGGGAGCTGCCGTGTAGTGGAGACAATTTTTGAAAACCGCTTTATGCACGTTCCAGAGTTAAACCGGATGGGGGCAAAAATAACGACCGAGGGCAATACGGCATTTGTCCAAGGGGTGGAGCAGCTTTCCGGTGCGGTCGTCAAGGCGACGGACTTGCGCGCTTCCGCCAGCCTTGTTATCGCCGGTTTGGTAGCACGGGGGGAAACTGTGGTCGAACAGATTTACCACTTGGATCGCGGTTATGAAAATATTGAGAAAAAGCTCGGCAGCGTCGGCGCGAAAATCGAGCGCGTATCCGGCTGAGCGGGTTGCGATGCCGTCTGAAGCCTTCAGACGGCATCAATTGTTTCTGTATTGCAAACACTGATTGAAAAGGACTGATTATGGCATTTTTAAAACTGACTGAACAAAACGTGCAGGGCAAAACCGTCCTCATCCGCGCCGATATGAACGTGCCGTTCAAAGACGGCAAAATCAGTGACGACACCCGTATCCGCGCCTCGCTCGCGTCCATCAAATACTGCTTGGACAATGGCGCGTCCGTTATCGTGATGACCCACTTGGGCCGCCCGACCGAGGGCGAGTTTCATCCTGAAGACGATGTCGCGCCCGTTGCCGCGCACTTGGGCAGCCTGTTGGGTAAAGACGTGAAAGTATTGAACGACTGGCGTGAAAACAAACCTACCCTGAACGCTGGCGATGTCGTCATGCTGCAAAACGTGCGCATCAACAAAGGCGAGAAGAAAAACGATTTGGAACTGGGCAAAGCCTATGCCGCCTTGTGCGACGTGTTCGTCAATGACGCGTTCGGCACCGCCCACCGCGCCCAAGCCTCGACCGAAGCCGTTGCCCAAGCCGCGCCCGTTGCCTGCGCCGGCGTATTGATGGCGGGCGAACTCGACGCTTTGGGCAAAGCCTTGAAACAACCCGCGCGCCCGATGGTTGCCATCGTTGCCGGCAGCAAAGTGTCCACCAAGCTGACCATCCTCGAATCGCTGGCGGATAAAGTTGACCAACTCATCGTCGGCGGCGGCATTGCCAACACCTTCCTGTTGGCGGAAGGCAAAGCCATCGGTAAATCTTTGGCGGAACATGATTTGGTAGAAGAATCCAAAAAAATCATGGCGAAAATGGCGGCTAAAGGCGGCTCTGTTCCGCTGCCGACCGATGTTGTCGTTGCCAAAGCCTTTGCTGCCGATGCCGAAGCGGTTGTAAAAGACATTGCCGACGTTGCCGAGGACGATATGATTTTGGACATCGGCCCGAAATCCGCCGCCGCGCTTGCCGAGTTGCTCAAAGCCGCCGGCACGGTGGTATGGAACGGTCCGGTCGGCGTATTTGAGTTTGACCAATTCGCAGGTGGCACGAAAGCCCTTGCCGAAGCCATCGCCCAAAGCAAAGCGTTCTCGATTGCTGGCGGCGGCGACACGCTGGCGGCGATTGCCAAATTCGGCGTTACCGACCAAATCGGCTACATCTCTACCGGCGGCGGCGCGTTCCTCGAATTCTTGGAAGGCAAAGAGCTGCCAGCCGTAGCCGCTTTGGAAAAACGCGGCGAGTAAACGGTTTGATATACAAAATGCCGTCTGAAACGTTGTGCTGTTTCAGACGGCATTTTTGTGTGGCGGTTATTGTGCTTTGGCATTCCATTCTGCCGGTGTGGCGGCTACCGAAATGGAAAGTGCGTGCAGTTCGTTGCTTTCCAGTTGGGCTTTAAGCCCGTCTTTAATCAGGCGGTGGCGTGCAAGGCGTGCTTTGCCTTCAAATTCTGATGAAACGATGACGGCGAAAAAATGGTGTCCGTCGCCTTCTACTTCGATATGTTCGCATTTTGCCACGCCTTCAATCATGGCTTTTACTTGTTCCGGGGTCAGCATGGTAGGTTCCTTGTTGGAAAAATGCGCCATTATACTGGCAAATTGAAATGCCGTCTGAAAACGGCTTCAGACGGCATTTTATCGGGATTATTTTCTGGCTTTAAAACCGAGCAGGTGTTGGGTGGTGGCAAGCCATGCCCCTAATATCCCCAGTGCGACGACGAAGCCGAACACCAGCGCGATTTCTCCCGGGTAGAAGAAACGCCAGCCGATATTAAGTCCGTAGGGTTTGAAGATGGCATCAACCAACGGGCGCACGGCGGAGAGTAGCCAGCCGCAAAGCCCTAGACTGACGGCGGCGGAAAGAATACTCTGCCACATGGCTTGATAAAGGAATGGGCGGCGGATAAACGATGCGGGCGCGCCGAGCAGCTTGGTGATTTCGATTTCTTCTTTGCGGCTGAGGATTTGCAGGCGGATGGTGTTGTGTGCGACAAGGACGAACGCCATCCCCAGCGTCAGTGAAAGAAACCATAAAATTTTACGGATGAATTCGTTGATTTGGTACAGTGTCTGTACCCATTCCGTATCCATGTTGGCGGATTCGACCATAGGCAGTTTGGTAATGTCTCGGTAGATTGCCTGCATTTGATCGGGAGTAGTTGCTGGGTCGGGGGTAACGATAAAGACATCCGGCAGGGGGTTGCCGTCAAGCATGGAAATCAGATTTTGGTCGAGATTGGACTGTAATTCTTCCAAACCGTCTTCTTTGCTGATAAAGCGGATATTGTCGAGCCGTTTGTCGCGCGTCAGCAGGCTGCGCACGGTATCGCTGTCGCTTTGTGCGGCAGCGGTTTCCATATAGATTGTGATTTGCGGCGACTCGTTGAGTTTGCCTAAAACGCTTTGTCCGCTTTGGATGCCCAAATACATAAACAGCGGCAACGTCATGGCGACGGCGAGCATCAGGAGGGTCAGTATCGTGCCGACAGGTTGGCGCATGAGTTGTTTGAGTGCGGTGCGTGCGGATTCGACGTGTAGCGAGACGTAGTGAATGATGCTCATGCGAGACGTCCTTTCGAGAGGCGCAGGATGCGGTGTCCGTAGTCCGCCATGAGGGTTTCGTCATGGGCGGCAACAATGACGGTGGTTCCTGCTTCGTGGAAGGTTTTGAACAATTCCATGATGTCGAGCGCGTAGGCGCGGTCGAGGTTGGCTGAGGGTTCGTCGGCAATCAGCAGGCTAGGTTGATGAACGACGGCGCGGGCAATGCACAGGCGTTGTTGTTCACCGCCCGAGAGGGTTACGGGATCGTCCAATTCTCGCCCTTTCAAGCCGACTTTTTCAATGGCGATGCGGGCACGTTCTTCGGCTTTGCGCGGCGGATAACCGATAATCCTCAGCGGGAGGATGACGTTTTGCAGAACGTTGCGGTCGTAGAGGATTTTGTGGTCTTGAAACACGATGCCGATATGTTGGCGCATAAAGCCGATTTGGTTGTCGGTCAGTGTGCCGAGGTCTTGGTTGTTGAAGTGGACTTTGCCCCTGCTTGGTTTGGTAATGCCCGAAATCAGCTTGAGGACGGTGGATTTGCCTGAGCCGGAGTGTCCTGCGATAAAAATCATCTCGCCTTTGTTGATTTGGAAGCTGACGTTTTTCAGGGCTTCAAAACCGCCGGGATAGGTTTTGGAAACTTGTTCGAAACGGATCATGGGAGTTCCTATAGAAGGGCATACCGTATCAGGTTGTTTGCCTGAAAATGGGGTGTTCGCGGTATGCTGTCTGAACAATAAGTAAGTAACGGAGATTATAAAGATTCCGTTCGTTTTTAGATAGTGGATAAGTTTGGCAGATACCGAAGGCTAGGAGGGAAAAATGCCGTCTGAAGTCATTTCAGACGGCATACGGTATTTAACGGCATTTTGAATAGGCGAGTTTGACGGCTTCCGTCAGGCTTTTTTCGTTTACTTCCCCGGTAATGGTCTGCTTGTATCCGCATTTCGGGGCTTCGACGACGGTAAAGGGTAATACGCCGACAGTGTTTCCATAGGATTTCATAAAGTTTCGGCTGTTCGCCCCAGTGTAACGCCAAACCGGATAGCTGACCGGGGTCTGCTTGAGGAAGTTGCCGATATTGTCGGATGTGTCGAGCGCGATACCGACCATATCGACGCTGCCTTTTTTCTGGGCTTTGTACCATTTGGACATAACCGGCATCTCTTTGCGGCACGGGCCGCACCAGGTTGCCCAAAGATTGACGATGCGGACAGGGGCTTTGAGTGATTGCAGGCTTTGCGCGGCATTGTCTTTCCAGCCGGCAAGCTCGTCTGCCGATGCGGTATGGGAAACCAGTACGCCGGCAAGTGCGATTGCGGCAAGATTCAAGTGTTTCATCGTTTTGTCCTTTGTATGTCGATTCGGGTATTGTAAACCGTTTGGTACGGTTGGAGGCGGGATATTGAGTAAAATCCTGCGTAAGCCGATAATAAGGGGATTGTCGAGAAGTAAGGAAATATCATGTCTGAAATCAAAATTTTCCACAATCCGCGTTGCAGCAAATCGCGTGCCGCCTTGTCCCTATTGGAAGAACGCGGCATTGCTGCCGAAGTGGTCAAATATTTGGATATGCCGCCCGACTTGTCCGAATTGAAGGATATTTTCAACAAATTGGGCTTGGCATCGGCGCGCGGGATGATGCGCGTGAAAGATGATTTGTACAAGGAATTGGGTTTGGACAACCCTGATTTGGACAATGACGCGCTGCTGCGTGCCATTGCCGATCATCCCGCCCTGTTGGAGCGTCCGATTGTTTTGGCAAACGGTAAGGCTACCATCGGAAGGCCTTTGGAAAATATTGAAGCGATATTGTGAAAAAACAGCTGTTTCGCAGCCGTGAAGGGTTGCGCTATTACCTGCTCGGCGGTTTTTGCTTTTGGTTTTTTTTGTTTGCCTCGTTGTTTGCCTCATCCGTTTGGACGGTGTATCGGCTGAATGAAGGGGTTTTACCCGCCGGTACCCGTGCGGATGCCGCATTGGTTTTGGGAGCTGCCGCATGGGACAAACGCCCGTCCCCTGTTTTTCGGGAACGCATCAACCATGCCATCGCGCTTTATCAGGGCCACAGGGTCGGTAAAATTATTTTTACCGGCGGCAGAAGTAAAAAGGGTTACATGACGGAGGCCGAAGTCGGGCGGCGGTACGCGCTCAAACAAGGTGTTCCGGCGCACAATATCTTATTTGAAAACACGTCGCGCAATACCTATGAAAATCTGAACAACATCCGTCCGATTTTACAGGCCAACGGTATTTCCAGCTTGGTAATCGTCAGCGATCCCTATCACTTGGCCCGTGCTGCGGAAATGGCCGAGGATTTAGGGGTTCGGGTTTATGTTTCCGCCACGCCGACGACACGTTTTGATACCGCGAGCGGAAAGAAAAATTTTATCCTTCATGAAGGATATGCCCTCACCCTTTACCGTTTGGAAAAATGGGGGAGGCGTTTTTTCAATTGGCTGTTTGGTTGAAAACAAAGAAATGCCGTCTGAAACTTATCCGCAAGTAAGCTTCAGACGGCATTTTTAATGCTTAAGCACGGTAAAAACAGTAAAATAAGCCGTTTTAAAGATTCTGGAGCCATCATGACCGTCAAAACCCGTTTCGCCCCCAGCCCAACCGGCTACCTGCACATCGGCGGCGTGCGCACTGCATTGTTTTCATGGGCATTTGCCCGCCATCACAAAGGCGAGTTCTTATTGCGTATCGAAGACACTGACTTGGCGCGCTCTACTGCCGAATCCGTCAACATCATCCTCGACGGCATGAAATGGGTCGGTCTCGATTACGACAACGCCGACAACGTCGTGTACCAAACCCGCCGTTTCGAACGCTATAAAGAAGTCATCGCCGAACTTTTAGAAAAAGGCCATGCCTACTACTGCTATTGCAGCAAAGAAGAGCTGGAAGCCATGCGCGAGAAAGCCGAAAAAGAAGGCACGGCGACTTACGACCGCCGTTGGCGTCCGGAAGAAGGCAAAACCCTGCCCGAAATCCCTGCCGACGTGCAACCCGTCGTCCGCTTCAAAACGCCTTTGGACGGCGTTACCCAATGGACAGACTTGGTCAAAGGCGAAATCTCCATCCCCAACGAAGCACTCGACGACCTGATTATCGCCCGCGCCGACGGCACGCCGACCTACAACTTCTGCGTTGTCGTGGACGACTACGACATGGGCGTTACCCACGTTATCCGCGGTGATGACCATGTGAACAACACCCCAAAACAAATCAACATCTTAAAAGCCATTGGCGCAAATCTGCCCGAATATGGCCATCTGCCCATGATTCTTAACGAACAAGGCAAAAAAATCTCCAAACGTAGCGGCGATACCGTCGCCATCACCGATTTCGGCGCGATGGGCATCCTGCCCGAAGCCATGCTCAACTATCTGGCGCGTTTGGGCTGGGCGCACGGAGACGACGAGTTTTTCACGATGGAACAATTCATCGAATGGTTTGATTTGAAAGACGTTTCCCCTTCCCCAAGCCGTATGGACTTGAAGAAACTCTACTGGATTAACGGCGAACACATCAAAATCACGCCCAACGGCAAACTCGCCGAACTCGTCAAACCGCGCCTTGCCCTGCGCGATATTCATGAAACCGAAAAACCTGCGTTGGAAGACGTGTTGGCATTGGTCAAAGACCGCGCCCAAGATCTGAACACGCTTGCCGACGAGTGCCTCTACTTCTACGTCAAACAAACGCCTGCCGAAGCAGACGTGCAGAAACACTGGGACGACGAAGCCGCCGCTCGTATGCTGCGCTTCGCCGAACGCCTCGAAGGGCTGGAAGACTGGAATGCCGAAGCCATCCACGACTTGTTCAAACCCTTCTGTGACGAAGAAGGCATCAAAATGGGCAAACTCGGTATGCCTTTGCGCCTCGCTGTCTGCGGCACGGCGAAAACCCCAAGCGTCGATGCCGTGTTGGCATTAATCGGCAAAGAAGAAGTGTTGAAACGTATCCGCGCTTAAGTTATCCACAGGCGTGGACAATGCCGTCTGATGTTGGAATACGGCTTCAGACGGCATTTAAATGGAAGTTAAAAATGAAAAAAATATTTTATTTTCTGATGGTTGTTTTTTCTACCAGTGTATGGGCAGGGGATGCTGAAGACAATTTGCTCAGTATCCAATCTGGTTACCGTGCCTTATTGCAAAAACAAAACAATCTTGATGGAAAAATTATCGGGATGCAGTCGGATTTGGAAGATGCGCGCAGACGGTTGCAGGCGGCACAGGCAGATATTAACCGTTTGGAAGCGGAAATTCCCAATGCGATGGCGATGAAAGCGCGGCAGGAGGAAGAGTTGAGACGGGCGGGAGTGCGCTTGGACAATGCTTGGAATGCGGTTTATGGTGCAGGAGGGACGAAAGCGGCGGGAAATTAACCGATGCATTCTGATTTTGAGGAAAGAAAATACGGCGGCCTGAGCAAGAATGATGTTGTTTCCATTGTGTGTTTAGAGGTGCGGCATATTGACAATCTGGCTTAGGCTTTGTTTGAAGAATGGCATGATTTTGCCCCTTGGTCTTCTGTGGATAAAATCCGCAGCTATTATCACGAGTGCTTGAGGGACGATAATTTGCCACTGGCTTTTGCCGCTATCGGTCGTTCTCATGTACTGCTGGGTTCGGCGGCACTCAAACGGCATAACATTGCTGCGTTCCCGCAATATGAATATTGGTTGGGCGATGTCTTTGTGCTTTCCGAGCACCGTGGAAAAGGTGTGGGCAGATGCTTGGTTTCGCATTGCATAGAGGCTGAGCACTCGTTAGGCATACGGCAGTTGTATCTTTACACGCCTGATGCGCAAGCCTTTTATCGGTCATTTGGCTGGATAGCCGTCAGACGGCATTTTTATAGTGGATTAAATTTAAACCAGTACGGCGTTGCCTCGCCTTAGCTCAAAGAGAACGATTCTCTAAGGTGCTGAAGCACCAAGTGAATCGGTTCCGTACTATCTGTACTGTCTGCGGCTTCGTCGCCTTGTCCTGATTTTTGTTAATCCACTATACAATGGGGAATGGGTAACGCTTATGATGTTGGATGTGGAGAAAATATAGGAAAAGTTGTCAAATGCCGTCTGAAAGGTTCAGACGGCATTTTTTATGTGCTTTGAATCGGGTAAAAGGAGACAAAGCCTGTCAAAACAAATTTTAGGATGACTGTCGGGATAACTCCTTTAAACGGTACAGTTCGGACAGGGCTTCCAATGGGGTCAGACTGTCGGGATTGAGGAGGTTTAGAGCTTTCGTCAAAACCCCTTCGGGAGCTGTGTCCTCATATTTTTCTGACGGTCGGTTGCTGTCTGAATCATCTTGTTCTGATGTTATGAGGTTGAAAATATCGAGCTGCGGTTGTGCGTTGGCAGCTTGGGCTTCGAGCTCGTCCAGATGTTTTTGGGCGGCTTTGAGGGCGCGGGTGGGCAGGCCGGCGAGTTTGGCGACGGCGATGCCGTAGCTTTTGCTGGCGGGGCCGGGTTCGATGTGGTGGAGGAAGACGATGTCCTGTCCTTGCTCAAGCGCGGAGAGGTGCATATTGACTGCGGTTGCATGGGCTTCGGGCAGTTTGGTCAGCTCGAAATAGTGGGTGGAGAAGAGGCTGAAGGATTTGTTTTTTTGCAGCAGGTGTTCGGCGATGGCGTGCGCGAGGGCGAGGCCGTCGAAGGTGGAAGTGCCACGTCCGACTTCGTCCATAAGGACGAGGGATTGGTCGGTGGCGTGGTGGAGGATGTAGGCGGTTTCGCTCATTTCGACCATGAAGGTGGAGCGGTTGGAGGCTAAATCATCCGATGCGCCGATGCGGGTAAAGATTTGGTCAATGGGGCCGATTTGGGCAGAGTCGGCGGGGACGAAGCTGCCGGTGTGTGCCAATAAAACAATCAGCGCGACTTGGCGCATGTAGGTGGATTTGCCGCCCATATTGGGGCCGGTCAGGAGCATGAGGCGGTGTTTGTGGTCAAGGTTGGTGTGGTTGGCGGTGAAGTGGCGCACTTGTTGCTCGACGACGGGATGGCGGCCGTTTTCGATATGGATGACGGGGTAGTCGGCGAACTCGGGGCAGACGAAGCCGCGTTCGGCGGCGGTGGCGGCGAAGGTGGAGAGTACGTCGAGGGCGGCCGCGGCTTTGGCGGCTTTTTGAAGCTGCGGCAAGGCCGTCTGAACTTCTTTCAGCAGGGCTTCAAACAGGCGTTTTTCCAATGCCAATGCCTGCTCTTGTGCGGTCAGGACTTTGTCTTCAAAGGCTTTGAGTTCAGGAGTGATGAAGCGTTCGGCGTTTTTCAGGGTCTGGCGGCGTTGGTAGTCGGCAGGCGCTTGTTCGGCTTGGACTTTGGATAGCTCGATGTAGAAGCCGTGGACTCGGTTGAACTCGACTTTGAGGGTGGAGAGGCCGGTGCGTTCGCGTTCTCGCGCTTCAAGCTCGAGCAAGAATTCATCACCGTGGTTTTGGATGTGGCGCAACTCGTCAAGTTCTGCGCAATAGCCTTGGTTGATGACGCCGCCGTCTTTGAGCCAGACGGTGGGTTCGGGCATCACGGCGGCTTTGAGGGTTTCGGCAACAGGCAGGGTTTCGGGGAAAACGGCTTTGAGGGTTTCTAAGAGACTGCTGCCCTCGGCGGACAATTCGATTTCATTCAGAGCAAACAGGCTGTCACGCAGGGCGGCGAGGTCGCGCGGGCGGGCGTTGCCGACGGCGATGCGGGCGGCGATGCGTTCGATGTCTGCGATGTTTTTCAGACGACCTTGCAGGGTTTCGTATTGCGAACCCAGCGCAGCAACGGCTTCTTGGCGGGCGCGGATGTGGGCGCGGCTGCGTAAGGGGTGATGTAGCCAAAGTGCCAAGAGGCGGCTACCCATGTGAGTAGCGCAGCCATCGAGTATGGAAAACAGGGTCGGCGATTTTTTGCCGGAGAGGGTTTGCGTGATTTCGAGATTGCGGCGCGTGGCGGCGTCCATGCCGATATATTGGCTGTCGGTTTCGAGCGAAATGCCGTCTAAGTGTTGCGGCATCAGGTTTTGCGTCAGGCGGATGTAGTTCAACAGCGCGCCCGCCGCGCCGACGGCGGTTTCGTGTTCCTTGCCGTCTAAACCGAAGCCATGCAGGTCTTGGCAGCCGAAGTATTCGGTCAACAATTTCGCGCCCGCGTCGGCGGCAAACTGCCATGAGTTCAGACGCGTGATGTTGGCAGAGGTTGCCTGAAAACCATCAGGCAGGCTTTTGCCTTCGGGCAACAGAATTTCCGCCGCCTGCAAACGCGCCAGCTCGTCAGCGAGTTTGTCCGCTGTCGTCAGCTTGGTTTTGAATTCGCCGCTTTGCAAAGAAGCCCACGCAATGGCGATGTGTTTTTTATCCGCGTTTACCGCCGCGATGCGGTTGGTTTCCTTATCTTCCAAAAACGCCGCGTCGGTCAGCGTGCCGGGCGTTACGATGCGCACGACTTTGCGCTCCACCGGTCCTTTGCCCGCACCAACTTCGCCCACCTGTTCGCACACTGCCACACTTTTGCCCATCTTCACCAGCCGCGCCAGATACTGCTCCGCCGCGTGAAACGGCACACCCGCCATCTTAATCGGCACGCCGTCCATCTGCCCGCGCGTGGTCAGAGTGATATCCAACAACTTCGCCGCTTCCACCGCGTCATCCAAAAACAACTCGTAAAAGTCGCCCATGCGGTAAAACACCAACTTGTCGGCGTGCTGCGATTTGATGGCGAGATACTGCTGCATCATCGGGGAAACGGTGGATTTGGACATAATGAGACTTATAAATTTACAAAACAGTATTATTGTAGCAAAAGGAGATGCTTCAGACGGCATATGAATAACAGAAATTTTGTTGATAATTTTGTGGAAATTAAGAGGGAAATATTAAGGTTATCCACAAAAAAAGAAAATATATCAATTTTATCCACTTATATTCTATTAGGATGGTAGGTGTTAAACCCAATTTTATTTTTTTAGAAGATTATGAAAAATTTGAAGATTTATAACTTATACCTGCGTTTGACGGCAATCATCAAAATCATCATTAAAAAATTTAAATTTGTTTTAGAAGGTTGTTTAAATAAAAAATCAGCAAATTTGAATAAAACTAATTAGAAATGCGAAACTCAATCTGCAAATATCGCAATACCTTGATTATTAGCTGCTGTTTTAGTTGTATTTTCATTAATATTTACATTGATTAAAAGTTGAAATTACTGAAAACTGTAGCTGTACGATAATGAAATGTCTTACATCTGAAAAATCGTCCATGTTTTTGAATATTTATCCTGAATTAGGATTGGAAAAAAGTCTATAGGTAAAGAAAACATGCCGTCTGAAATTTTCAGACGGCATATTTTTTAATAGAATTAAATAATAAAATAATAAAATTTAAACAACGCTTATCTCAATAACCGTCGCGCGGTTTCCCTCTATCTGAAACCTGACTTCGTAATCCGCAATATTCATCATATAAATCCGTTCGGGAATATCCTGATAGGCGGGTCGCGGGTCTTGGGCAATGCTTTGGCTGATCAGGTTTTGGGTGTGTTTAGATAAATTTTCCGCTCCGATGTCTTCCCGCCAAACGACTTCCAACTCTACGGGGTTGCCGCTGACGAAACCGGATGCGGCATCGGGTTTGGATTCGACAAAGGGGATGTAGGGTTTAATGTCGATAATCGGTGTGCCGTCCAGTAGGTCTGCGCCGCTGCAATAAAGGCGGACGGGTTTACCGGTTTCGATACGTTCGAGTTTTAAGAGCGATAGTCCGAGATGATTGGGGCGATGGGGGCTGCGCGTGGCGAATACGCCCATTTTTTGTTTGCCGCCGAGCCGTGGCGGACGCACCATTTGCGCCCAGCCTTCATCCAAAACGCCGTGAAAAATAAAACTTATCCACACATAATCGAAGTGTTCCAGTCCGCGTACGCTGTCTGTGGTAAATTCAGGATTCAGCTCGATGCAGACTTCTGCGGCGGAGACTAAACCGGGCTGGCGGGCGATGCCGAATTTCTGTTTGTAGGGCGAGCGGGCGGTGCCGATGGGGGCGATGGTGTAAGTCATGAGGGTTGTGGATAAGTTTTTCGGAAAAACGCTATCTTATCACAGTCGGTTTTACCGCTTGTGGGCAGTAATTTGTTATAATACAGGGCATTTTAATTGTGTTGAAATGATGAGATGATTGTTTCCATTGATGTCGATGCACAAAAAACTTTTACGCCTTTGTGTCCTGATGAGCTGCCTGTAAACGAGGGGCATTTGATTGTAGAAGAGTTGAATGCCCAAGCTGCTTTGGCGGATTTGCGTGTGATGACGAAAGATGCGCATCATGCGGCAGCGAAATGGCTTGTGGATAACTCTGTTGATATGTTGAAGCCGACAGGTTTGCCTGATGCGGATTTGACTTGGGTGGCTCATGCAATGGTTGGTACGCGCGGCTATGAATTGTTGGACGGGCTGCCTTCTGCCAAAGAATACGATTATTGCGTTTGGAAAGGCGTTGATCCTGAATTGCATCCTTACGGCGCGTGTTTTCACGATATTGAGGAAAAACTGAGCACTGGATTGATTGAGTGGCTGCGTTGTCAAAATACGGATATGGTCATTGTCGGTGGCTTGGCTACGGATTATTGTGTTAAAACAACGGTTTTGCAGTTGCTCAAAGGTGGTCGTTGGCAGGTTATCGTCAATGAAGCGGCTTGTCGGGGTATTGCGCCGGATACCATTGAAACGGCATGGCAGGAAATGCGTTCTGCCGGTGCCGTCATCTTAAAAAACGCCGAAGAAATTAAAAAATGTATTAATAATCAATAAGTTAAAATTGTTTCACGTGAAACATACTTCTTAGAATATGAAAATTTTGCTTGTCCGCTTGTCCAGTATGGGCGATTTAATTCACACTTTGCCCGCAATCGAGGATTTGGCGCGACAATGCCCTGATGTGGAACTCCATTGGCTGTGTGAAGTTGGATTTGCAGATATTGCGCGCCTGCATCCGTTTGTGAAAAAAATCCATGTGATGAGATGGCGGCAATGGCGCAAACATCTCTTTTGGGCTGAAACTTGGCGAGAAATAGGTCGTCTGAAACAGACTTTGCGGCAGGAAGCATTTGATTTTGTATTGGATAGTCAAGGTCTGATTAAAAGCGCGTGTTTCGCCAAAATGGCAAAATCCCCTATTTATGGTTTGGATAAAAATAGCGCGCGTGAGGGACTGGCTGCGGTTGCGTATGAGAAAACATACGCTGTACCGAAGGGAAAAAATGCCGTTTGGCGCAACCGAGAGCTGTTTGCCCAAGTATTTGGGTATGCGATGCCTGAAACGCAGGTATTTGGTTTGACCGTTCCTGAGACAGGTCGTCTGAAAAATTTAGAGCAGCCGTATTATGCGGCTTTGCACGCGACTAGTCGAGACAGTAAATTATGGCCTGAGGAAAACTGGCGGGCATTGCTACAAAAGTTGAATGAAGAACAGCAATGCAATATTTACCTACCTTGGGGAAGTGAAGCTGAAAAAACGCGTGCCGAACAGATTGCAGACGGACTGCCGTTTGCTATTGTGTGCGATAAAATGAATTTATTGCAGGCAGCGTATCTGCTGAAACATGCGGTCGGAATTGTTGGCGTGGATACCGGTTTGCTGCATTTGGCAAATGCCTTGGAAAAACCCGTGGTCGGTATTTATACCGATACCGATCCGATTAAAACAGGCGTTCAGGTTTCGCCAATTGCAAAAAATTTGGGTAATATCGGGCAGATTCCAACTGCAGATTTAGTTTATCAAACTTTGATGGATTGTGTGGCTGCTGATGAGGTTCGGATGCCGTCTGAAACTGAAATGGCGGGATGATGTTTCTAATTTATCGGGTGTGGAAATGTCTATCTACTGGACTGAGTAAATGCTTTAAAAATGGTATAATCGGCAAGTATTATCCGGAAGATTTTTAAATAAATCCGGTTTTAAGGAAAACGGATTTGGTTTTATAGGGAAGAAGGTTTGGTTTCGCCGGATGGAAAGCAACGTTCTTTTTGGGAGAATTCAATGAAAGCACTGGTCGCGGTAAAGCGCGTAGTAGACTATAACGTCAAAGTTCGTGTAAAAGCCGATGGTTCGGATGTAGATATCGGTAATGTCAAAATGTCGATGAATCCGTTTGACGAAATTGCTGTGGAAGAAGCTGTCCGTTTGAAAGAAGCCGGAAAAGTAAGCGAAATCGTAGCGGTTTCTTTAGGCGAGAAGAAATGCGAAGAAACGTTGCGTACCGCTTTGGCAATGGGTGCCGACCGTGCCATTCATGTTGAAACCGATGCAAAATTGGAGCCGCTGGCCGTTGCCAAGCTGCTGAAAGCCGTTGCAGACAAAGAAAATCCGCAAATTTTCTTTTTGGGCAAACAAGCGATTGATGATGATGCCAACCAAGTGGCGCAAATGCTGGCAGCTTTGCTGAATGCGGCGCAAGGTACGTTTGCTTCAAAAGTACAAATTGAAGGCGATGAAGTGCAGATTGTGCGCGAAATCGATGGCGGCGAAGAAACGATTGCGTTGAAACTGCCTGCAGTCATCAGCGCAGATTTGCGTCTGAACGAACCGCGCTTTGTCAAACTCCCCAATATTATGGCGGCAAAGAAAAAACCTTTGGAAAAACTGACTCCTGCCGATTTAGTTGCCGATATTACCTCTCGTCTGAAAACGGTGAAATTTGCCGAACCTAAAGCGCGTCAGGCAGGTGTAAAAGTGGCAAGCGTTGCCGAATTGGTTGAAAAATTGAAAAACGAAGCCAAAGTGATTTGAGGAGACTGAAATGAGCGTATTGATTATTGCCGAACACGACAACAAACAGTTGAATCCTGCTACTTTGCATGCTGTTACCGCTGCTGCCAAACTGGGTAAAGTCGATTTATTGGTTGCTGGAAATAGTGCATCTGCCGTCGTGGAATCTGCGAAACAAGTAGCGGGTGTGGATAAGGTATTGGTAGTGGATGCCGCCCATTATGCTGAAGGTTTGGCTGAAGAACTGGCTCCGTTGGTTGTCAAATTGGCAGCGGATTACCGCTATATTGCAGCAACGGCAACCACATTCGGTAAAAACCTTCTGCCTCGCGTAGCCGCCTTATTAGACGTACCGCAAATTTCTGATTTGACCGAGATTGTGGATGACACGACTTTTGTACGCCCGATTTATGCGGGTAATGCATTTGAAATCGTGCAAGCTGATTCGGAAAAAATGGTGCTGACCTTCCGTGCGACGGCTTTTGATGCAGCTCCTGCACAAGGTGGTCATGCCGAGGCAGTTAATGTTGAAGCAATCCCTGCTCAAAACCTGAGCCGTTTTGTGAACCGCAAGCTTTCCTATTCCGATCGTCCTGAACTGACTCAGGCAAAAGTGATTGTTTCCGGTGGTCGTGCGTTGGGTAGTGCGGAAAAATTCAATGAAGTGCTGACACCGTTGGCGGATGTTTTAGGTGCGGCAATCGGTGCATCCCGTGCGGCGGTTGATGCCGAATATGCGCTAAACGATGCTCAAGTCGGACAAACCGGTAAAGTGGTTGCGCCGCAACTCTATTTTGCAATCGGTATTTCAGGCGCAATTCAACACGTTGCCGGTATGCAAGACAGTAAGGTGATTGTTGCAATCAACAAAGATGCTGATGCGCCGATTTTCAATGTAGCCGATTATGGATTGGTGGGTGATTTATTTGAAATTGTCCCGCAATTAACAGAAGTATTGAAAAATTGATGTTTCACGTGAAACTTTCAGACGACCTTGTTATTAATGAGGTCGTCTGAAAACATTTCAGCATGATTACGACTTATAAAACCATTACATCCCCGACGCAGGCTGAGTTTAAAGATAAAGGCAGCCGTTTTGTTGCATTTGCCTATCCGATTCGGATATTGGCTGATGTGAAAAAATACCTCGATCCGTTAAAGGAAGAGCATCATAAAGCACGACACTGGTGCTATGCTTATCGTTTGGGTGTGGATGGTATGCAATTTCGTGCCAATGATGATGGAGAGCCATCGGGAAGTGCTGGACGACCAATTTTGGGACAGATTGATTCGGTGGGTATCACCGATGTTTTGATTGTGGTCGTCCGCTATTTCGGTGGTACTTTATTGGGCGTTCCAGGTCTGATACATGCGTACAAAGAGGCGACGGCTCAAGCGTTGGCAGTTGCAGAAGTAGTTGAAAAGAATATTGAAAAAACCGTTTGGCTGAAATGTGAATATCCGTTTTTGAATGAAGCAATACGCATTGCCAAACAATATCAGGCGGATATATTGGAGCAGGATTTGCAGTTGGATTGCCGATTGACGGTAAGTTTATCGTTGGTAAATTATGAGGCATGTGTTGCAGCTTGGAAGAATACACGGCAGATTGAAGTAGATACAGAAAAGCCTTTTGAATGAAAAGGTCGTCTGAAAACCCATATCTTAGGGTTTTCGGACGACCTCTTCGCTCATTAATCTTCTTGCATATATCTGTCTAAGGCATCGACGCTGGAGCGTAAATATAGCCAAGCCAATTGATGGAATTCGCCCAGCGCGTCCCATAATGCATCTTCACTCATAATGCTGTATTCGCCTTCCGTACGCAAATCCAGTTCTGCTCCGTCTTCAATAGCCTGATGACATGCCTGATATTCGTGGGTATAGAAATTGGCTATATCGCGAATTAAAGCGGCGGCATGTTTCCAATGCTGGATGTCTTCTTCCAATTGCGGTAGTAAATGACACCATTCGCGGTATTTACTTTGGATTTCATCAATACGTTTTTGCATGGTTGCTTGTTCTTTTTCAATTTTGTGGATAAGTTAAATAGATTGGCATATGGAATGAAGCGGTCTTTGTTTGATTCCACTAAAATTTATTCAAACGGGACAAAAGTCCCTTTATGTCGAGTTTTTGTTAAAAGTATATATTTGTCAAGGAGATGGCATGAAACTGCTGGTTATTGGTAATGGCGGTCGCGAACACGCGCTGGCTTGGAAATTGGCGCAGTCGCCCAAAGTGGAAACAGTATTTGTTGCGCCCGGTAATGCCGGTACGGCGATTGAACCCAAGCTCCAAAACGTCGCCTTGACTGCGCATCAGGATTTGATCGAATTCTGTCGTAAAGAAAACATTACTTTTACCGTCGTTGGCCCTGAGGCACCTTTGGCGGCAGGTATTGTGGATGATTTTCGTGCCGCGGGGCTAAAAATATTTGGTCCGACACAATATGCAGCGCAGTTGGAAAGTTCTAAAGATTTCGCCAAAGCATTTATGGCGAAATATAATATCCCGACCGCGCAATACCAAACCTTTGAAAATGCCGATGCTGCACACGATTACGTCAATCAGAAAGGTGCGCCTATCGTTATCAAAGCCGATGGTTTGGCGGCGGGTAAAGGCGTGATTGTGGCGATGACTTTGGATGAAGCGCATGCTGCGATTGACGATATGCTGCTGGGCAACAAAATGGGCAATGCCGGCGCACGTGTTGTGATTGAAGATTTTCTGCGAGGCGAAGAAGCGAGCTTTATCGTTATGGTTGATGGCAATCATGTATTGCCTATGGCGACCAGCCAAGATCACAAGCGTCTTTTAGACGGCGACAAAGGCCCGAATACGGGCGGTATGGGTGCGTACAGTCCCGCGCCTGTGGTAACGCCTGCTGTGTACGAGCGCGCGATGAACGAGATTATTTTGCCGACTGTGGCGGGTATGAAAGCGGAAGGACATGAGTTTACCGGCTTCCTGTACGCAGGTTTGATGATTGATCAAAGCGGTGCACCCTATACGATTGAGTTTAACTGCCGTTTCGGCGATCCTGAAACCCAGCCGATTATGAGCCGTCTGAACAGCGATTTGGCGGATTTGGTCGAAGCGGCAATAGACGGTAAACTCGATAACGTAACCGCAGAATGGAACCCGCAAACTGCCGTAGGTGTAGTGCTGGCGGCACAAAATTATCCCGAAACGCCTAAAAAAGGCGATGTTATTTCCGGTCTGGATGCTGCCAACCAAATCGGCAAAGTATTCCATGCTGGCACAACGGCAAACGGGAAAGGCGACGTATTGACCAACGGCGGCCGCGTATTGTGTGTTGTAGGATTGGGCGACGATGTGACGCAAGCGAAAGCCAAGGCATATGGCGCGTTGGAAAAAATCAGCTTCGACGGGATGCAATACCGTAAAGACATTGCCGATAAAGCGATTAACCGTTAATTAGAAAGAGGATGATGCCGTCTGAAGCCAAGTATGACTGATATGCTTCAGACGGCATTTTATATTATGTTATTTCCGAGAATTATCGCTGCATCAGCGCAACGTAAGTTAAGCGTTTATTTGAAAAAAGGCGGTTTGGTCGCTTATCCGACCGAATCTTGTTATGGCTTGGGGTGTCTTCCGACATTAGCCAAAGCACTCGGTAAGTTGGCGCATTTGAAAAAAAGGCCGCAACACAAGGGTATGATTGTTATCGGGAATCAATTTGAACAGTTGCAGCCTTTACTTCAAATGCCGTCTGAAAATCTTCAGGCTATGCTTAGAAAAGAATGGCCCGCCCCTAAAACGTTCCTATTATCCGCCAAATCCTGTGTCTTACCTGAGTTGCGCGGGAAACAGCGCAGCAAGTTGGCGGTCAGGGTTCCCGCCCATGTAGGTGCGCGCCGCTTGTGTCAGGCTTTGCAAACGCCTTTGGTCTCAACTTCGTGCAATCGCGCAGGCAAACGCGCGTGTCGGACGGAGAGGGAAGTCAGAAGGCAGTTCGGACGCGATGTGTGGATTGTTGGTGGGAGAATCGGCAGGCAGAAATCGCCGAGTCAGATTATCGACGGGGAAACAGGTAAACGTTTGCGTTAGATATGGGTACTTGAATGAAAACTTTTTTGCATACACAAAGAAAAAATTTTTCGGATGGTATTTCTCTACATGATTGTTATTACACAGCGATAAAGGTAGAAGGACACAACGTCTGCTTTGATTTTGAGGACGGTTTTATCGTTCTGAACAACAATCCAAACAATCAAGCGGGCAAGCATCTGAAAACAGATTTTTCCCGTGTTGTTTTAACCCATGAAAATGGAAACGCCGAAGACGATTATTTGGTTGATATAGTGGATTAACAAAAACCAGTACGGCGTTGCCTCGCCTTAGCTCAAAGAGAACGATTCTCTAAGGTGCTGAAGCACCAAGTGAATCGGTTCCGTACTATTTGTACTGTCTGCGGCTTCGTCGCCTTGTCCTGATTTAAATTTAATCCACTATATTTTTGAAGACATCGTTTTTTTAGGGAAACGTTTGTTTACGGTCAGAAAATTTCTTGATTTTTCTGAATTGCTTGAGATGGTCAATACACAAGGCTATTTTCTTGAATTTCTGTATTTGTATGAGTGTATCGGTGTCAAAACAAGCGATTATTTTTTAGAGACTGTGTTGGTTACGGGACGGAGCCGGGAATGCAAAAAATGCTTTATCAAAATTATGGGGGCAAGCAGTTTTGTGTATCAATGGAACAATTTACGTTTGGATAGTGAAATTGTATAGCGAGTTTATATAGTGGATTAACAAAAACCGGTACGGCGTTGCCTCGCCTTAGCTCAAAGAGAACGATTCTCTAAGGTGCTGAAGCACTAAGTGAATCGGTTCCGTACTATTTGTACTGTCTGCGGCTTCGTCGCCTTGTCCTGATTTTTGTTAATCCACTATATTTCGGATGGAAGCTGGTTTAAAAAATAATGTGGATAACTTTGGGGGTAACTTTTCGGGGGAATGGCAAAATGCCGTCCGAAATGCTGATATTTCAGTATTTCAGACGGCATTTTTATAATAAGGTTTATGGATAAGTTTGTGCATAAGTTGTAATCAGAGTTTTTTCCCGCATACGGTTTCATATTGTTTTTCAGTTAATGTCCCGGACAGGATGCTCATCGGGCGGAGGGAAGAGGCTGTGTAGCTTTGTGTGGAAATTTCCGTGTTTTTTGTATCAAACAACTGTAGCGAACTTAAGCGGTATGTTTTGTTGTTGCAGTGGATTTCCCACTCGGCAATGGCAGTCTTGTATGCGGGGGTGTTGGCAAAACGTTCTTGTTTTAGATTGGTCACAACTTTTTTATCTTGGAAAATCATCAGATTTCCGTTTTTTCTCACGCTGTCTTTATTGATATATGTATGGATATTGCCGTTTGAGATCGTGCCGATATTTTCCCATCGGGCAGACTTGTCCGGTGTGCTGCAGGCGGTTAGCAATATAGGGAGTAAAACGAAAGATAGGAAGATTGGGCGCATTAAGGTTTCCTTAATCATTGAAATCCGCTCATTCAGAAAGGAACGGGTTGGGCGGGAGGGATAATGCCGTCTGTGAAATGAGGCAAATATGGCAAATTGATGCAGCCTTCGTGTTTTGCGTATTTATATATTCCGTATGGGGAATATGCTGCTTTTGAAGTGTGTATTATGGATGAACTGCCGATAACAGTAAATCGGTTTGATTTGTTTCCGTCAGCTTATGCCGTCTGAAGCCCTTTCAGACGGCATTTATTTTGAAGTTCTGGTTGTTTTTGCCAGTGATATTTTGATGGTTTGAAGCTGTCTTTTATATTCCCGGCAATGCGGGCAGAACAGCAGGTGCGTGTATATGGAAATCTTCTCGCCCAGAGTGGTTTCCCGTTCCTGATGTTTGGAAAGAAGCAGGGCAATATCGCGGCATTTTTTCATAACGTTTACTTCGGGTTTTCTTGGTTGAACCATTTAATTTGTAAGCATTGGCGCAATGATTCTCGGGCGCGGTGCATAATGGTGTGGTAGTTGGCTGTACTGATACCGCACATTTGTTGTATTTCGTTGGATGAAAAACCGAGTATTTCTTTCAGGGTGAATACCCGTGCGGTGTTTTCAGGCAGGTTGTATAGGCAGCTTTGCAGAATTTTTTGAAATTCGTTGTTATTTAATGATTTTTCCGGAGTGTTCCAATGTTGCGGCTGTCCTTCCGGCGTCCAATGCCCGTTTTGGGAAAAATGGCTTTCAAATGCTTCATCCAGCAGCTCGTCATCCAGTGCGGTAAAGACTTTCCTTTGTCTCCCGATTTGACGTAATGCGTCAATAATTTTGTTTTTCAATATGGCAAAAAGCCAGCTGTTGACAAGCGCCCTGCCTTGAAAACTGTCGCCTGCGCTGTATGCAGACAGCAATGTTTCCTGTACTAAATCTTCAGCCAAATCAGGATGGTCGGGCAATTGAAGCCGCGCAAAATGCAGAAGCAGTTTGCGCGACTCCATTAATTCGGCATCGGTCAGGTCGGGTAGCGGCATAGTATCGGGAGTAAGGTAATTTTATGCGGATAGATGGTTTTGGCCAGAGGAATTGCCTTCCATATTTTCGGATATGGCGGACGGGGAGGGGATGATAATTCTTTGTTCAATCCAGCCTGACCATTTCCCAAGCAAAATATTTTTCCAATTATCGGCTTCGGGCATAAATTCGACAAGGGTATGGGTAAGGGTGTCAAACGAAAGCGCGGAGGAACCCATTATTTCCAGCAGCATCATATCGAAGCCGTCCAATGTTTGGTACATCACATCATCTTCGGCGTTTCGCCATATTAACAAGGCTGTTTCCGCTTCCTGCAAATCATCGGTAACATCATATCGATATTGCCGGATAAAGGCCGCAGGGGAGGGGGTGTATTTGCTGTGATTTGAATAATGAATGTCGGGAATATCCGGAATTTGTGCAACTTCTGCCAGCAATTGGGTATATTCAAAATCCATCAGTGCCAAAATGCCGTCTGAAAGCGGCAAGCTTTGGCAATATTGTAGGAACTCGCCGGGGATTTCTTGAAAATAGGGCGTTTGGGCGCGCGCGTCGCGGACGAAACCTTCTTTCAGACGGCCCCATTCTTCGCTGTCAAAGTATTGCAGCGTTTCGGTATAGCAGCGGTCGATAAAGCTGTGGATATTGTTGCGTATCAGGCGGATATAGACGTTCAGGCGGTCTTGCGGCAGGCCGTCTGCGGCTTCGCCCCCGCGTATGGCTTGGGCGAAACGGTGCTGGTATTGGGCGGAGGTTTCAGGCTGCACGGCGGTATTCCTTTCCGGCACGCGTTTGATAATCGGCGATTTTGGCGACTTCGGCTTCGAGTTCGGCAAAAGGCGGGAAATTGAAATCGCGTTCCAACAGGGTGGGCGGAATCGTCGGCAGCTTGGCATAGGCAAGTTCGAGCAAGTCCCAAACAGTCGGTAAAACCGCGGCGCCGTGGGTATCAATCAACAATTCGGGCGTTTCCACGTCATGCCCGGCAATATGGATATAGCACACGCGCTCTGCATCCACATTTTCTAAAAAGGCTTCAGGCGACAACAGGCCGTGATTGACAGCGTTGACGTAAATATTGTTCACATCTAAATGAATGCCGCAGTCGGCTTCACGGGCAACCGCGTTGAGGAACTCGACCTCGTTCATCTCGGCAAGCGGGGAATGCAGGTAGTAGGACGTGTTTTCCACGGCGATGCGACAGCCCAACCGATCCTGTACTTCGCGGATACGCTGCGCCGTATGATGCACCATTTCTTCAGTGAAGGGCAGCGGCAACAAATCGTAAAGATGACCGCCGTCGTGGCAGTAGCTCAAATGATCGGAGAAAAACGTGCAGTCATAACGGCACATCATTTCTTTGATGCCATCTATCAAATCAGTATCCAGCGGGGCTTGCCCGCCCAGCGACATAGACAATCCGTGCAACGCCAGCGGCAGCCGTTCCGCTACGCGGTCAAACTGTTTGCGCGCCCTGCCGCCCATTTTCAGCCAGTTTTCGGGGGCAGCTTCAATAAAGCGTATCGGGCTGTCGTCTGAAAGTGAAAGAAAGTCTTCCGCCAAGTCGCGGCGGTAGCCTAAGCCTGCGTGTTGAATCATATTTTTACCCGGTTCGGATGGCACAAAAGAATAATGTGCTTGTTTAAAAAAATCTTTGTTTGCCGTTAAAAAAGCCGCATTTTACTGAAAAACGCGGCTTGTGAAGGGGCGGGATTATTTAGAACCGCATTTGCCTTCGCCGCATTTGCCTTCGGCAGATTTGGCTTTGGCTTTAGATGCTTTGGTGTGTTTGTGGGCTTTTTTTACGGTCGCACCGCATTTGCCCTCGCCGCATTTGCCTTCTCCTGCTTTAGAAGCAGCCGCGCCGCACGAACCTTCGGCAGATTTGGATGCGCCGCAAGAGCCTTGGGCGGATTTTTGAACGCCTGTTGCGTTGCTTGCCGGTTTGTCGGCGGCAACGGCACCGGCGGCCAAAGACAGGGATAAAGCACCGGCGAGTGCGGCAGCAATGTTTTTGTTCATTTCTATTTCCTTTTCAGAATATCAAGTTAACGAGATAAGGTTGGAATGTTTAAAGTCAGATTCCACGACTGAATCAATCTTGTTTCAGACGGCATCGGGGGCAAAACCGTTTTTTCAGCAGCGTATCCAGCGACCATCCGCCCGCACCCTGCAAAAGCAGCGGGATTAATACCACGATATAAATTAAAGCCATTTTATAACCGTTGTCGCAGACATTGTAACCCGAACCGGCGTGAACCGCAGCCCAAGCGATGGCGGCAACGACCATCAGCCCCAATGCCGACAGGCGCGTTGCCAAACCCAAAAGCAACAGTATGGGCAGCAAAAGCTCAGCATACATCGCGAGATTCCAGTTTAACGCGTCCGGCAGCAAGTTGAACGGGAATGGGAATTGATCGTTGATTTCGGAAAACCAATTCTCCCCGTTCCATTTTTGCAAACCCGATTCCAAAAATTCATATGCGGCAAACAGACGCAAAACCAGCATAGCGGATGCCGTCTGCCAAGTTGTTCCGATTTTCATAAGTGTTCCTGTTTTTGTTTCTGTTGATATCCCATTAGACGGATTTTGTCGGAAAAACTGACACTCGGCAGCCAATAATCTAACAAGTTAATGAATATAAAAAGAAAGTATTTTGACGGAAAGAAAGGGAAAAAGGAGGGATATTTGGATAACGGCGGTGTTGTGAGATAATTCCCGCCTTGGACGGTATGCTTTCAAATACTAATCCCGACAACAACAAAACGGGACTACTCGATGATAATTTATCAAATAAATCACATTAAAAATAATCAATATGGATAAGGGCGTAAAAAAATACGGAAAAATCTATGAAATCTCGCTCCCAAATGGGAAATTTGCTTACATATGTAGGGTGAGGCAATACGAGTTTGGTATTTTTGACTATCTCTCGGAAAAGACAGCCAATATGGATGAGCTTCTTTCTGTTGGGTTTAAGACTTATAAATCCTGTATAGAAACAGCCATAAGAAAGAAGATTTGGAAACTGATAGGGCAAGTTGATTTAGAGAAAGAAAATATAATATATCCAGATTTAGCGATTTTCTTATCATACAATAAAGAACTTTTTATTAGACAATCAAGAGTAATGAGAAACGGAAATCCTTTGGTAGTTTCTCAAAAAGATTATATAGACTTACTAAAGCGAGGGTATATATATGGTTTCTTTGACGATTACAAAATCTTTGAACTCTGGCTGTCTAGTAATGTGGAAAATTATCCAGAAAGTGAAGGCATATTTCCTTTGCCATCTCAGTATTTATAGGGGCAACGGCCTATGTCGCTGGAAAATGAAACTATTGATGGTGGCTTCGATCATTCATATGACCCCAACAATTACAATTTCCGTAAAGGAAAAAAAGAAAATATTAATTTTGATGATGACTTAACAAAGCTCCCTTTCGCTTGGCTGTTAAAAGGGGTTGTTAAGAAAAGCAATCTCCCTTTGACGGGGTGCGATATATAAAGGAATGGAAAATATGGTAATGTTTTCAAAAATCAGACCACTTTTGGCAATCGCCGCTGCCGCGTTGCTTGCCGCCTGCGGTACGGCGGGAAACAATGCCGCCCGCAAGCAGGTGCAAACCGCCAAACCCGCCGCAGTGGTCGGTTTGGCTCTCGGTGGCGGCGCGTCTAAAGGATTTGCCCATATAGGCATTATTAAGGTTTTGAAAGAAAACGGTATTCCTGTAAAAGTAGTAACCGGCACATCGGCAGGTTCGATAGTTGGCAGCCTTTTTGCATCGGGTATGTCGCCCGACCGCCTTGAATTGGAAGCCGAGATTTTAGGTAAAACGGATTTAGTCGATTTAACCTTGTCCACCAGTGGTTTTATCAAAGGCGAAAAGCTGCAAAATTACATCAACCGAAAAGTCGGCGGCAGGCAGATTCAGCAGTTTCCCATCAAATTTGCCGCCGTTGCCACTGATTTTGAAACCGGCAAGGCCGTCGCTTTCAATCAGGGGAATGTCGGACAGGCGGTTCGTGCTTCCGCAGCAATTCCCAATGTGTTCCAGCCAGTCATCATCGACAGACACAAATATGTTGACGGCGGTCTGTCGCAGCCCGTCCCTGTCAGTTCGGCCAGGCGGCAGGGGGCGAATTTTGTCATTGCCATCGATATTTCCGCACGTCCGAGCAAAAATGTCGGTCAAGGTTTCTTCTCTTATCTCGATCAGACGCTGAACGTAATGAGCGTTTCCGCACTGCAAAATGAGTTGGGGCAGGCGGATGTGGTTATCAAACCGCAGGTTTTGGATTTGGGGGCTGTTGGCGGTTTCGATCAGAAAAAACGCGCCATCCGGTTGGGCGAGGAGGCAGCGCGTGCCGCATTGCCTGAAATCAAACGCAAACTGGCGGCATACCGTTATTGACGCTATGCCGTCTGAACGTGTTTCCAGAAGGCTTTATCCATAGAAAAAAATACCCGAATCCCGTACAATACGCCCCTAAAATTTTGAAAGAACAAAAGAATCATGGAAGCCGAAGTAATCAACCAGCTCAACAACACCCTGAACGATTTGGAAAAGCGCAGCGAAGACATCCGCGTTTATATGGATTATCAGGGTAAGAAAGACCGATTGGAAGAAGTTGTCGGCCTTTCTGAAGACCCTGAGCTGTGGAACGACCCGAAACGCGCCCAAGAAATCGGCAAAGAGCGCAAAATCCTTGAAGGCATCGTGCTGACGCTGGACAACATCGCTTCGGGCATCGAAGACAACCGCATGCTGATTGAAATGACCGTCGAAGAAAACGACGAAGAAGGTTTTGCCGCCGTGCAGGAAGACGTGTCGGGACTGGAAAAACAGATGGCGGATTTGGAGTTCAAACGGATGTTCAACCAGCCCGCCGACCCGAACAACTGCTTTATCGACATCACTGCAGGCGCGGGCGGTACGGAAGCGGAAGACTGGGCGGGTATGCTGTTCCGTATGTACAGCCGCTACGCCGAGCGCAAAGGCTTCAAAATCGAAATCCTTGAAGAAGACGACGGCGAAATCGCAGGCATCAACCGCGCCACTATCCGAGTGGAAGGCGAATACGCTTATGGTTTGCTGCGTACCGAAACCGGCGTTCACCGCTTGGTGCGCTATTCGCCGTTTGACTCGAACAACAAACGCCATACCTCGTTTGCCTCCGTGTTCGTTTACCCTGAAATCGACGATTCCATCGAAATCGAAATCAACCCCGCCGATTTGCGCATCGATACCTATCGCGCATCGGGTGCGGGCGGTCAGCACATCAATAAAACCGACTCTGCCGTGCGCATTACTCACGAGCCGACGGGGATTGTGGTGCAATGTCAAAACGACCGTTCTCAACACGCCAACAAAGCGGCCGCGATGGAAATGTTGAAATCCAAACTGTATGAATTGGAAATGCGCAAACGCAACGAAGAGAAACAGGCATTGGAAGAAGGTAAGTCGGATGTGGGTTGGGGCAGCCAAATCCGTTCGTACGTCTTGGACTCCTCACGCATTAAAGACTTGCGCACAGGCTACGAAGTCGGCAACACCAAAGCCGTATTGGACGGCGACTTGGACGGCTTTATCGAAGCCAGCCTGAAACAGGGCGTGTAGTTTGAGACGTATGCCGTCTGAAGCCTGTGCCGCTTCAGACGGCATTTTTGCGTTTCGTGTTATAATCCGTGCCGCACACGGGACGGGCAGACAGTCGCCGCGTATCGCGTAAGGCATACGGGGAGGAAAGTCCGGGCTCCGCAGGGTAGAATGCCGGCTAACGGCCGGGCGCGGTAACGCGACGGAAAGTGGAACAGAAAGCAAAACCGCCGATGGCTGCTTTGGCAGCACAGGCAAGGGTGAAAAGGTGCGGTAAGGGCGCACCGCGCATTTGGTAACAATATGCGGCAGGCCAAACCCCATTCGGAGCAAGACCAAACAGAACGCAATGACGCTGCCCGCCGAGCGTTCGGGTAGGTTGCTTGAGCATACCGGCAACGGTATGCCTAGAGGAATGACTGTCCGAGACAGAACCCGGCTTACCGTCTGTCCTGTGTGCATCCGACACGCAAATGCCGTCTGAAACCTGAAATACGGTTCAGACGGCATTTTTATTTAGGCTGTGTTTTTATAGTGGATTAACAAAAACCGGTACGGCGTTGCCTCGCCTTAGCTCAAAGAGAACGATTCTCTAAGGTGCTGAAGCACCAAGTGAATCGGTTCCGTACTATCTGTACTGTCTGCGGCTTCGTCGCCTTGTCCTGATTTTTGTTAATCCACTATATATTTCGTTGATGCAGCACTCATTTAGTCGGACAAAATGCCTTTTTCCAATGAAACCAAACTGTTTCCATACAAACGGAAATCAACGGCTTTCCCTTGCGTTATTTAAATGACAATCGGCAGGCTGCCTTCCGGTTGGGCGGGAGCCCGTCCTGTCGGATGGAAACAGTTTGGTTTCATTATGCGGAAAAATGCCGTCTGAAGGGTTCAGACGGCATCGGTGCATCGGGGCAGGACTTAGTCTGTGCCTTCGAGCATTTTGTTCAATTTGGGGACGAGCAGGAGCAGCAGGAAGCCTGTGGCTGCGCCGATGTAGAACAGCAGCCGGTAAAAGCCGATTTCGTCGCCCGCCTGATAGCCTTTTTCAAACAATACGCCGCCTAAAGTGAAGCCTAATGAAAAGGCAAGGAAATTAAGGGCGACCATTTGGGTTTTGAATAAAGGCGGGGCGATTTTGGTGGAGATGGACAGTGCAATCGGGGAAATCATCAGTTCGCCTATCGTGATGGCGAGGACGATCAGTGCGAAAACCGCAATAGGCATCGGCGTGCCAGAGGAAATAAAGGGGACGAATCCCAAAAACGACGCGCCGGTAACAAATACAGCCATAGCGAATTTCAGCGGGGTTTTGGGCTGTTTGCGCCCCATTTTTGTCCACATTGCCGCCATCAGTCCGGAAAACAGGATGACCCACAGGCTTTGCATAGAATCTTTCCAAGCGACGGGCACGGTAAACGAACCGATGGTGCGGTTGACGGTTTCGTCGAAATAGACGGTTGCCACGGTGTAAATCTGAAACCAGACGGCCCAAAACATACAGATGGTCAGGAAAAGCGGGATATAGGCGATGATGTGCCGTTTGTTGTCGGAACTGACGCGGGGATTAGTCAGCAGGCGGGCAAAATAGGCAATGACGGCAAGGATGACGGTAGATAAGAGGATGCCGGAGAAATTGTCGAGGTTGACAAGCCCGGTTTTGATGGCGGTTGCAAGTGCGGCGATGAGGGCAATGCCGACGGCGGCCGCAGTTTTGCCCTGTCCTTTTGAAAGCGGATGGGGGACGGTGGGATGGGGCAGGTTTTTACGTCCCAAGGAATAACGCCACAAGCCGAATGCCATACCGACCGCCGCCGCGCCGAAACCATAATGGAAACCAATGTTTTCTTGAAGCAGGCCGGTCAGCAGCGGGCCTAGGAAGCCGCCGATATTGATGGCGATGTAGAAAATGGAAAATCCCGCATCGCGCAGCGGGCGCATTTCGTCCTGTTCGTATAATGTGCCCACCATAGAGCTGGCCGTAGATTTCACACCGCCGCTGCCCAATGCGATGAATATCAGCCCGATTAAAAGGCCGTACAGGCCCGGGGCGGCGGCAAGGACGATGTGTCCGAGCATCACGACGATGCCCGAGAGGAAGAGGGTTTTTTCCGCACCCCATACGCGGTCGGCAAACCATGCGCCCAAAATGGTGGACAGGTACACGCTGCCGCTGTATGCGCCGACAATGCCGCCGGCGAGGGTTTTGTCTATGCCCAAGCCGCCTTTGTCGGCGGTGTAATAGAGGTAAATCAGCAGGATGCCCTGCATTCCGTAAAATGAAAAACGTTCCCACAATTCGATATGGAAGAGGGTGGAAAGCTGGAAGGGGTGGCCGAAGAATGTTTTTTCTCCGGTGCGGGCGGGATGCCGGGACATAAAGGTTCTCCTAAAAGATTTTCTCTCAATGCCGTCTGAAACGTATGCGGACGGCGGCGGTGTTTTTTGTATGAAAATCGGTTTTTAACCGATATTTTCATTCTTTGTCAAACGATGCACTGCCGTTTTTGCGGTCAAATGTTTTTATATTTGTTTCAATTCAACGGATTGTATTTTAGAGTACGTGTTCCGATACGGCGCGGGTAAAGCCTTTTCAGTCAAGCGGCTTATCCGATAGGGCGGTTTTTTATAGTGGATTAAATTTAAACCAGTACGTCGTTGCCTCGCCTTAGCTCAAAGAGAACGATTCTCTAAGGTGCTCAAGCACCAAGTGAATCGGTTCCGTACTATTTGTACTGTCTGCGGCTTCGTCGCCTTGTCCTGATTTTTGTTAATCCACTATAAAGACCGTCGGGCATCTGCAGCCGTCATTCCCGCGCAGGCGGGAATCTAGACCTTAGAACAACAGCAATATTCAAAGATTATCTGAAAGTCCGAGATTCTAGATTCCCGCTTTCGCGGGAATGACGAAAGGTTGCGGGAATGACGGTTCGGGCATTCCTTAAATTACCCGTGTATCGCTGTAAATCTTAGAGATGGCGGAATATAGCGGATTAACAAAAACCGGTACAGCGTTGCCTTGCCTTAGCTCAAAGAGAACGATTCTCTAAGATGCTGAAGCACCAAGTGAATCGGTTCCGTACTTATCTGAAAGTCCGAGATTCTAGATTCCCGCTTTCGTGGGAATGACGAAAGGTTGCGGGAATGACGGTTCGGGTATTCCTTAAATTACCCGTGTATCGCTGTAAATCTTAGAGATGGCGGAATATAGCGGATTAACAAAAACCAGTACGGCGTTGCCTCGCCTTAGCTCAAAGAGAACGATTCTCTAAGGTGCTGAAGCACCGAGTGAATCGGTTCCGTACTATTTGTACTGTCTGCGGCTTTGTCGCCTTGTCCTGATTTTTGTTAATTCACTATATCGATTCTGTTCCCTTGCAGGCGGTCGGCGGAAAAGCAGGTTTTCAAATGTCCGGTTTGGCGGCGCGCCTTTCAGACGGCATGGCGGCGGACAGTGCCATGCCGTCTGAAAACCGTTTATTTCCCTTTGCCGTTTCCGGCGGAGTCTTTTTTGTCCGAACCGAAGAGGCGGTCGAAACGTATGGTGTATGTCAGCTCGCCGCCCGACGAAAGGCTGCCGATACGGGCAACCGCCTGTATGGCGTGGGTCAGCCGGTAAATCAGTTTGACGGACTGTTCCGCGCTGGAGATGCCGTATTCGTAGCCGATGTAGAGTTTGCCGGTCAGTTGTTTGCCGACGGTCAGCACCTGTTCGGCGGGGTTGAGTTCGCCGGTTTGCGCGTTGCGGCTGCGCTTGCTGGTAAAGCCCAAATCATCCACCAGCCCGATGCGGTCGTTGATTTGTCCGGCAAGCAGCGCGCCTGCGGCTGCGGACAGGGCGGCATTGTCGCCGCTGCTGCCGCTGCCGGCGCGGTTGAGGATGAGCCAGGAGAGCTTGTCTTTTTCACTCATCGGTTCGTTTGCCGTCAGCGTAATGCGCGGGCTGTTGAGGCTGCCCAATATTTCCACGCCCGCACCGACGGGGGAAAGGCGGCGTTCGGCGCGGATGTTGAGGTTGGGGTCGTTGAGCGGGCCGACAAAGGAGACCGTGCCTTTGGTAATGTCCAAATCCTGCCCGTATGCCTTGTAACGCCCTTTGATGACGCGGACCGTGCCCACGCCCCGCACGCTTCCGCCTGGTTGCGCGGTCAGGGTCAGTTTGCCGCCTATGGTAACGTCCGCGCCGTAGCCGGCGAAGCGGATGCTGTCATTGAGGTCTAAAGTCAGGTTCATATTGACGGGGAGCGGTGCCGCCGCCTCTTTCTTGACTTCGCCCAATACGACGACATCGTCGCCAACGGACGGCATTGAGGATTTTTGCGAACCGAACAGCCCCTGATCCGTTTTAATCATCCCAGTAACGGATATGCCTTTTTGCGGCGAATAGCGCAGGCGGGTGTTGCCGGAAACCGTCAGGCGGCGGTTGGGGCGGGACAGGATGCGGTATTTGTCGAACACCGCGCCGATATCGACATCGGGCCCGCTGTTTTCCATACCGACCGTGCCGGAGAGTTCCGCCGTTCCTTCGTGCCGGAATTTCAGGCTGTCGATTACCCATTTCCTGCCTGCGATATGCGAACGCAGCGAGCCGTTGTCCAAGATGATGCCTTGGGTTTGGTTGCGGTAATAGAGTTTGTCGCCGTTGATGCTGCCGCCCAAGTGCGGGTCGGTGATGCTGCCGCCGAGGGTTACGGCGGCATTCAGGCTGCCTTTGACGGTTTGTCCGACCGGTAGGAAGTTGCGGAATACTTCGGCATCGGCAACGGTCAGGTTGAGCCTGCCGCCCAAAGGCGCGGTATCGAAAGAGCGGCTTTGCCCGACGGTGATGTTGCCGTTGATTTTCCCGTAGTTGCTGCTACCGTTGACAGCGGCGTTGACGGACGGAGAGCCGACCCGTCCGCCGATATGCGCGTCGGTGTTCAGGCTGCCGGTGATATTTTGTACGGTAGCGGGCAGAAAGGGCTTTAATGCTCCCAAGTCGGGAAGGGAGGCGGTAATCCTGCCGCCGAGCGGTGCATTTGCCATATTGCCGCCGAAGGCGTTGGCGATGCCCAAATCGGCGTTAATCCGCCCGAAACGCGCGCCGCCGTCAAGCAGGACTCCGATGCGGTCGTTTTGAAAGCGCGTTTTCAGGGAAAATGTGTTCAAACCCAAAGCCTGCCCGCCGGGCAATACGGCATCGCCGCTTTGTCGGCTGATATTGAGATAGCCGCGCGCGTTGCGCCCATAGGCGACATCCCAGTCGCCGTTTAAAACCAGATTGTGTTCGACGGGCGGTTTGAAGAAATTGTGCAACTCGGCGATGTGCAGGCCGCGTGCGCCGCCTTTTGCCGATATGCCGGTTTTTTTATCCCAGGAAAAGTGTTGTAGGTTGAGGCTGCCGCCCATTGCCTGCCAATTTGCCGCACTTGCCGCCACGCGTTCCGCACCGGCTTCGAGCGTCATACGGTTTTGCAGCTTGAGGTTGAACGCGCCGCCGATGTCGAAAACACTAATACTGCCTTTCCATAGGGTAAGTGCCTTGTTGATACCGCCTGAAGCGTCCAGGTCAAATTTGAACGGTTTGCCGTCCAGGGTCATGGAGGCATGCGTACGGATACGGTGTTGCGCGCCCGTGCCGTCCAGTGTCAGGTCGGCAGTGTCGATAACTGCCGCCCCGCCGGATACGGAGAGGCTGCTGCCTTTTATGTCGGCATGGAGCGGACGGTTTATATCGGGCGAACCTTTGAGCGTGAAATCGAGGGAACGGATGTTTGCCGCCTTGCCGATATGCAGGTTGCGCGCCGCGCCGGAAAGGTTGGTTTCAAAGGTTCGGATGCCGCCGTCCAAATCGCCGGAAAGATGGCCGTGTATGTTTAATAAACCTTCCAGTCCGAAACCGAAGCGGGATAAATCGGGGGCGGTGATATTGAGGTTGAGCCGGTCGCCTTTTTTGCCGAAGCTGCCGTCTGTTTTAATAATGTTCTGTCCCAGCCGCAAATCAATCAGGGCACGCGGAAGGTGGCGGGATTCGTAAACAATGTCGGCATGACCGTTAAGCGGTACATCGTTGAGTATGCTGGGGGAAAACCGCATTTTGCTCGCAAACTGCTCTTTTGCCAGTTCGCCTGCAAGGTTTATTGAGCCGTTGATATTGCCTGACGGAAACTTCGGGTCGATATGTGCGGGGTTGAATGCTTGGGAGCGGATATCGAGTTTGAGCAGGCGGTCTTTAAACAGTTCGAGGTAGCCCTGGGCAGACAGGCTGCCTTGCCCTGCTTCAATGCCAACGGTGTCGAACACCAGTTTTTGCTGTCCGTTTGCGGGGTCGCTTGCGATGGCGAGGCTGCCGTGCGTGCGTGCCGTACCGTTGCTGAGTTTCCAAGTGATGCCGGGTGAGGAGGTTGGGCCTTTGATGCCGATATTTCCGTTCAACTTGCCGTTGATTGCGGTTTGAATCACATCATTCGAGCCGACAGAGTCTATGCCTATATCCAGTTGCAGGATGTTTTTTCCGGTATCGATATCGCCGGACAGGTTGATATTTCCCCGTTCGAGCAGGGCAATGTCCGCATCATCAATATGTACCACACCGTCCTGACCGATGACGAAGTCTCCCAAAATCTGTCGGACGGGGATGCTGTTGCGGTCGGCAAAACCGGCCTCGGTATTTTCCAGGTCGAGAGAACCTTCCAGTGCTATGCCGTCTGAAAAAGACGGAATGGCGGTCAGGTCAAAGTTAAGCCTTGCTTTGGGTAGGGAGGGCAGGAAGGCGGATGGATTGATGTTGAATCCTTTAATCAGCACTTCTTCCAATGTTTTATCCAATGATTCGGCAAACGGGTGGATGACGGATTTCCCTGATAAATGGATATTGTCGCCATCCAGTATCAGGTCGGTGCGCATATCCTGCAAACTGCCCCACAGGCGCGCCGTACCGTGTATGGTTTCGCCTTCCAGTTCGCCTTTGGTGTAGATGGCGGTGTTGAGGACAAAAGGTTTTTTCAGACCGATTACGACTGCGCCGGTCGATTTGCTCCACGGGGTGTCGGCGGTTTTCAGGTCGAGGCGGTGCCCTTTACGGTCGTAACGGTATGCCGCGTTGAGGCGTTCGAGATAGACGGTTTGTTTGTCAAAGGTTTTGCCGACGCTGATTTTGCCCGTCTCGAAGCGGTCGAGATAGACGGCGGCAGGCAGGTCTATGCTGTCGGGAAGGCTGAGCGGCGGGCGTTCTTCTTTAGGCGGAGTCGGTTTGGTAACGATGGCGATGTCGCCGGCGGAAATTTCGGTAATGTGCAGGCTGCGGCGCATCAGTTCGGACGGTTTCCACGTGAAGCGGAAGCGGCTGATTTTAAGGTCTGCACCCTCGGTTTCTATCGACCAGTTGTCGCCGTCGAAGCCGTCGAGCAGCGTGCCTTTGAGGTTTTGGGAGGAAATGTTTACGCCGAACCAAGACGGGATTTGGTACAGCCCGAAACGCAAACCGGATTCCGTACCTGCGAGCCAGCCGAGGAAACATGCTGCCAAAATCAGGACAGACAGCAGTGCCGCCGACAGCTTCAGCAGCGGGCGGCGTTTTTTTGCCGGCGGGGCAGGGCGGTGTTCAGACGGCATTTTGCGCGTGCCGTTTTCGGTCGGATCGGTATCTGTCGGTGCGGTATCGGTCATAATGTCTGTTTCAAAATGGTTTGCTGCAATGCCGTCTGAAGCGGCCGTATCGGTTTAGAAGCGCGTTCCCAAGCTGATGTGCCAGCGGATTTTCTTGTCGCTGTGCCCGTAGGCAATATCGAAGGAAAACGGCGCGAGCGGGCTGAACCAGCGCACGCCCAGTCCCGAACCGTGTTTCAGCTCCATACGTTTGAAATTGGCGGCGGCATCGCCCATATCGTGGAACACCGCGCCGGACAGGGTGCGCGTAAACGGCAGTTGGTATTCCAGGCTGCCCACCAAGAGGGCGCGTTCGGGCAGGACCGATCCGTTCGGGCCGGCAAGCCCGATGCTGTCGAGTTCGTAACCGCGCACGGAAGACGCGCCGCCGCTGCGGAACATCAGCCCCGAGGGGACATCGGCATTGTCGCGGGCAACGGTGTAACCCGCTTGTCCGCGTATGATGAACGTGCCGAGTTTTTTGTTTTCGGGCGTGAAGAAATAACCTGCGCGGGCGGAAGCGCGGATCAGCGCGGTGGAGGATAGGAATGTGCCCAAAGTCGTACCGATTTTGCCGTCGAGGTAATAGCCGTTTTCGGGGTGCAACGCGTTGTTGAGCAGCTGGCGTTTCCAAGAGACGGTCAGCATCGTGGCGTGGCTGTTGCCCAAATCGACATCCGAGCCGGGGATTTTCCGGCCTTCTGCGAGAAACTCCGCCCCCAGCCTGGCATCAATGCCCGCGCGGTCGCGCACATACCAGATGCCGCCGGAGAAGGCGCGTTTTTCGAGGTTTTGGGTAGTCGAACGGTTGTAGGAAACGTTGCTTGTCCAGTATTTGCCCCTGTAGTTGCGGGGTTGGCTGATACCAGCGGCAAGCGTGGTTTCGTATTTGTCCATATCCCAGACGACTGAGCCGATATAGCCTTTGTTGAAGAGGTTGTAATAGTCGTAGGCGATTTTGCCGCCCAAGCCGTATTTCGAATCGAGGCGGATGCCGGTTTCGAGCTTGTGGCGTTTGACCTCGGTTACGCTGACTTTGACGGGGACGCGGTCGCCTTGGAGGCGGTCGAAGTCGGCTTGTACGGACGCGCCGGAATAATGCCCGTTTTGTTCGAGCGCCTGTTGGAAGTCGAGCAGCAGGTCGAGGTCGTACGGCATACCGGGCTGGAAACGCGCAAGGCCGGAAACGATTTGTTCAGGGTAACGCTGTGTGCCGGTGATTTCAAAGTTGCCGAATAATATGGGGCGGCCACTGTCCACGACGACGTTCAAATCGGCGGTGGCGGTATCGGGGTTGACGGCCGCCCGGGTGTTGCCGAGCTTGGCAAGCGGGTAGCCTTTGCGCGTTACCGCGCCGAGAACGGAAGTTTTGCTGTTTTCCCAACTATCCTGGTCGAAATCGCTGCCTACCGGCTGCTGCCAGTTTTCCATCGCGTTGCGGTAGTATTCGGCGAGGTTGCCGTCTGAAAGGATGTCGCCGAGGATGGCGACGCCGACGTTGGCGATTTTGGTGCGCGGCCCTGGTGTGATGTGCACCGTATAAGCTCCGTCTTTTTCCGTCAGGCTGACTTTGCTGTTGAAATAGCCTTTGCTGCGGAGCATGGTTTTGACGTTGTCCGGCGCTTCTTCGGCAAGGAAGCCCACCTGTTCCTTATCCAAAACCTCTTCCTGCTGCTGCGTGATGAGCGGCAGGTGTTCTTCTATCATATCTTTAATTTCACTGTCTTGCGTATCGATACTGATGGGAAATTTGGGTTTTAATTTGACCGATTCGGTATTTGTATTTTTATTTTTCGTCAGTATGGAACCCTCTGCCTTATTTTCGGTATGGTCGGCGGCAAGCGCATGTACGGATGGGAAGAAAGATAGAGCCAGAAGGAGCGGGGCGGGCAGTTTGATCATAATGGTATGCGTGTCGGGCGGTGGTGTCGGTCTTTTTGATTCTAACATTGTTTCTACTGGGTTTTGAACGGCTGCCTTAATATTGTTTGAAAGGGATAAGGCATTTCAGACGGCATATAAATTTCGGGCATTTTAACGGTTGTGGTTTATTGTGTCTTTATTTATTTGTTTGATGGTATTTTGTTTTAAATCGGCATGCGGAAAAAATAAAAAAACACGGGAGATGAGATTTCTTTTAAAATACAACGTTTCTTAACATATAACAACATAAGGAAGAATAATGGCATTCGGCAGATCCTTACTTAATGCGATTAACAGTGTCAGCCTGGTCAAACAGATTGCCGTCGGTTTGGTGTTGGGTATTGTAATCGGTTCGGTTTCACCGCAACTGGGTTTGGCGGCAGGTCTTTTCGGCAGCCTGTTTGTCGGTGCGCTTAAAGCCGTTGCTCCTGTTTTGGTTTTTGTTTTGGTCGCAGCAGCCGTTGCGCAGCATCAAAAAGGCAATGAGGCGTTTATCAAGCCTATTATCGTTTTATATTTGATTGGAACGTTTGCTGCCGCCGTCGTGGCGGTAGTGGCCAGCATGGTGTTTCCCGTACACATCGTATTGGCGGGTGCGGGCGAGGTATCCAATGCGCCGCCTTCCGGTATTGTGGAGGTTTTGAAATCCCTGCTGATGAGTTTGGTTGCCAACCCGATTAATGCGATTGCCAATGCCAACTATATCGGTATTTTGGCTTGGGCTTTGGTTTTGGGTGCGGCATTGCGCAATCATGGTTCGGACGTAACGCGGCAGGTCGTCGCCGATTTGGCGGAAGCGGTTTCTACCGTTGTGAAATGGATTATCCGCTTTGCCCCTCTGGGTATTTTTGGTTTGGTATCGTCCACAATTGCGGAAACGGGTTTCGGCGCGCTTTCCGGTTATGTGAAGCTGCTTGCTGTCTTGCTTGGCTGTATGGTGTTTATCGCATTGGTGGTCAATCCGGTCATCGTGTGGTGGAAAATCCGCAGTAATCCTTATCCGCTGGTGTTTACCTGTTTGCGCGAAAGCGGCGTATATGCTTTCTTTACCCGTTCTTCTGCCGCCAATATCCCTGTCAATATGGCTTTGGCGAAAAAGTTGGGTTTGCATGAAGATACTTATTCGATTTCCATTCCTTTGGGTGCAACCATCAATATGGCGGGGGCGGCGATTACGATTACCGTGTTGGCAATGTCGGCCGCGTACACTCAAGGGATTCATGTTGATTTTGCCACTGCGCTGCTTTTGAGCCTGGTGGCAACCGTCAGTGCGTGCGGCGCATCCGGCGTGGCAGGCGGTTCCCTTCTGTTGGTTCCTTTGGCGTGCAGCCTGTTCGGCATCAGCAACGATGTCGCTATGCAGGTGGTTGCAGTCGGCTTTATCATCGGCGTGATTCAGGATTCGGCGGAAACGGCGTTGAATTCTTCAACCGATGTTTTGTTTACTGCCGCCGCTGATATGGGCAGACAGAGGAAATAGGCTTGGATATGGAATGCCGCCTGAAACAGTAAAGTTTCAGACGGCATTTTTTAGGTGTTTGACGGTTGTCCGCACAGCTTGCTTGGGAAGGCGGGAGATAAATCCGTTATCGGATTTCCGGCGGTTATGGGTAAGGATGTGCCACCAGTTTCCCGTCGATGTATTCGCCGATATAGACTTGCACGGCAGTGAGCTTGAGATGGTCGAGTTCCTGTTGCAGCCACGCTTCATCACGCTTAATGATTTCCGGGAAAAGAATTTCATCGGCATTTTCTTAATGCTTGAACACCCGCCTTGGGGGCGGCAGGGTTCGGGCCGGTTGGGGAAAGGCATCGCCTTTCCGAATCGGGGCGGTACAACGGGGTGTGCCTTATGTGCCGAAAGGGCTTGCGGCAACGGTATGCCGCCTGAAGCAGTGGCGTTCAGACGGCATTGTGATGTTTGGGTCGCGGGTCCGGTTCAAGTCCGCATCAGTTGATAAACCCGTCGTCTTTCATTTTCTTTTCGGAAAAATACTGGCCGCATACCAGCAGGGCGGCGAGGATGATGACAAACAGCCCCGCCATAGTCAGTGTGATTTTGAAGAACAATTCCGCTTCGATAAAAGAAAATCAGAGTTGCACGATCAGCAGCAGCACCCAGCCGGCAAACAGTCCGAGACAGGCATAAACGCCGAGCTTAAACACGATCCCGCTCCAAAATGACGACGTAGGCCTCGCGTTTGAAAAACAACAGCATACGGCGCAAATCTTTTTCCATCGTTACAACCCGCCAGCCTTCGGGGGTTTGTTTGTTGAGGAACGCGCTGAAATTGACGGGGTTGACCTTTGCCGCGCCGAAAAACAGGCTGGACAACAGGCTTTCCTGATAAATGACGACTTTGTATTCTTTTATAGGATTCCTTTTAACATAAGGGATCATCTTTTCAGACGACCCCTTAAATTGCAGCGATGCAATGCGGCGAAACTTATTTCTTATTGCCCAACTGCGGCAATACCGAACCTTCGCCCAGCGACAACAAACCGCTTTGCGAGTAGATGCCCAGTTTGGCGCGGGTGTCGGTGATGTCGAGGTTGCGCATCGTGAGCTGTCCGATGCGGTCGAGCGGTGTGAACGCCGCACCTTCGACTTTTTCCATACTCAGGCGTTCGGGTTGGTAGGTCAGGTTGGGCGATTCGGTGTTCAGAATCGAGTAGTCGTTGCCGCGCCGCAGTTCGAGGGTTACTTCGCCGGTAATGGCTTTGGCAACCCAGCGTTGGGCGGTTTCGCGCAACATGAGTGCTTGGCTGTCGAACCAGCGGCCTTGGTAGAGCAGGCGGCCGAGGCGCAGGCCGTTGATGCGGTATTGTTCGATGGTATCCTCGTTGTGGATGCCGGTAACCAAGCGTTCGTAGGCGATGTGGAACAATGCCATGCCCGGGGCTTCGTAGATGCCGCGCGATTTGGCTTCGATGATGCGGTTTTCGATTTGGTCGCTCATGCCCAAGCCGTGGCGGCCGCCGATGCGGTTGGCTTCGAGGAAGAGTTCGACAGGATCAGCGTATTCTTTGCCGTTTAGTGCAACCGGCACGCCTTCTTCAAAGCGTACGCTGACTTCTTCAGGTTTGACTTCGACGTTTTCGTCCCAGAAGGCAACGCCCATGATGGGCTTAACGATTTTGATGCCGCTGTTGAGGAATTCCAAGTCTTTGGCTTCATGCGTTGCGCCGAGCATATTGGAATCGGTGGAATAAGCTTTTTCAACCGACATTTTGTAGTTGAAGCCGTTGGCAATCAGAAATTCGCTCATTTCGTGGCGGCCGCCGAGTTCGTCGATAAATTGCTGGTCGAGCCAGGGTTTGTAGATTTTCAGCGCGGGATTGGTGAGCAAACCGTAGCGGTAGAAACGCTCGATGTCGTTGCCTTTGTAGGTGCTGCCGTCGCCCCAGATGTTTACGTCGTCTTCTTTCATTGCGGAAACAAGCATAGTGCCGGTCACGGCGCGGCCCAGAGGCGTGGTGTTGAAATAGGCGATGCCGCCGGTGGAAACGTGGAACGCGCCGCATTGGATGGCGGCGATGCCTTCGTGTGCCAACTGCGCGCGGCAGTCGATTAAGCGGGCGTTTTCCGCGCCGTATTCCATCGCTTTTTTGGGAATGGCATTGTAGTCGTCTTCGTCGGGCTGGCCGAGGTTGGCGGTGTAGGCATAAGGCAGCGCGCCTTTGAGTTTCATCCACAACAGCGCGGCGGAGGTATCAAGTCCGCCGGAGAAGGCGATGCCGACTTTCTGACCGACGGGGAGGTTTTGTAAAATAGTATGGTTTTGGCTCATAAGGGAATCCTTCGGACTTGAAAAAAGGAGTTCATTATCTTATAAATATAACCCATTGTCAGCCGTTAAGGCTGTCTGAAAAGAAGCTTTGCCCGTTTCGCTGAAAATCTTTTCAGACGGTCTTTACGCCATCCTCAACCTGACTCCCTCCCCTGCGGGGGAGGGTTGGGGAGAGGGTGCAGACAGCAGCCCTTAAGCAAACGCTGCCTGAAAAACGCAAGCTCGACCCTCTCCCTAACCCTCTCCCACGGGAGAGGGAACAAATCACAGCACCATCGACATTTTCAGACGGCATCGGTAAAGAAACCCATCTATGAACGCGTTCAACCTTATCATCATCGGCGACGAAATCTTACACGGCAGCCGCCAAGACAAGCATTTCGTCTTTTTCAAATTCCTGCTCGAATCCAAAGGGCTGAAGCTCAATCAGGTGCAATATCTGCCCGACGAACCCGATTTGCTGGTCAGGCAACTGCGCCGCAGCTTTTCAGACGGCATACCGACGTTTGTTACCGGCGGCATCGGCGCCACGCCCGACGACCACACCCGCCAAGCCGCAGCCGCTGCTTTGGATTTGCCCGTCGTCCGCCATCCTGAAGCCGCCAAGTTCATCGAAGGCGTGACCCTTAAACGCGGTGAGCCGCTTGATTCGCCGGAACACGCCCAACGCCTGAAAATGGCGGATTTCCCCGAGGGCGCAGAGCTTGTGCCCAATCCGTTCAACAACATCGCCGGATTTTCTATCCGCGAGCATTATTTTTTCCCCGGCTTCCCCGTGATGGCGCACCCGATGGCGGAATGGGTTTTGGATACTTATTACGTCGGCCGCTTCAACCAAACCAAACGCGGCAGCCGCAGCGTGTATGTGTTTGAGCAGCCCGAATCGCGCATTACGCCGATTATGGAGCATATCGAGCAAACTTATCCCGGCGTGCGTTCGTACAGCCTGCCCAGCGTCGGTTGGACGCATTCAGACGGCACGCAGGTCAAACCGCACATTGAGTTCGGCATCAAAGCCGAAGGAGAAGCCGTCAACCTTTTGGACGCGGCGTGGGCGGAAGTGTTGCACAGCTTGGACGGATTGGGAGCAGAGCTGAAAAATCGGGTAAACTGAAAACCGTTTGCCCAAATCGGACAATATTTAAGGAAAACCATGCAATACCGAATCAGAAGAGAAAACGAAGCACCCGAAGCAAAAAATGCGGGGGAAACCTTATGGGAACGCGACATTATGCGCGAAGTGCTGCTGTCCGCCTATCGGGACAGGCGCAGGGAGCGGATGTGGAAAAACATCTGGCGCGCCGTCAGTACCCTGATTCTGGTTGCCCTGATTGCAGGCATTTTCCAAAAAGACGAAGCCGCATTGCAGTTGACGGGCAATACGCCGCATACCGCAGTCGTCAACCTGTACGGCGAAATCGGCAACGGCGTAGAAGACCAGGTCAAAAAACTCAAAGACGGTATGGAAGCCGCCTATAAAAACCCGCAGGCAAAAGCCATCATCATCCGCGCCAACAGTCCCGGCGGTTCGCCTGTCGTGTCCAACACCGCTTTTGAAGAAATACGCCGTCTGAAGGCGCAGCACCCCGACATTCCCGTTTATCTCGTGGCGGAGGATATGTGTGCATCCGGCTGCTACTATATTGCGGCGGCGGCAGACAAAATTTATGCAGACCCGTCCAGCATCGTCGGCAGCATCGGCGTTATCGGCAGCAGTTTCGACGCGACCGGCCTGATGGAAAAAATCGGCGTGAAACGCAGGGTTAAAATTGCGGGCAGCAACAAAGGTATGGGCGATCCGTTTTCGCCCGAAACGCCCGAACAGTCGAAAATCTGGGAAGAAATGCTGACCGGCATACACGGCGAGTTCATCAAAGCCGTCAAAACCGGACGGGGCGGCCGCCTCAAATTCCGACAATATCCCGACGTGTTCAGCGGTCGGGTGTACACGGGCGCGGATGCGCTGAAAGTCGGGCTGGTGGACGGACTCGGCAATATTTACAGCGTGGCGCGAGACGTGGTCAAAGCCCCCGATGTGGTGGATTACACTCCAAAGGACGATTTCGGCAGAATCTTGGGCAGACGCTTCGGCGCAGAACTCAAAGCAAGCGTTTCGGAAGCTCTGCAATCCCTCCAATAACGCTTTCCGCCGGATATAGTGGTTAAATTCAAACCACTATACCGATGCCGTCTGAAAGGTTTTCAGACGGCATTTTTTTGCATGGTAGGGTGATATTTGTGAAACGGTAATATGAAAACAGAACGCTTGTCGCGCGGTTTGTACCGTGCCGGTCTGTACGATGGCAGCAATATAGTGGATTAAATTTAAACCAGTACAGCGTTGCCTCGCCTTGCCGTACTATCTGTACTGTCTGCGGCTTCGTCGCCTTGTCCTGATTTTTGTTAATCCACTATAAAGATAGAAACGTTTTGTTTTTATAGGATTGGCGCGAAACAGACGGTCTGGCGTTCGTGAAATCAAATAAGAATCGTTATCATAACATAATTGTATTTATTGGGTTTTTTTGGGCGTTTTGCCGATATTTACCTTTTAATGGTTTTTGAAATTCGCTAAAATACGAAATTATTGTAGAAATTTTGTTAACGGATTTGGGTGTAACCATGTTGTCCGCTTACTTTCCCGTCTTTGTCTTTATCCTCGTCGGCCTCGCGGCCGGCGTGCTGTTTATCCTGCTCGGCACGATTTTAGGCCCGAAACGCCACTACGCCGAAAAAGACGCGCCTTACGAATGCGGTTTTGAAGCCTTTGAAAACGCGAGGATGAAGTTCGACGTGCGCTATTACCTCGTCGCCATCCTCTTTATCTTGTTTGATTTGGAGGTCGCGTTTATGTTGCCGTGGGCAGTCGTGTTCAAAGATTTGGGCGCGTACGGCTTCTGGTCTATGCTGGTGTTTATCGTCGTTCTGACGGTAGGCTTTATTTACGAATGGAAAAAAGGTGCGCTGGAATGGGAATAGAAGGCGTTTTGAAAAAAGGTTTCATCACCACCAGCGCGGATACGGTGTTGAACTATATGCGTACCGGTTCATTGTGGCCGGTTACTTTCGGCTTGGCCTGCTGCGCCGTGGAAATGATGCATGCGGGTATGGCGCGTTATGACCTTGACCGTTTCGGTATCATTTTCCGTCCGTCTCCCCGTCAGGCCGACCTGATGATTGTGGCAGGTACACTGACCAACAAAATGGCGCCTGCCCTGCGCCGCGTGTACGACCAGCTCGCCGAGCCGCGCTGGGTGTTGTCTATGGGCTCGTGTGCCAACGGCGGCGGCTATTATCACTATTCTTATTCCGTTGTGCGCGGTGCCGACCGCGTCGTGCCGGTAGATGTTTATGTGCCGGGTTGTCCGCCGACTGCGGAAGCCCTGATTTACGGCCTGATTCAGCTCCAACAAAAAATCAAGCGCACTTCCACCATCGCGCGTGACGAGTAAGGAGAGGACGATATGGCAAGCATTCAAAACTTATACGAGACCGTCGTCGGCGTGCTTGGCGATCAGGCAAGCAAAGTCGTTTCAGCTTTGGGCGAGATTACCGTCGAGTGTCTGCCCGAACACTATATTTCAGTCATGACCGCATTGCGCGACCATGAAGAGCTGCATTTCGAGCTTCTGGTTGACTTGTGCGGTGTCGATTACAGCACTTACAAAAACGAAGTATGGCAGGGCAAACGCTTTGCCGTTGTCAGCCAGCTTCTTTCCGTTAAAAACAATCAGCGCATCCGCGTACGCGTCTGGGTTTCAGACGACGACTTCCCCGTAGTCGAATCCGTAGTTGATATTTACAACAGCGCGGATTGGTACGAGCGCGAAGCCTTCGATATGTACGGCATCATGTTCAACAACCACCCGGACTTGCGCCGCATCCTGACCGATTACGGTTTTGTCGGACATCCGTTCCGCAAAGACTTCCCGATTTCCGGCTATGTGGAAATGCGTTACGACGAAGAGCAAAAACGCGTGATTTACCAACCTGTTACCATTGAGCCGCGCGAAATCACGCCGCGTATCGTCCGTGAGGAGAACTACGGTGGCCAATAAATTAAGAAACTACACCATCAACTTCGGCCCGCAACACCCTGCGGCGCACGGCGTATTGCGTATGATTTTGGAGTTGGAGGGCGAAACCATCGTCCGCGCCGACCCACATATCGGCCTCCTGCACCGCGGTACTGAAAAACTGGCTGAAACCAAAACCTATCTGCAAGCCCTACCCTATATGGACCGCTTGGACTACGTTTCCATGATGGTCAACGAGCAGGCGTATTGCTTGGCAGTAGAAAAACTTGCCGGTATCGATGTACCTATTCGCGCCCAATACATCCGCGTGATGTTCGCCGAAGTAACGCGCATCCTCAATCACTTGATGGGCATCGGTTCGCACGCCTTCGACATTGGCGCGATGACCGCCATCCTCTACGCCTTCCGCGACCGCGAAGAGCTGATGGACTTGTACGAAGCCGTTTCCGGCGCGCGTATGCACGCCGCCTACTTCCGTCCCGGCGGCGTTTACCGCGATCTGCCCGACTTCATGCCCAAATACGAGAGCAGCAAATTCCGCAACGCCAAAGTATTGAAGCAGCTCAACGAATCCCGCGAAGGCACCATGCTCGACTTCATCGACGCCTTTTGCGAACGCTTCCCCAAAAACATCGACACACTCGAAACCCTCCTGACCGACAACCGTATTTGGAAACAGCGTACCGTCGGCATCGGCGTCGTCTCCCCCGAACGCGCCATGCAAAAAGGCTTTACCGGCGTGATGTTGCGCGGTTCGGGCGTGGAATGGGACGTGCGTAAGAAACAGCCGTATGAAGTGTACGACCAAATGGATTTCGATATTCCCGTCGGTGTGAACGGCGACTGCTACGACCGTTATCTCTGCCGTATGGAAGAAATGCGCCAATCCGTCCGCATCATCAAACAATGCGCCGACTGGCTGCGCGTCAATCCGGGTCCGGTCATCACCACAAACCACAAATTCGCTCCGCCCAAACGTACCGAAATGAAAACAGGTATGGAAGACCTGATTCACCATTTCAAACTCTTTACCGAGGGTATGCACGTTCCCGAGGGCGAGACCTACACCGCTGTCGAACACCCGAAAGGCGAGTTCGGCGTTTACATCATTTCAGACGGCGCAAACAAACCTTACCGCCTGAAAATCCGCGCACCCGGCTTCGCCCACCTGCAGGGCATGGACGAAATGGCAAAAGGCCATATGCTCGCCGACGTTGTTGCCATCATCGGTACGCAGGACATCGTATTCGGGGAGGTTGACCGATAATGTTATCCGCAGAATCTTTAAAACAAATTGATATTGAGTTGGCAAAATATCCTGCCGACCAACGCCGATCCGCCATTATGGGCGCGTTGCGTATTGCCCAGACCGAAAAAGGCTGGCTTGCTCCCGAGACCATCGCCTTTGTCGCAGACTATATCGGCATCTCGCCTGCGCAAGCCTACGAAGTCGCTACTTTCTACAATATGTACGACCTTGAGCCTGTCGGCAAATACAAACTGACCGTTTGTACCAACCTGCCCTGCGCCCTGCGCGGCGGTATGGCTACCGGCGAATACCTCAAACAAAAACTCGGTATCGGCTACGGCGAAACTACCCCTGACGGCAAATTCACCCTTGTCGAAGGCGAATGCATGGGCGCGTGCGGCGACGCACCGGTCATGCTGGTCAACAACCACAGCATGTGTAGCTTTATGACCGAAGAAGCGATTGACAAGAAACTGGCGGAGTTGGAATAAACTGGGAAAATGCCGTCTGAAAACAGGAAAACCGGTAGGGTAGACATTCCCGTCCGCCGTTTCAGACCGATTGGACAAATCAAATCGGGAATAAAGAAAACAGGGAAACCGAATCAATGAAGGGAAAAATCGTCCGATGGCATGATGACAAAGGATACGGATTTATACGTACAGAAAGCGGGGAAGGAGAGATTTTCTGCCATATTTCTGACTTCCTGCAAAGAAATCCGCGGCCCGGGCTTGACGAGCAGGTTTCTTTTGAAGTGGTTTCAGATGGCAAGGGAAGATTTTCTGCAAAACAGATACGCTATCTGAATCGGGAGCGTGCAGTTTCTCCCGGATACCGCAAGCAACATCGAAAAGACGAGGAATCTCCCACTTCGATTGTTCAAGTTGTGCTGTCTTTGTTGGTCGGTTTGCTGCTTGTTTCGGTAATCGGCTATAAGGCGTATCAATATGCGTCAGAGAAGCTGACTCCGAAACAGGAAAATACGCCGGTTAAAACGCAAGTATTGCCCGAAATAAAACGGCAGCAGCCCGACAGCAGCCCATACCGTTGCGACGGCAGGCAATATTGCTCACAAATGACTTCGTGCGAAGAAGCCAAATGGTTTGTGAGGAACTGTTCCGATACCAAGATGGACGGCGATGGCGACGGCATTCCGTGTGAAAATATGTGCAGCGGATGGTAATTTTGATTGATGACGGGAAGAACAAACACAGGTTTGGTTCAGATTAAACGAAGACAGGAAAATGCCGTCTGAAAACAGACAAACCGTTTCAGACGGCATCAGGAACATTGAGACGGCAGGCAGCCGCAAACGATACGAAAACAAACAGGCACACCAAAAATGGCTATTTACCAATCAGGCGTGATTTTTGACCAAGTGGATACCGCCAATCCCGATTGCTGGACATTGGACGAATACGTCAAACGCGGCGGTTATACCGCCCTGCGTAAAATCCTGTCCGAAAACATCTCGCAAACCGATGTGATTGACGAAGTCAAAACCTCCGGCTTGCGCGGGCGTGGCGGTGCGGGATTCCCGACCGGTTTGAAATGGAGCTTTATGCCCCGTTCTTTCCCGGGCGAAAAATACGTCGTTTGCAACACCGACGAAGGCGAGCCGGGTACATTTAAAGACCGCGACATCATCATGTTCAATCCTCATGCCCTGATTGAAGGCATGATTATTGCCGGTTACGCGATGGGCGCAAAAGCGGGCTACAACTACATCCACGGCGAAATTTTCGAAGGCTACCAACGCTTTGAAGCCGCTTTGGAGCAGGCGCGTGCCGCAGGTTTTTTGGGTAAAAATATTTTGGGTTCGGATTTTGAATTCGAACTCTTCGCCCACCACGGCTACGGCGCATATATTTGCGGCGAAGAAACCGCCTTGCTCGAATCGTTGGAAGGCAAAAAAGGCCAGCCGCGCTTTAAACCGCCATTCCCTGCTTCGTTCGGCCTGTACGGCAAACCGACCACCATCAACAATACCGAAACGTTCTCTTCCGTCCCATTTATTATCCGCGACGGCGGTCAGACGTTTGCCGATAAAGGCATTCCGAATGCAGGCGGTACCAAATTGTTCTGTATTTCCGGCCACGTCGAACGTCCGGGCAACTATGAAGTGCCATTGGGTACGCCGTTTGCCGAAGTCCTGAAAATGGCGGGCGGTATGCGCGGCGGTAAAAAACTTAAAGCCGTTATTCCCGGCGGTTCGTCCGCACCCGTATTGCCTGCCGACATTATGATGCAGACAAATATGGACTACGACTCGATTTCCAAAGCAGGCTCGATGTTGGGTTCCGGCGCGATTATCGTCATGGACGAAGACGTGTGCATGGTGAAAGCCCTTGAACGCCTGAGCTACTTCTACTACGACGAGTCTTGCGGCCAATGTACGCCTTGCCGCGAAGGTACGGGCTGGCTCTACCGCATCGTCCACCGCATTGTAGAAGGCAAAGGTAAAATGGAAGATTTGGATTTGCTGGATTCTATCGGTAACCAAATGGCAGGCCGCACCATCTGCGCCCTTGCCGATGCCGCTGTCTTCCCTGTCCGCAGCTTTACCAAGCATTTCCGTGATGAGTTTGTGCATTACATCGAACACGGCAGGCCGATGAAAGAGCATAAGTGGGGAGGGTGGTAATGGTGGAAGCTAAAATTTTTATTCTATACGGTGCAGCCAACAAAGGTAAGAGTACGACACTCAATATGCTTTTTAATCAGATTTGTCGGAAATTTTCTAAATTTCTAGTCTTTTTTGAAAGACATGGAAACGGCTTAGATTTTGTTGCAGTATTTGATCATGAAGGTCAGAGGATTGGTTTTTATTCATCTGGTGATAATGAATACGAGGTTAGGAGAAATTTATACAAACTTTATTCGCATAATTGTGATTTTATTTTTGGCACGTCAAGGACACGGGGTGGTAGTTGCGATGCAGTAGGATGTTATGCAGAGTTATTGCATGGCGATGTAAATATAATTAATTGGTGTGAAAAGTTTGAGCCTACAGATGAAGACAATGAGCGTGCTGTTAAAGAGTTATTTAAGTCATTTAAAAATATAATAAATGAGTTATAGTTTTAGTTGGTTTTATATTGGTTAAAAGCAAAATGCTAAAAATTTAACTTTGCCGTCATTCCCGCGTAGGCGGGAATCCATAGTGGAATTTACAGAACCCGATATTTGAAAAGCAGTTGCCGAAATTCAAAAAATGGATTCCCGCCTACGCGGGAATGACGGCAAGGTGGCAGTAAACGTTTTAAACAGTATTGATTGTTAATGAAACTCAAAAGGCCGTCTGAAACCCATTTTTCAGACGATCTCCATAAAAAATTATTTATTAAATACCCGTAACTAGGAACGAACCATGTTACAAATCGAAATCGACGGCAAACAGGTATCTGTGGAGCAGGGCGCGACGGTGATTGAAGCCGCGCACAAGCTCGGTACTTATATCCCGCATTTCTGTTACCACAAAAAACTTTCCATCGCCGCCAACTGCCGTATGTGTTTGGTGGACGTGGAAAAAGCCCCCAAACCTCTGCCTGCCTGTGCCACGCCGGTTACAGACGGTATGATCGTGCGTACGCATTCGGCGAAAGCCCGCGAGGCGCAGGAAGGTGTGATGGAGTTTTTGCTCATCAACCATCCGCTCGACTGTCCGACCTGCGACCAAGGCGGCGAATGCCAGTTGCAGGATTTGGCGATGGGCTACGGCAAAACCACCAGCCGCTATACCGAAGAAAAACGTTCTGTCGTCGGCAAGGACATGGGTCCTTTGGTTTCCGCCGAGGAAATGAGCCGTTGTATCCACTGTACCCGTTGCGTTCGTTTCACTGAAGAAATCGCCGGCGTGCAAGAAATCGCCATGGTCAACCGTGGCGAACACTCCGAGATCATGCCTTTTATCGGCAAAGCAGTGGAAACCGAATTGTCAGGCAACGTCATCGATTTGTGTCCTGTCGGCGCATTGACCAGCAAACCGTTCCGCTTCAACGCGCGTACTTGGGAATTGAACCGCCGCAAATCCGTTTCCGCCCATGATGCTTTGGGCAGCAACCTGATTGTGCAAACCAAAGACCATACCGTCCGCCGCGTGCTGCCGCTGGAAAACGAAGCGATTAACGAATGCTGGTTGTCCGACCGCGACCGTTTCGCCTACGAAGGCCTGTATCACGAAAGCCGTCTGAAAAACCCGAAAATCAAACAGGGCGGCGAGTGGATGGACGTGGATTGGAAAACCGCGTTGGAATATGTCCGTAGCGCGATTGAATGTATCGCCAAAGACGGCAACCAAAACCAAGTCGGCGTTTGGGCCAATCCGATGAATACAGTTGAAGAGCTGTATCTGGCCAAAAAACTTGCCGACGGTTTGGGTGTTAAAAACTTTGCCACCCGTTTGCGCCAACAAGACAAACGTCTTTCAGACGGCATTAAGGGTGCGCAATGGTTGGGACAAAGTATTGAATCGCTGGCTGACAACGATGCCGTATTGGTGGTCGGTGCAAACCTGCGCAAAGAACAGCCGCTCCTGACCGCCCGCCTGCGCCGCGCCGCCAAAGAACGCATGGCCTTGAGCGTATTGGCCAGCAGTAAAGAAGAATTGTTTATGCCGCTTCTGTCCCAAGAAGCCGCACATCCCGACGAGTGGGCAGGCCGTCTGAAAAACCTGTCTGCCGATGCGGAACACGCGATTACCGCGAGCCTGAAAAACGCTGAAAAAGCAGCGGTAATTTTGGGTGCGGAAGTGCAAAATCATCCTGATTACGCCGCGATTTACGCCGCCGCGCAAGAGCTGGCGGACGCGACCAGCGCGGTGCTGGGCATTCTGCCGCAGGCTGCCAACAGCGTCGGTGCGGATGTCTTGGGCGTGAACTCCGGCGAGAGCGTTGCCGAAATGGCAAACGCGCCGAAACAGGCAGTCTTGCTGCTCAACGTCGAGCCGGAAATCGATACGGTGGACGGCGTAAAAGCCGTAGCCGCGCTGAAACAGGCGAAAAGCGTGATGGCGTTTACGCCGTTTGTCAGCGAAACGCTGCTGGACGTGTGCGACGTATTGCTGCCGATTGCGCCGTTTACCGAAACATCGGGCAGCTTTATCAATATGGAAGGCCGTCTGCAATCCTTCCACGGCGTGGTACAAGGCTTCGGCGATTCGCGTCCGATGTGGAAAGTGTTGCGCGTATTGGGCAACCTGTTTGACCTGAAAGGTTTTGAATACCACGATACCGCTTCGATTCTGAAAGATGCGCTGGATGCGGAAAGCCTGCCGTCCAAACTGGACAACCGCAGCACATGGGCAGGGGAGGGCGTTCAGACGGCATCAGACCGCCTCGTCCGTGTCGGCGGCGTCGGTATTTATCACACTGATTCTATCGTACGCCGTTCCGCACCGTTGCAAGAAACCAGCCATGCCGCCGTGCCTGCCGCGCGTGTAAATCCGAACACATTGGCGCGCTTAGGCCTGCAAGACGGGCAAACCGCCGTCGCCAAACAAAACGGCGCAGGCGTGTCCGTGATGGTCAAGGCCGATGCCGGTTTGCCTGAAAACGTGGTGCATCTGCCGCTGCATACCGAAAATGCCGCGCTGGGTGCGTTGATGGACACTATTGAACTGGCGGGAGCTTGATCATGCAAGAATGGTTCCAAAACCTCTTTGCCGCAACGCTCGGTCTGGGCGATTTGGGTATTACCGTAGGCTTGGTGGTATCCGTCATCGTCAAAATTGTAATTATCCTGATTCCGCTGATTCTGACCGTTGCCTACCTGACGTATTTCGAACGTAAAGTCATCGGCTTTATGCAGCTTCGCGTCGGCCCGAACGTAACCGGCCCGTGGGGTCTGATTCAGCCGTTTGCCGACGTGTTCAAACTCTTGTTTAAAGAAGTTACCCGTCCGAAGCTGTCAAACAAAGTCCTGTTCTACATCGGCCCGATTATGTCGCTTGCTCCGTCTTTTGCGGCATGGGCAGTGATTCCGTTCAACGAAGAATGGGTGCTGACCAACATCAATATCGGTCTTTTGTACATCCTGATGATTACCTCGCTGTCGGTTTACGGCGTGATCATCGCAGGCTGGGCTTCCAACTCCAAATATTCGTTCTTGGGCGCAATGCGTGCTTCCGCGCAAAGCATTTCCTACGAAATCGCCATGAGTGCCGCGCTGGTGTGCGTCGTGATGGTGTCGGGCAGCATGAACTTCTCCGACATCGTTGCCGCACAAGCCAAAGGTATTGCCGGCGGTTCGGTATTCTCTTGGAACTGGCTGCCGCTCTTCCCCATCTTCATCGTTTATCTGATTTCCGCCGTTGCCGAAACCAACCGCGCACCGTTTGACGTGGCAGAGGGCGAGTCTGAAATCGTTGCCGGTCACCACGTCGAATATTCCGGCTTCGCATTCGCGCTGTTCTTCCTTGCCGAATACATTTTCATGATTCTGATTGCCGCACTGACATCGCTGATGTTCCTCGGCGGTTGGCTGTCCCCCTTCCCGCAAAGCTGGGGCCTTATCGGTACGCCTTCCGCATTCTGGATGTTCGTGAAAATGGCGGCGGTGCTGTACTGGTACCTGTGGATTCGTGCAACCTTCCCACGCTACCGCTACGACCAAATCATGCGTTTGGGCTGGAAAGTGCTGATTCCGATCGGCTTCGCCTACATCGTGATTTTGGGTCTGTGGATGATTTCACCGCTGAATTTGTGGAAATAAGTTTCAGACGGCATCTTGAGGCCGTCTGAACAAAGTGATTTTGAATACCTAACGAAATCCCTGTTGTGAGGGAACAGAATATGGCTAACTTAGTAAAAACTTTCTTGCTCGGCGAATTGGTAAAAGGTATGGGCGTAACGCTCAAAAACTTCTTCGCCCGCAAAGACACGATTTATTTTCCCGAAGAGAAAACGCCGCAATCCGTGCGTTTCCGCGGTCTGCACGCGCAGCGGCGGTATCCGAACGGTGAGGAACGCTGCATCGCGTGTAAATTGTGCGAGGCGGTGTGTCCGGCAATGGCGATTAACATCGAATCGGAAGAACGCGAAGACGGCACGCGCCGTACCAAGCGTTACGACATCGACCTGACCAAGTGCATCTTCTGCGGCTTCTGCGAAGAGGCGTGTCCGACTGATGCGATTGTGGAAACGCATATTTTTGAATACCACGGCGAGAAAAAAGGCGACTTGCACATGACCAAGCCGATTCTTTTGGCTATTGGCGACAAATACGAAGCTGAAATCGCCAAACGCAAAGCCGCTGACGCGCCGTATCGTTAAGGAGCAGACGAATGACTTTTTCCGCGATTCTGTTCTATATTCTTGCCGCCATCGTTTTGTACGGTGCGGTTCGTACCGTTACCGCTAAAAATCCTGTTCACGCCGCTTTGCATCTGGTGCTGACCTTCTGCGTGAGCGCGATGCTTTGGATGCTGATGCAGGCCGAGTTTTTGGGCGTGACGCTGGTGGTGGTTTACGTCGGCGCCGTGATGGTGTTGTTCCTGTTCGTCGTGATGATGCTGAATATCGACATTGAAGAAATGCGCGCCGGTTTCTGGCGTCATGCGCCTGTTGCCGGTGTGGTCGGCACATTGTTGGCGGTTGCCCTGATCCTGATTCTGGTCAACCCGAAAACCGACCTGGCCGCATTTGGTCTGATGAAAGACATTCCGGCCGATTACAACAATATCCGCGATTTGGGCAGCCGTATTTATACCGACTACCTGTTGCCGTTTGAATTGGCGGCGGTATTGCTGCTGTTGGGCATGGTGGCGGCGATTGCGCTGGTTCATCGTAAAACCACCAATCCGAAACGTATGGATCCTGCCGACCAAGTTAAAGTACGCGCCGACCAGGGCCGTATGCGTCTGGTGAAAATGGAAGCGGTCAAACCGCAAACCGAATCTGCCGAAGAAAGCGAAGTTTCAGACGGCCTCAAGCCGGAAGGGGAGGGCAAAGCATGATTACCTTGACGCATTATCTGGTATTGGGTGCGCTCCTGTTCGGTATCAGCGCGATGGGCATCTTTATGAACCGCAAAAATGTGCTGGTATTGCTGATGTCCATCGAGCTGATGCTCTTGGCGGTGAACTTCAACTTTATCGCCTTCTCGCAACATTTGGGCGATACTGCCGGACAAATTTTCGTATTCTTCGTACTGACCGTTGCCGCTGCCGAATCCGCCATCGGTTTGGCGATTATGGTGCTGGTGTACCGTAACAGAAAAACGATTAATGTTGCCGATTTGGATGAGTTGAAAGGGTAATCATGAACGATATGACTTTATATTTGATAATTGCCCTTGTTCCGTTGGCAGGCTCGCTGATTGCGGGTTTGTTCGGCAACAAAATCGGACGTGCCGGCGCGCATACTGTGACGATACTCGGTGTCGCTGTATCTGCCGTGCTGTCGGCTTATGTGCTGTGGGGCTTTATCGACGGCAGCCGTGCTAAGTTTGACGAAAACGTCTATACCTGGCTGACAATGGGCGGTTTGGATTTCTCCGTCGGCTTCTTGGTCGATACGATGACGGCGATGATGATGGTCGTGGTAACGGGCGTGTCGTTGATGGTGCATATCTACACCATCGGTTATATGCACGATGAAAAAGTCGGCTACCAACGCTTCTTCAGCTATATTTCTTTGTTTACTTTCAGTATGTTGATGCTGATTATGAGCAACAACTTCATCCAGCTCTTCTTCGGCTGGGAAGCGGTGGGCTTGGTGTCGTATCTCTTGATCGGTTTCTATTTCAAACGTCCGAGCGCGACATTTGCCAACCTGAAAGCCTTTCTGATCAACCGTGTCGGCGACTTCGGCTTTTTGCTCGGTATCGGCTTGGTGCTTGCCTATTTCGGCGGCAGCCTGCGCTATCAAGATGTATTCGCTTATCTGCCTAATGTTCAGACGGCCACCATTCAATTGTTCCCCGGTGTGGAATGGTCTTTGATTACTGTAACCTGTTTGCTCCTGTTTGTCGGTGCGATGGGTAAATCGGCACAATTCCCGCTGCACGTCTGGCTGCCTGATTCGATGGAAGGCCCGACCCCGATTTCCGCATTGATTCACGCCGCAACCATGGTTACGGCGGGTTTGTTTATGGTGTCGCGTATGTCGCCGATTTATGAGATGAGCAGCACTGCGCTGTCGGTCATCATGGTAATCGGTGCGATTACTGCTCTGTTTATGGGTTTCTTGGGCGTGATTCAAAACGACATCAAACGTGTGGTTGCGTATTCCACCCTGTCGCAACTGGGCTACATGACCGTGGCTCTGGGCGCGTCTGCCTATTCCGTAGCGATGTTCCATGTGATGACCCACGCTTTCTTTAAAGCCTTGTTGTTCTTGGCCGCAGGTAGCGCGATTATCGGTATGCATCACGACCAAGACATGCGCCACATGGGCAATCTGAAAAAATACATGCCGATTACTTGGCTGACCATGCTGATCGGTAACTTGTCGCTGATTGGTACGCCGTTCTTCTCCGGCTTCTATTCTAAAGATTCGATTATCGAAGCGGCGAAATACAGCACCCTGCCGGGCAGTGGCTTTGCTTATTTTGCGGTCCTCGCCAGCGTGTTTGTTACTGCGTTCTACGCGTTCCGCCAATACTTTATGGTGTTCCACGGCGAAGAGAAATGGCGCAGCCTGCCTGAGCATCATGATGATCATCATAGCGAAGAACATCACGGCTTGGGCAAAAACGACAATCCGCACGAAAGCCCGCTGGTTGTTACCCTGCCGCTGATTTTGCTTGCCATTCCGTCCGTCATCATCGGCTATGTTGCCATCGAGCCTATGCTTTACGGCGATTTCTTCAAAGATGTGATTTTCGTCAACACCGACGCGCATCCGACTATGCACATCATGAAAGAAGAATTCCACGGCGCATTGGCAATGGTGTCTCACAGCCTGCATTCGCCTGTACTCTACCTCGCTATTGCAGGTGTATTGAGCGCATGGCTTTTGTACGTCAAACTGCCGCACCTGCCCGCCAAAATCGCGCAGGCGTTCCGTCCGATTTACGTTTTGTTTGAAAACAAATACTACCTTGACGCCCTGTATTTCAACGTTTTCGCCAAAGGCACGCGCGCATTGGGTACCTTCTTCTGGAAAGTCGGCGATACCGCCATTATCGACAACGGCATCGTTAACGGCTCCGCCAAACTGGTTGGCGCGATTGCCGCGCAAGTGCGTAAAGTCCAAACCGGCTTTATCTACACCTACGCCGCCGCTATGGTGTTCGGCGTATTGGTACTGCTCGGCATGACCTTCTGGGGATTGTTCCGATAAGAATAAGGATTCAGACGGCCTTAAACCTTCAGGCCGTCTGAAACGAAGAAGTATCCACATAAACAGATTTTTATTTTAACCACAGGTTAACCACTATGTTTTCCAACTACCTACTCAGCTTGGCAATATGGATACCCATCGCCGCAGGCGTGCTGGTTTTGGCAACGGGGTCGGACAGCCGTGCGCCGCTTGCCCGCGTGCTCGCCTTTATGGGTGCGCTTGCCGGTTTCTTGGTAACGCTGCCCCTATTTACCGGTTTCGACCGTTTGAGCGGCGGCTATCAGTTTACCGAGTTCCACGAGTGGATTCCGCTGCTGAAAATCAACTATGCATTGGGCGTGGACGGTATTTCAGTGCTTTTTATCATCTTGAATGCGTTTATTACGCTGTTGGTGGTATTGGCCGGTTGGGAAGTCATTCAGAAACGTCCGGCGCAGTATATGGCGGCATTCCTGATGATGTCGGGTTTGATTAACGGTGCGTTTGCCGCGCAGGATGCGATTCTGTTTTATGTGTTCTTCGAGGGTATGCTGATTCCGCTGTACCTGATTATCGGGGTATGGGGTGGCCCGCGCCGCGTCTATGCGTCGGTCAAGCTGTTCCTCTATACGCTGATGGGTTCGCTCTTGATGCTGGTTGCCATGGTTTACCTGTACTATCAAACAGGCAGCTTCTCTATTGTCGATTTCCAAAACATCAAACAGATTCCATTGGGCGTACAACAGCTTTTGTTTGTGGCGTTCTTCCTGTCATTTGCCGTAAAAGTGCCGATGTTCCCCGTGCACACTTGGTTGCCGGATGCCCACGTTGAAGCGCCGACCGGCGGTTCGATGGTGTTGGCGGCGATTACGCTGAAACTGGGTGCGTATGGTTTCTTGCGCTTTATCCTGCCGATTATGCCGGATGCGGCACGCTATTTTGCCCCCGTGATCATCGTATTGAGTCTGATTGCCGTAATTTATATCGGTATGGTGGCTTTGGTGCAAACCGATATGAAGAAACTGGTGGCGTATTCGTCCATCAGCCATATGGGTTTTGTAACGCTTGGGATGTTTTTGTTTGTTGACGGGCAGTTGGACGACTGGGCGTTGAAAGGCGCGGTCATTCAGATGATTTCGCACGGCTTCGTGTCCGCCGCGATGTTTATGTGCATCGGTGTGATGTACGACCGCCTGCACACGCGCAATATTGCCGATTATGGCGGCGTGGTCAATGTGATGCCTAAGTTTGCGACGTTTATGATGTTGTTCGGTATGGCCAATGCCGGTCTGCCTGCAACTTCCGGCTTCGTGGGCGAGTTTATGGTGATTATGGGTGCGGTTAAAGTGAATTTCTGGGTAGGTGCGTTGGCCGCCATGACCTTGATTTACGGTGCGTCTTATACCCTGTGGATGTACAAACGCGTTATTTTTGGTGCGATCCACAATCCGCACGTTGCCGAAATGAAAGACATCAATTGCCGCGAATTTGCGATTTTGGCGATTTTGGCGGTTGCTGTATTGGGCATGGGTCTGTATCCGCAAGCGTTTATCGAAGTGGTGCATCAAGCGGCAAACGATTTGATTGCCCATGTGGCACAAAGCAAGATTTGAGGTGTGTAAATGAACTGGTCTGATTTGAATTTAATGCCCGCCATGCCCGAAATCGTGCTGCTTGCGCTATTGGGTGTCGTATTGCTGGCAGACTTGTGGATTTGCGATAAAAACCGCTATTTAACCCATCTGATGAGTTTGGGAACGGTCATTGTCGTGGCCGTCACCCAATTGGCGGTATGGGAGCAGGGCAGTGTCGATGCCTTTCACGGTATGTATATTGCAGACGGCATGTCCCGTTTGGCAAAACTGGTGCTGTATGCACTGACGTTCGGTCTGTTTATTTACAGTAAACCGTACAACCAAGACCGCCAAATTTTTAAAGGCGAGTTTTACACCCTGTCATTGTTTGCCCTGTTGGGTATGAGCGTCATGGTCAGCTCGGCACATTTCCTGACTGCGTATATCGGTTTGGAATTGTTGTCTTTATCGCTGTACGCCATGATTGCCCTGCGCCGCGATTCCGGCCGCTCTGCCGAGGCCGCGCTGAAATACTTCGTATTGGGCGCGTTGGCCTCCGGTTTGCTGCTCTATGGTATTTCTATGGTTTACGGAGCCACCGGTTCTCTTGATTTTGCTTCCGTCTTGGCTTCTGCTTTCAATGAGCAGGCCAACGAGTGGTTGTTGAAATTGGGTATGGTGTTTATTGTGGTCGCCATTGCATTTAAATTGGGTGCGGTTCCATTCCATATGTGGGTACCCGATGTGTACGATGGCGCGCCAACCTCTGTTACCGCCTTTGTGGGTACGGCTCCGAAAATTGCCGCTGTCGTCTTTGCGTTCCGTATCCTTGTTACCGGTATGGGTACCATACATTCAGACTGGGCGCCGATGTTGGCCATTCTTGCCGTTGCATCTTTGGTAGTCGGTAACCTTGCCGCCATCATGCAAACCAATATCAAACGTATGCTTGCCTATTCTACCGTATCGCACATGGGCTTTATCCTGTTGGCGTTTATGGCAGGCGCAGTCGGCTTTACCGCTGGTTTGTATTACGCCATTACCTATGCTGTGATGGCAGCAGTCAGCTTCGGTGTGTTGATGGTATTGTCCACCAAAGACATTGAGTGTGAAAACATTAAAGACCTCGCGGGTCTTAACCAACGCCATGCATGGTTTGCCTTCCTGATGTTGCTGTCTATGTTCTCCATGGCGGGTATTCCGCCGCTGATGGGTTTTTACGCCAAATTCGGCGTGATTATGGCACTCTTGAAACAAGGCCATGTTTGGTTGTCTGTATTTGCCGTCATCATGTCTCTGATTGGCGCGTTCTACTACCTGCGCGTGGTCAAAGTCATCTACTTCGATGCACCTGACCATGACCAGCCGGTCGGCAGCAACTATGCCGCTAAATTTGTTCTGACGGTCAATGCCTTCTTGCTGCTCCTGTGGGGTATCATGCCGCAAACCGTTATCGACTGGTGTGCCAAGGCGCTGGAAAATACGCTGTAATATTCGGTATCATCACGGCAGCCGTATCAGAGGTTGCCGTTTTATTTAAGGTTGCCGCCGTATTTCAGGCGGCATGGGAAACGGCTATGCCGTCTGAAAGCGGAGAAAGAAGATTATGACCGCATCTATGTACACACTCTTGCTGCTTGCCTTAATTTTTGCCAATGCTCCGTTTCTTACGGTCAGGCTGTTCGGTATTGTTCCGCTCAAGCGCAAACATTTCGGACATCACCTGATCGAGCTGGCGGCAGGTTTCGCACTGACCGCCATTCTTGCCTATATTCTCGAATCCCGTGCAGGATCGGTACACGATCAGGGTTGGGAGTTTTACGCCACAGTCGTCTGCCTGTACCTGATTTTTGCGTTTCCATGTTTTGTGTGGCGGTATTTCTGGCATACGCGCAACAGGGAATAGGGTAACAATAATGCCGTCTGAAGCCTTGTTCAGACGGCATATCCGAGTCTGCTCAGTATTTACGCGCAATCGTAAATTCGGCAAGTTGTCTGAGCCGTAATGCCTTATTGCCGAAGGGTTCGAGCAGCGAGACTGCTTCGTCGGTCAGTTGGTACGCGTATGCCCGCGCACCGTCCAAGCCCATCAGTTTTACATAAGTCGGCTTGTCGTTGTCTGCGTCTTTGCCCGCCGTCTTGCCTAAAGTCGCCGTGTCTGCCTCGCAGTCCAACACATCGTCGATGACTTGGAACGCCAGCCCCAGTTTTGCCGCATAATCGTCCAATACCGCCAGACTGTCTTCAGACAGATTCGGGCAAGACATCGCCCCCAATAAAACCGCGGCACGAATCAACGCCCCTGTTTTCAGGCTGTGCATCTGTTCCAAATCGGTTTGGGCCATCTGCTTGCCGACATTAGCCAAATCGATAGCCTGACCGCCCGCCATGCCCCTGCTTCCGCCTGCTTTTGCCAAAACCGACAACATCGCCAGCTGCCGCGAAGCAGGCAGGCCGGACGGACGCGCCAATACATCGAAGGCTTGGGTCTGTAAAGCATCGCCGACCAGTAGTGCGGTTGCTTCGCCATATTTCACATGGCAGGTTGGTTTGCCCCGGCGCAGGCTGTCGTTGTCCATTTCCGGCATATCGTCGTGAACCAACGAATAGGCATGGATCATTTCGATTGCCGCCATTGCCTGTTCTACTGCTTCATGCACGGCTTCGCCTAATTCCGAAGCTGCCAGAACCAGCATCGGCCGCAGACGTTTGCCTCCGTCCAAAGCCGCATAACGCATGGCTTCGTGCAGTGTGTGCGGTATTTCCCCCTCAGACGGCAAAAACCGTTCAAGCAGCAGCTCCGTTTGCGCCTGAGCCCTCTGTTGCCACGTCTTCAAATCATTCGTCGGATTCAAGGTTTAACTCCTTCAGACCGTCTGTGTCTAAAACCTGTAGTTTTTGTTCGACTTGGGCCAACTTGGTTTGGCAGTATCTGACCAGTTCGTTGCCTTCCTGATATGCCGCCAGTGCATCTTCCAACGGCATTTCCCCCTGCATGGACTGGGTCAGTGATTCAAGGCGCGACAGGGCCTCTTCAAACGATTTCGGAGTAATTTTCTTCATGGTGTCGGGAGTTTCTGTAAAAACGGAATTGTAGCATTTCTGAAAACCGGATGCCGTCTGAAACAGCAGGATTTCAGACGGCATGGTTTTTGTCCTGCAAACGGCAAGAGGTTATTTGAGCAGATCGTCGGTAATACGTTGCAGGAAGGTCAGCCGTTCGGTGCGGATTTTACCGGTTTGCGCGGCAGCTTTGACGGCGCAGCCGGGTTCGGCGCGGTGGGTGCAGTTGTGGAAGCGGCATTGCCCGACGAGATGGCTCAGGTCGGGGAAGTATTGCAGTAGGTCGGCGGCTTCGAGGTGGTGCAGGCCGAATTCTTGCAAACCGGGGGAGTCGATTAATTGGGTTTCTTCGTTTAAATCGTAAAGCTGGGCGTGGGTAGTGGTGTGTTTGCCGGAATCGAGCGCGGTGGAAATGTCGCCGGTGCGGGCGGTTTGGTTGCCCAGGAGGGCGTTGGTCAGGGTGGATTTGCCCATGCCGCTTTGTCCGAGCAGGATGTTGGTATGCCCTTGCAGGACGGGGCGCAGGATGTCGGCGTTTTCCAGCGCGCTGGTTTCGATGACGGGATAACCGAGCGTTTCGTAGAATTTAAGTTTTTCGCGCCAGAGGGCGGTTTCGGGCAGGTCGGCTTTGTTCAGGATGATGACGGCTTGGATGCCCGCAGCTTCGGCGGCTAGGAGGGCGCGTTGCAACAAGGTTTCGCTGGGCGAGGGAACGGCGGCGGTAACGATAAGGAGCTGGGTAACATTCGCAGCGATAAGTTTGGTTTTCCAAGCGTCTTGGCGGTAGAGCAGGCTTTCGCGAGGGAGATAGTCTTCGATGACGGCCTGTTCGGCGTTGACGGTTTGGATATGCACGCGATCACCGCAGGCGAAATCCACCCGCTTTTTGCGCGTGCTGGCTTCGTAGGTTTTACCGTCGGGCGTACGCACGATGTAGCGGCGGCCGTAGCTGGTGATGATTTGGGCGGTATCGGTCATGGTTTTGACAGGTAGGGGAATGGGAATGCCGTCTGAAAACGGTGATTTCCAGACAATAAGGTTTCAGTCATGCTGCCACTCGACATGCTCACTCAAGAAGCCGCCGCTTTGGTGTGCCCAAAGTTTGGCGTACAGGCCTTGTTTTTCGAGCAACTCGGTGTGGCTGCCTTCTTCGATGATGCGGCCTTTGTCCAAGACGATGAGGCGGTCCATTGCGGCGATGGTTGAGAGGCGGTGGGCAATGGCAATCACGGTCTTGCCGTCCATCATTTTGTCGAGGCTTTCTTGGATGGCGGCTTCGACTTCGGAGTCGAGCGCGCTGGTGGCTTCGTCAAGCAGCAGAATCGGCGCGTCTTTGAGCATGACGCGGGCGATGGCGATACGCTGGCGTTGGCCGCCGGAGAGTTTCACGCCGCGTTCGCCGACGTGGGCATCATAGCCGCGCCGCCCTTTGGCGTCGGAAAGGTTGGGGATGAAATCAGCGGCTTCGGCGCGTTCGGCTGCGGAAATCATTTCGGCATCAGTTGCATCGGGGCGGCCGTAAACGATGTTGTCGCGCACGGAACGGTGCAGCAGCGAGGTGTCTTGCGTGACCAAACCGATTTGGGCGCGCAGGCTTTCTTGGGTTACGCTGTCCACGGTTTGTCCGTCGATCGAAATCGTGCCGCTTTGCGGTTCGTAAAAACGCAGGAGCAGGTTGACGATGGTGGATTTGCCCGCGCCGCTGCGGCCGATCAAGCCGACTTTTTCGCCCGGGCGAATGGTCAGGTTGAAACCGTTGAGCAGCGGTTTGCCTGCTTCGTAGGAGAAATCGACGTGTTCGAACTTGATTTCGCCTTGCGACACTTTCAACGGCAGGGCGTTCGGCTTGTCGAGGATGGTGTGCGGTTTGGACAGGGTTGCCATGCCGTCGCCGACGGTGCCGATGTTTTCAAACAAGCGGGCGGATTCCCACATGATGTATTGCGACAAACCGTTGACGCGCAACGCCATGGCGGTAGCTGTAGCAACCGCGCCGACGCCGACTTGCCCGTGATACCAAAGCCAGATGCCCAGTGCGGTCGTGCCGGCGGTCAGCGAGCTGTTGACGATGAAGCTGCAGGTGTGCAGAAGCGTTGCCAAACGCATTTGGGCGTGTACCGTCACCATAAATTCTTCCATCGACTGCTTGGCGTAGGCCGCTTCGCGCGCGCCGTGGGAGAAGAGTTTGACGGTGGTGATGTTGGAATAGGCGTCGGTAATGCGGCCGGTCATCAGCGAGCGCGCATCCGCTTGACGCGCGGCGGTTTTGCCGAGCTTGGGAATCAGGAAACGCATAATCAGGGCAAATCCAATCATCCAGCCGATAAAGGGCAGCAGCAGCCAGCCGTCGAACGAAATCAGAATCACGCCGGAAGTAATGAAATACACCAGCACATAAACAACCATGTCGGCAACCGTCATCACCACGTCGCGCAACGCCAGCGCGGTCTGCATGACTTTGGCGGACACGCGTCCTGCAAATTCGTCCTGATAGAAGCCGAGGCTCTGCCCCAGCATCAGGCGGTGGAAATTCCAGCGCAGGCGCATGGGGAACACGCCTTGCAGGGTTTGCAGGCGCACGTTGGACGCGAGGAAGGTCCAGAGGGCGAAAAACACCATCATCGCCGCCATCGCCGTCAACGCCCAGCCTTTTTCGGCAAACAGGGTCGCGGGCGTGTATTTGCCGAGCCAGTCCACGACTTTGCCCATAAATTGAAACAGCAGGGCTTCCATGATGCCGATGCCTGCGGTAAATGCCGCCAATACGGCAATCCATTTGCGCAAGCCCCTGATGTTGCTCCAGATAAACCGCCACAGTCCTTTTTCAGGCGTTTTCGGGGCGGCTTCGGGATAGGGGTCGATTCGGGATTCGAACCAGGAAAATATTTTGTTTAACATTGTTTTCGATTTCGGTAAAACAGTTTCAGACGGCATCAAACACAATGCCGTCTGAAAGGAAGGACAATAACGCCATTTTACGGGAAAAGCCGTCGGGAAGACAGCGCGGGGCGGAAACGCAGGGTTTCGTCAGGGCAAACGCCGCGCCGCCTTTAGACGGCATTATTTCAGCAGGTTTTTCAAAGCAAGGCGCACGCCTTCGCCCACGTCCGTCCCCTTCGGAACGCCTTTGACCGCTGCTTTTGCCTCGCGTTCGCTGTAACCCAGCGCAAGCAGCGTGCTGACGATGTCTTCCGTTTCGTCGGCGGCGGGTGCGGCGGCAAACAGCCCGTCCGTTACCGTATGCGCGACCAGCTTGCCGCGCAGTTCCAAAACCATACGTTCGGCGGTTTTTTTGCCGATTCCCGGAGCGGAAGACAGGCGTTTCACGTCTTCTTCTGCCACCGCCCGCGCCAGCTCGTCGGCAGTCATTGCCGATAAAATCCCCAAGGCGGTTTTTGCCCCGATGCCGCTGACCTTAATCAGTTGGCGGAATGTTTTGCGTTCTTCCGCAGTGGCAAAACCGAAGAGCAGGTGTGCGTCTTCCCGAATGATAAGCTGGGTAAACAGTTGTACGCTTTCACCCACGGGCGGCAGGTTGTAGAAGGTCTGCATGGATACGTCGGCTTCATAGCCGACACCGTTGACATCGATGACGATTTGCGGAGGGTTTTTTTCAACCAGTTTGCCGGTCAGTCTGCTGATCATGTGTGCCGAATCCTGAAGTGTCGGGTGCAAAATGCCGTCTGAAACCGGTTCGGGCTTCAGACGGCACGGATTGTATCAAATTCAGTCGTCGCGGCGGGAGGAAATCACGCGGCCGGTACGGGCATCGACAACGACTTTGTATTCCTGTCCGTTTTTGACGATTTCGACATCATAGTGCGGACGGCCGTCGTCGTGTTCGAGATCGATGTCGGTGATTTTGCCGCCGACACGCGCCAACGCTGCTTTTTCGGCTTGGGCGCGGCTGATGATTTTGTCTTGTTTGTTGTGTTGGTGTGCGGCGTGTCCGTGGTCGTCATCGCCGTGTCCGTCGTGGTGGGCGAGTGCGGGGGCGGAAATGCCCAGCAGTGCGGTTGCGGCGGCGGTCAAGAGAAGGCGTTTGAAGTTCATGTTTTGCTCCTGCGAAGTATCTGGTGGTATTTGAAGGACGTAAAGGCGGGACATCAACCGGCAGTCAATGCCGTCTGAATCATACCGCGTGCCTGAGCTTCGGCTTCGGCGGCACGTTCCTGCGAGGAAAACGGCCCCATTTTGACGACATATTCGTAACGGCGTTTTTCAACCGATAGGTTCGGGTTTGATGCCGATGAAGCCAGGTTTTGGGCGGCTTGGTTCAGATAGGCTTGTGCTTCGTGTTCCGTACCGAAAGATTTCAAGTCGATAAAGATGTCTTTGTTTTCGGCAACCGGTGCGGATTGGCCCGGGACGATTTGTTCGATTTTGACATGTGCCGTACCTTGGCTGACAAAGCCCAATTGTTGGGCCGCCGCTTTGGATACGTCGATGATGCGGTTGCTGTGGAAGGGGCCGCGGTCGTTGATGCGGACGACGACGCTTTTGCCGTTTTTGGTATTGGTTACGCGCACATAGCTGGGGATGGGCAGTGTTTTGTGTGCGGCGGTAAAGGCGTTCATGTCGTAGCGGTCCCCACCGGAGGTTTTGCGCCCGTGAAATCTGCCGCCGTACCACGAGGCGTTGCCGGTTTGCGTGAATTCGGCAACTTGGTTTATCGGCGTGTAGCGTTTGCCGGCTACTTTGTAGCTGCGGTTGGCGGAGGCGTGCAGTTTTTCTGCTTTGACCACTGCATCGGCGGATGCCGTCTGAAAGGAATGTATGCCGAATGCGGCCGTGAGGAGGAAAAGGGTTTTTCGGGTTAAAGTCAAAACGTGTTCCGTTCTTGAGTTGAAGACGAATGGGCATCATGCCCTACGGACACATTCCGAACCGCCGCACGCTGCGGCAGCGGTTCGGAATGCGTCCGAACGGTTTTCAGACGGCATGAACTTGCGTTCAAACGCCGCCTGCGTAACCGTGTTGCCGCCATGCTTCGAAGAGAATCACGGCAACGGTGTTGGACAGGTTCATACTCCGGCTGCCGGGCTGCATAGGCAGGCGGATTTTTTGCGCGGCGGGCAGGCTGTCGAGGATGTCGGCAGGCAGTCCGCGCGTTTCCGGCCCGAACAGTAAAACGTCGCCTTTTTGAAACACGGTTTCATCGGGGCGCGCCGTGCCTTTGGTGGTCAGGGCGAAAATACGTCGGCCTGCCAGCGACTTGAGGCAGTCGTCGAAGTTTTCGTGTACCGTCAGGCTGGCGAATTCGTGGTAGTCGAGCCCGGCGCGTTTCATTTTGGCGGAATCCAATGGGAAGCCGAGCGGCTTAATCAGGTGCAAATCCGCGCCGGTATTGGCGCACAGGCGGATGATATTGCCTGTGTTCGGGGGGATTTCCGGTTGGTATAAAACAATGGTAAACATAAATATCAATCACTTATAGGCGCGTAACCTTGCCACAAGGCGGATGGGGTGTCAAAAAATTTAGTTATTTTTTCATTGGCGTGCGCGCCAGCGTCCAGCAGCAGATGCGGTTTGCGCCTGACTTTTTCAGCATCTTCGCCAGCTCGCCCAGCGTCGCGCCGGTGGTAAAGACATCGTCGATTAACAGAATATTACAGTTTTCCGGTATCGGTGTGCGGATTTCAAAGGCATTTTTGATGTTTTTCAGTCGGTCGCTGCCTTTGAGCGTGCTTTGAGGAGGTCGGTGGCGGCGGAAAACGGTATGCCGCGGCAGTGTGCGCCAACCGTAGCGTTGCGCCAGCAGCTCGACGATACTTTCGCTTTGATTGAAGCCGCGTTGAAGCAGCCGTTCTTTGCCCAGCGGTACGGGCAGGACGAAATCGAAACATTCGTCTGAAAGCCAGTTGGGCGGGTTTTGTACCATCAGGTCTGCCAGCGGCTGCACCATGCCCAAATCAGCCAAGTGTTTCAGCGTACGTATCATGTTGCTGACGGGTGGTTCGTAATGCAGCGAGGCCCACATCCGGTCGAATGCGGGCGGTTTCTTTTGGCAAATGCCGCACACCGATCCGCCTTGGATGTGTCTGAAACACAGGGGGCAGCTGTTTGCCGCGTCGGTGCGGAAACTTGCCAAATCGGTATTGCAGCCGGCGCAGATGCCGTCTGAAACGTCTGATGAATCGTGGCATAATACGCAACGCCTGATAGTGGGCGCGTCTGCGATGCGCCGCCAACAAGAGAGAAAATTCATGCCTGATGCTGCCAAAAAAGTTTACCTGATACACGGTTGGGGGGCGAACCGCCATGTGTTCGACGACCTAATGCCCCGTCTGCCTGCAACGTGGTCGGTGTCCGCCGTCGATTTGCCCGGACACGGCGACGCGCCCTTTGTGCAGCCCTTCGATATTGAGGCAGCTGCCGACGCTGTTGCCGCACAAATCGATACGCCCGCCGACATTCTCGGCTGGTCGCTCGGCGGATTGGTCGCGCTGTATCTGGCGGCGCGCCATCCCGACAAAGTCCGTTCGCTCTGCCTGACGGCGAGTTTCGCCCGGCTGACGGCCGCCGAAGACTATCCCGAAGGGCTTGCCGCGCCTGCATTGGGCAAAATGGTCGGTGCGTTCCGTTCGGATTATGCCAAACATATCAAACAGTTTCTACAACTCCAGCTTCTGCACACGCCTGATGCCGCCGAAATCATCGGAAGAATCCTGCCCGATTTGGCGCGCTGCGGCACACCCTCTGCCTTACAGGAAGCTTTGGACGCGGCGGAAAGGGCGGATGCGCGGCATTTGTTGGACAAGATAGATGTTCCGGTACTGCTGGTGTTCGGCGGCAAAGACGCGATTACGCCGCCGCGTATGGGTGAATATCTGCACCGCCGTTTGAAGGGCAGCAGGTTGGTTGTGATGGAAAAGGCGGCGCATGCGCCGTTTTTGAGCCATGCGGAAGCGTTTGCCGCGCTGTACCGTGACTTTGTTGAAGGGGTTTGAGATGAACCATCAGGACGCACGCTGGCAGGTTCACCGCCATCTTGCCGAACATACCGACCAACGCCTGACACTCGTCCGCAACGCGCCCAAACATATCCTGCTTGCCGGTGCAGATGCGGACATCAGCCGCAGCCTGCTGGCGAAACGATATCCGCAGGCGGTATTTGAAGAATACGATTCCCGTGCAGATTTTTTGGCGGCTGCCGCAGCCGCGCGCAAGGGCGGTTTTTGGCAGAAACTGACGGGCAGGGGCGTGGTGCAACACTGCCAATCCCCGACCGTGCCGCTGCCTGAAGCGTGTGCCGATATGTTGTGGTCGAATCTCGGACTGTTGGCGGAGGAACAAATCCTTCCTGTGCTGCACAACTGGGCGCGCGCCTTGAAGACGGACGGGCTGCTGTTTTTTACCTGCTTCGGGCGCGATACCTTGGCGGAACTGAAATGCCGTCTGAAAGAAAATGGTATTGAGAGCCGCAGCGCGCTTTTCCCCGATATGCACGACTTGGGCGATATGCTTGCTGAAAACGGCTTTTACGACCCCGTTACCGATACGGCGAAGCTGGTGTTGGATTACAAAAAGGCGGAAACGTTTTGGGCGGATATGGACACGCTGGGCGTTTGGCGGGCGATGTCGTGGAACGATGAAAATGCCGCGCGTTCGTGTGTCGGGACAATATTTGAACGGGAAGGCGGTTTGAGTATTACGCTGGAAACAGTGTACGGACACGCCGTGAAAAAACTGATGCTGCCGCAAGGGGAGAACGTGGTGCAGTTTTTTCCGAAGAATGGCTTAACTAATCCATCAGTAAAAGAAGGGATAAGGGTAAATAAATGAATGAGTTAAATGGAAGGATTTTATCAGTAAAGGGGCTTTTCTTCATATATGACGAAACGGATCTTGATATTGATGTCCAACGTCCCGATAAAATACAGTTTGATTTGGAAGGGATCCCTGTTTTATTTAAGTGTAATGGCAGCGAACCGAATCTGTCTTATGAAATCAACAAGGAAGCTGAAAACGTATCTTTAGGTAGTTATGGAGAGCTTAAAATATTCGATTTAACCGATTTTGATTTTTTTGGTTTCCTTAAAGATGAAGACCTATTGGAAATGAGAAAACTATATCTTGATGATGATGAAATCGGGTTTCGGCTAATTTTTTCCCAATCAGTGTTGAATATGATTAATTGGGGAGATGAATTTTTTTTGTTTAAAAACTTACCCGAATTTTTAATAAATGAAAATCTCCATGAATAAAAATTTAGGGGCTGTACTAGATAAGATGATGTGCAGATGCCGTCTGAAGCCGTCTGAAGCCGTTTCCAAGTTTCAGACGGCATCTGTCTGTGAAAACCGACAGAAATAAAGGAAATGCCGATGTATGCCGATGCCGGAGACGTATATTGCGTCTATAACTTCAGACTGAAGCAGTACACTGCCTGCCAGGTTACCCGAGTTGAAGAACACGGTGGCAAAAAAACACATGCGACCCTGCTGGCTTTGGACTGGCAGGGCAACAAACCGCTTGAGGCGGCGGAGCTGGCGGATTTGAAACCGCTTTACAAAGACTTTATGTATTGGGAACGCGGTCTGCACATGTATAAGGCAAGTGCCGTCGTGCCAACGGGATATGTACGGGTTGGGAATACCGCGCCGCTGGTCGGCGAAGACACGCAGCGGTATGCCTCTTTTTGGGGCGACGGCTACGACGTGTACCGTCAGTTGAGATGGCAGCAGATACCCGAAAAACAGAGAAAGGCATTCAAAAAAGCCGCCAAAAGCAAAAAGACCGTGATGTTTGCCGGACGGGAATACGGCATATCCAAACAGAATTTGAGCGATGTTTGGGATGATTTTGAAGACGCGATGGAACTGAAGGCGTTTCCCTGCCTGTCTTCGCTGTTTCTGACCAAGTGGCATAAAAATCTATATGAATATCTGGAGGAATATCCGTTTATCACCCGATTGTGTCTGGAAAACCACGGTCAGACCGTGCTGGATTTCAGCAATACGCGCATAACCGACCTTTCTGTCGATATGACCGGCGTGGAATCGCTTTATCTGAACGAAGGCTTGGACAGCCTGAACCTGAAAGGCGAAATCAAGGAAAACTGCAAGGTCTGTACCGCCGAAAAGGGCGCGGGTCTGATTTTGGAAGTGGGCAAAAGCGTTCCCAAAGTGCGGGGTTTGGAAAACCTGACCGCCGTCAACGTCATGGGCATTGCCGATTTCGATATGCAAAACCTGTCGGAAACGTATCCCAAGCTCAAAACCATACGGCTGTGGGGCAAACCGGGCAATATCGCCAATTTTTCCGCCGTATCGGGATTTGAGGATTTGGAAGTGTTCACTACCGTAGATTTGTTCGGTTTCGGCGCGGACGACATCCCGCATCCCGACCGGCTGCCGAAGCTGCACAGGCTGTGGATGAGCAGCCTGCCCGAAGAGGCGGCTAAGGCAGTGAAGAAACTTTATAAGAAACGGAAGGAAGACGGGTTGGACCTGTGGATAGAAAAAGCCCGAAAACCCGAATGGCTGGCGCAAAATTTCGACAACCCCTTCCGCGATTGGGACGGCGAGGAGCATATTCCGAAAAGTCATGCCAAAAAAGCGGCGGAGCTGTACCGGAAAACCCGTGCCGGCGTGGTCAAACTGCTCGGCAATCCGCCTGAAAACATAGGAGAGGAGCTGGCAGAGGCGGTCAAAGCCTATACCGGAGGTTTCAACAAAATGGACAAAAAACACTTTATCGACACGGTAGGGCGGGAAGATATTGCCGAGGCGTTGGAAACGATATTGAACCTGATACCGGAGGGGTCTTGTGCTGACAAGGAAAAACTGTTTGAAATATTTGATAAAAACAGGAATTTTTAAACAGAGGCAATGCCGTCTGAAACTTGGTAACGGGATTCAGACGGCATCCCGTTCCAACACCGCCAACACTGCCGCACCGTAACGTGCGGCTTTTTCTTCGCCCACGCCATATACGGCGGCAAGCTCCGCCAAACCTTTCGGCTGTTTGGCGGCAATGGCGCGCAGGGCGGCTTTGCTGAGAATGCGGTAGGGTTCGGACTGTTCGTGTTTTGCCGTTTCGTTGCACCATTGGATCAGGGCGCGCATCAGGCGGCGTTTGTGTTTGGCGGTTTCATCGATGCCGTCTGAAAACGGACGGCAGACGGCGAGGATGTCCCGTCCGTATTTGGCGGCGCGTACGCTGCCCAAGCCGTGCACGCCTTCGAGGTCGGTTTCGGTTTCGGGCGTGGCGGCAAGCATATCGGCAAGGCTTTCGTCGGAGAGGACGGCATGCAGGGCGCAGTTTTCCGCCCTTGCCTGTTCATACCGCCAGGCTTCGAGTTTTTGACGCAGTTGTTGTTCGCGTTCGGTTTGCGGACGGATGACGGCATCGTGGCTAAAGTCGGCAGCGTTTTGGCAGACTTTGAGTATGCCGTGTCCGAAACGGTCGATTTTGGCCTCGCCCAAGCCGTAGATGTCGTGCAGCCCGTTGAGGTTTTGCGGCATTTTTTCGACAAGGTCGCGCAGGGTTTTGTCGCCGAAAATCATATAGGCGGGGATGCCTTCGGCTTCTGCCTGTTTCATACGCCAAACGCGCAATGCCTGCCACAAACGCTCTTCGCGTTCGGTACGCAGCCAGTTGTCTTTGAGGGTGCGGACGGCGGGCTTGTCGCGCTTGAGCGGACGCAGCATCACTTCGGTTTCGCCTTTGAGGACTTTTTTGGCGGCTTCGGTTAGTTGCAATGCCTGATATCGGGCAATGTTGACGGTGAGGTAGCCGAGGCTGATGCACTGGCGGATGACGCTGCGCCATTCTTTGTCGGACAACTCCGTACCGATGCCGAAGGTGGACAGTTGTTCGTGCCGGTTGCCGCGTATCCAATCGTCGCTTTTGCCGCGCAAAAGGTTGGTGATGTAACCGGCGGCAAAACGTTGTCCGGCGCGGTACACGCAGCTGAGTAATTTTTGCACCAACACCGTGCCGTCAAACCGCACGGGCGGATGCAGGCAGTTGTCGCAATGGCCGCAGGGTTCGGATGCTTCGCCGAAATGTTTGAGCAGCAGTACGCGGCGGCAGGCGGCGGTTTCGCAGACGGAAAGCATGGCATCGAGTTTTTGCATTTCGATTTGCTTTTGCACCTCGTCGCTGTTGCCTTCAGCAATCCGTTCGCGCAACAACACCCAATCGTTCAAGCCGTAACACAGCCAGCTCGCGGCAGGCAGCCCGTCCCGGCCGGCGCGCCCCGATTCCTGATAGAAATGTTCGACACTCTGGGGCATATCGAGATGGGCGACAAAGCGCACGTCGGGTTTGTCTATGCCCATACCGAACGCCACGGTCGCCACCACGATAATATTGTCTTCACGCGTAAAGCGGCGTTGGTTTTCCTCGCGCACGTCCATACCCAAACCGGCGTGATACGGAATCGCGTTTAACCCGTTTTCGCGCAAAAACCGCGCCACATCTTCAACCTTTTTGCGGCTTAGGCAATACACAATGCCGCTTTGCCCCGCCATTTCTTTGCGGATGAAATCCAGCAATTGTTTTTTGCCGTTGTTTTTTTCGATAACCTGATAATAAATATTCGGGCGGTCGAAGCTGGAGACAAATTCGGGCGCGTCGTCCAAGTGCAGATAATGCTTGATGTCGGCGCGCGTGGCGGCATCGGCGGTGGCGGTCAGGGCGATGCGCGGGACGTTCGGATAGCGTTCGGCAAGTATGCCGAGCTGTTGGTATTCGGGGCGGAAATCGTGTCCCCATTGGCTGACGCAGTGCGCTTCGTCAATGGCAAACAGGCTGACGGTTTGTTGGTCGAGAAAACGCAAAAAGCGGTCGGTAACCAAGCGTTCCGGTGCGACATAAAGCAGTTTCAGACGGCCTTGGGCAAGCTTGTCGGCAATCTCGCGCGCTTCATCTGCCGACGTACTGCTGTTGACTGCCGCCGCTTCAATCCCGGCCACATGCAGGCTGGCCACTTGGTCGTTCATCAGCGCAATCAGCGGCGATACGACAACCGCCACGCCTTCGCGCATCAGTGCCGGAATCTGGTAACACAAAGACTTGCCCCCGCCCGTCGGCATCAGCACCATCAAACTCTCGCCGCCGGCCAAAGCATTGACGATAGCCTCCTGCTTGCCGCGAAATTCGGGATAACCGAATACTTCGTGCAAAATCTGTTTGGCGGTCGGTCGGTGCGTCATTGTTCCGTGTCCGGTAAAGGGTGTGTCGGTTAAAGAAAGGGAATGCCGTCTGAAATCGGGATTTAGAAGAGTTTGCCCACTTCTGCCTCAATATCATCGGCACGCATGAACGTTTCGCCGATCAGGAAGGTGTGCACGCCGCGCGCCCGCATAAATTCCACATCTGCCTTACCCGTAATGCCGCTTTCGGTAACGACGGTTTTACCTTCTAGCGCGGGCAGCAGCGACAGGGTTTGGTCGAGGGAGACTTCAAAAGTCCTCAGGTTGCGGTTGTTTACGCCCCACAACGGCGTGGTCAGGTTGCGGCATTTTTCCACTTCGGTTTCATCGTGCAGCTCGAGCAGGACGGTCATGCCCAATTCGTGCGCCACCGCTTCAAAGCGTTCCAATTGTTCCTGTTCCAGTGCGGCGGCAATCAGCAGGACGGCATCCGCCCCCCATGCGCGCGCCTGATAAACCTGGTATTCGTCGATGATGAAGTCTTTGCGCAGCACGGGCAGCGATACGGCTTCGCGCGCCTGTTTGAGGTATTCGGGCGAACCTTGGAAATAGGGTTCGTCGGTCAGTACGGACAAACACGCCGCTCCGGCGTTTTCATAGGCGCGTGCAATCTCGGCAGGGCGGAAGTCCGGACGGATTAACCCTTTGCTCGGGCTTGCCTTTTTGATTTCGGCAATGACGGCGGGCAGGTTTAGGCGGTGTTTGCCGCGTATCGAACCGATAAAGCTGCGGACGGGCGCGGCTTCTGCGGCAAGCGTGCGGATGTGTTCGGCGTTGACGGCGGCTTTTTGAGCGGCAACTTCCTGTGCTTTGGTGGCAAGGATTTTATTGAGGATGTCGGTCATGTCGGGTTCCGTATTCGTCTGGGGAAAGGGGGAATATTAGCATCAAACCGTTAACGACTGTTTGTGCGGAAGCTGTCGAAATAGGACAGGACAGTCTGCGGCAGCCATTGCAGGTGCAGCCTGCCGCCGGTGCTGCTGACAAAGCCGACATGACCACCGTGTGCCGGTTGGAACAGGGTAACGGCTTCGGACACTTCGTCCGGTGTCGGCAGGGCTTCGAGCGGCAGGAAGGGGTCGTTGACGGCATTGAGCAGGAGCAGCGGTTTGGCAACGTGTTTGAGCAGCGGTTTGCAGGAAGTTTGGCGGTAGTAGTCGTGCCGGTCGGCAAAGCCGTGCAGCGGTGCGGTGAAGCGGTCGTCAAACTCGCCCAGTGTTTTGCACCCTGCGGCAAATGCCGTCTGAAAACCTTGGAGCGATTTTGCTTTGGGTATCAGGGTGCGGAGGAAGTAGCGCGTGTAGAGCAGCCGCGTGATGCCGCTGTCGAAGCGTCTGCCTGCCGCCTCTGCATCGACGGGTGCGGAGATGGCGGCGGCGGCTTGCGGCAGCGCGTTTTCGCCCTGTTCGCCCAAATATTTTGCCAGCGCGTTGCCGCCCAGCGATACGCCGACGGCGTATATTTCACGGTAACGCGCGGCGAGCGTGTCCAAAGCAAAGGCGATTTCGGCGGTATCGCCCAAGTGGTAGAACACCGGGGCGGTGTTGGCAATGCCGCCGCAGCTGCGGAAATGGACGACTGCGCCGTGCCAACCCCGATCGCGTACCGCAAGCATCAGTTCGACCGCGTAATGGCTGCGGCTGCTTCCTTCCAAACCGTGAAACAGCACGACCAGCGGCGCATCGGGCGAAATGCCGTCTGAAAAGTCGTAGGCGACTTTGGTTTTACCCGTGCTGTCGGGAAGCAGCTCTCGGCGGTATGCGGGCGCGGGGCGTTGCAGGAATTTGGCGGCCAGCGTGTCGGCATTGCCGTTGCGGAGGAAAAACGGTGTGTCCGGCGGTGTCAAAATCATAAGGTATCAGTTTTTCTGTTTTCAGACGGCATGATGACGCAATAGGTGGTCAGCGCGCACAGTAGCCCGTTCGTCCAACCGGCCCAAACGTCCGAGGGATAATGTACGCCCAAATATATGCGCGAGAACCCTGTCAGCAGGGCAAACAGGATGCCGGCGGACAGTACGGCGCGGCGGTAGGGTGTGTGCCGGAAGCAGACGGTCAGCATGACGGCGACGGCGGCGGAAAACGTGCTGTGTCCGCTGGGGAAGGAAAAATTGCCCTCTTCGACAAGGTGTGTCCAGAGCTGCGGGCGCGGACGCGCAAACCATGCTTTCAGCAGCAGCATATTCAGCGTGGGCAGCAGGGCGGACAGGGCGCAGAACACCGCTTCGCGCCAACGCCCCAAGCGGCAGAGGCACGCGCAGACGAATGTAACCAGCGGTACGGCGATGGCGGTTTTGCCCAAATAATGCAGTACGAGCGCGACAGGGTAAAATGTATTGGGCGTAACGGCACGAACCTGCCTCATCAGCGTTTCTTCATACGGGAGCATGCCGTCTGAAGCGACGGTGCGGGCAATGAGCGCAAAAATCGGCAGCAGTACGGCGGCAGGCAGTAAGGATACGCGAAAAAAGCGTTTTCCGAAAAAGGATATCGGCATCGGTCAGCTTTCCACCCGTTTGAAATGGCGCGGACGGAAGCCCAGTGCCGCCAGTGATGCGAAATACAGACAGCCTCCGATGACAATCAGGATGAAGAGCCGGGTGGCCTTTTGCATTCCACCGGAGTGTGCCCAGTCGAACGGCAGCCAGATTTGGGCGGCATACAGGCCGCCTCCCATCACGGCGAGCGAGAGCAGCATTTTTGCCAAGAACGCCGCCCAACCCTTGCCGGGCCGGTAAATACCGTGTTTGCGCAACAGGAAGAACAACAATCCAGCATTGATACACGCGCCCAGACCGATGGCAAGCGAAAGTCCGACGTGTTTCAGTGGGCCGATAAAGGCAAGGTTCATCAACTGCGTGCAGATGAGCGTAAAGATGGCGATTTTGACGGGCGTTTTGATGTTTTGCCGCGCATAGAAGCCGGGTGCCAACACTTTAATCATGATCAAACCGATTAAACCGAAAGAATAGGCAATCAGCGCATGTTGCGTCATCTGCGCGTCAAACAGCGTGAATTCTCGGTACATAAACAGCGTTGCCACCAACGGGAACGACAACACCGCCAGACCGACCGCCGCCGGCAGCGTCAGCAGCATGCACAGGCGCAAACCCCAGTCGAGCAGGGCAGAAAACTGTTCCGTATCTTGGTTTGCCGAGTGTTTGGACAAAGTCGGCAGCAAAATCGTACCGAGTGCCGCCCCCAGCACGCCGCTGGGCAGCTCCATCATGCGGTCGGCGTAATACATCCATGAAACGCTGCCAGATTGCAGATAAGACGCGAAAATCGTGTTGATAACCAAAGAAATCTGCGCCACGCTCACGCCCAAAATCGCAGGCGCCATCTGTTTCATCACGCGGTTGACCGCCGCATCTTTGAAATTCAGTTTGGGCAGTTTCAAAAAGCCCAGTTTCGCCAACCAAGGGAGCTGAAAGCCGAGCTGCAAAATACCGCCGACAAAGACCGCCCAAGCCAGCGCGGTAACGGGAGGATCGAAATACGGCACGAAAAACAGCGCGAATACGATAAACGACACGTTCAGAAACGTGGGCGTAAACGCCGGAATGCTGAATTTATGATAGGAATTGAGTACCGAGCCGACAAAAGAGGAAAGTGAAATCAATAAGATATAAGGAAACGTAATCCGCAGCAAATCGATGGAGAGCTGAAATTTGTCGGCATCTTTGGCAAAACCGGGTGCGGAAACATAAATCACCCAAGGCGCGGCAAGTATGCCCAGCGCGGTAACGATGACCAGTACAAACGACAGCATCCCCGCCACATGGCGGATAAAAGCTTCCGTCGCCTCTTTAGAACGCGTTTCCTTATATTCCGCCAAAATCGGCACAAACGCTTGGGCAAACGCCCCTTCCGCAAACACGCGGCGAAGCAGGTTGGGCAGTTTGAACGCGACAAAAAACGCATCCGTCGCCATGCCTGCGCCGAATGCCCGCGCAATGACCGTATCGCGCACAAATCCCAAAACGCGCGACACCATCGTCAGGCTGCCGACTTTTGCCAAAGCTCCCAGCATATTCATCATTGTTCCTCAACAGTCGTACCCGTTTGGGGCAACGGCGCGTATTGTACGACAGAAACCGGTTCAGACGGCATAGGGTTTCATGCCGTCCGAACCGGTTTCCCGATACGAAAGCTTCCTTTTCCAGAGACAAACTGTATCAACACGCGAAAATACAATAAAATACCAATATCCGATTTATTTCCAACATCACGGAGAACCGTATGAAATCCAGACACCTTGCCCTCGGCGTTGCCGCCCTGTTCGCCCTTGCCGCGTGCGACAGTCAAGTCCAAACCAGCGTCCCCGCCGACAGCGCGCCTGCCGCTTCGGCAGCCGCCGCCCCGGCAGGGCTGGTTGAAGGGCAAAACTATACCGTCCTTTCCAACCCGATTCCCCAACAGCAGGCAGGCAAGGTTGAAGTCCTTGAGTTTTTCGGCTATTTCTGCCCGCACTGCGCCCACCTCGAACCTGTTTTGAGCAAACACGCCAAGTCTTTTAAAGACGATATGTACCTGCGTACCGAGCATGTCGTCTGGCAAAAAGAGATGCTGCCGCTCGCCCGCCTTGCCGCCGCCGTCGATATGGCTGCCGCCGAAAGCAAAGATGTGGCGAACAGCCATATTTTCGATGCGATGGTTAATCAGAAAATTAAGCTGCAAGAGCCGGAAGTCCTCAAAAAATGGCTGGGCGAACAAACCGCCTTTGACGGCAAAAAAGTCCTTGCCGCTTACGAATCTCCCGAAAGCCAGGCGCGCGCCGACAAAATGCAGGAGCTGACCGAAACCTTCCAAATCGACGGTACGCCCACGGTTATCGTCGGCGGCAAATATAAAGTCGAATTTGCCGACTGGGAGTCCGGTATGAACACCATCGACCTTTTGGCGGACAAAGTACGCGAAGAACAAAAAGCTGCGCAGTAAGCCCGTTTGGAAAATGCCGTCTGAAACTTGGTTTTCAGACGGCATTTTGATTGGGTTTAAAACGTAAAGCCCGTTTCCAGCTCTTCATCGCCGACCAGTTCGACCAAGAGCGCGTAGAGCGGGGCGAGTTCGGCATAACGGCGCGATACGCGGCGCAGATAGTTTAAGAAACGCGGGATTTCCGGACGGTATTTGTCTTTGCCGTCGCGGTAGTACAGGCGTGCGAAGATGCCTGCAACCTTCAAGTGCCGCTGCACGCCCATCCATTCGAACCAGCGGTAAAACTCGTCAAACGCTTCGGGGACGGGCAAGCCGGCAGTCCGCGCCTTTTCCCAGTAGCGGATAACCAAGTCCAAGACAAATTCTTCTTCCCATTCGATAAAGGCATCACGTAACAGCGACACCAAATCGTAGGAAATCGGGCCGTAAAGCGCGTCTTGGAAGTCTAAAACACCCGGACTGCCGCGCGTCAGCATCAGGTTGCGGACGATAAAGTCGCGGTGCACATAGACTTTGGGCTGCGCCAACAGGGGCGGCAGCAGCGTATCGACGGTTTGCTGCCAAAGTTGGCGTTGTTTGAATGTTAATTCGCGCCCCAATTCTTTTGCGACAAACCATTCCGGGAACAGGTTGATTTCGCGCAGCATCGTTTCACGGTCATATTCGGGCAAAACCCCTTCACGGCTTGCCTTCTGTAATTCGACCAGCTCGCCGATGGCCTCCAAAAGCAGGGCTTTGTGTGCCGTTTCGCCCTGTTCCTGAAGCATCGCGGTCAAAAACGTCGTATTGCCCAAGTCGTTCAATACCACAAACCCTAAATCCGTGTCCGCGTGCAATACCTGCGGCACATTGACCATGTCAAACAGTTTCTGCACCTTCAAATAAGGTGCGACACTCATCTTGTCGGGCGGCGCATCCATGCAGACGACGCTGCTGCCGTCTGAAAACGTTGCACGGAAATAGCGGCGGAAATCAGCATCCGCCGCCGCAAAGGCCAGTTCGAAACTGCGGCCGGAATAGATGGTCTGAAGCCAATTTTTCAGTTCGATTTGTCGTTGCATAACAGTACTAAAGCATTTCAGGTTACAATAAACGCTATTCTAACTGGCAAACCGACCTGAGGGGCAATTTTGGCTCGTTTATTTTCACTCAAACCACTGGTGCTGGCATTGGGCTTCTGTTTCGGCACGCATTGCGCCGCCGCCGATGCCGTTGCGGCGGAGGAAACGGACAATCCGACCGCCGGAGGAAGCGTTCGGAGCGTGTCCGAACCCATACAGCCTACCAGCCTGAGCCTCGGTTCGACCTGCCTGTTTTGCAGTAACGAAAGCGGCAGCCCCGAGAGAACCGAAGCCGCCGTCCAAGGCAGCGGCGAAGCATCCATCCCCGAAGACTATACGCGCATTGTCGCCGACAAGGTGGAAGGGCAGTCGCAGGTCAAGGTGCGCGCGGAAGGAAGCGTTATCATCGAACGGGACGGCGCAGTCCTCAATACCGATTGGGCGGATTACGACCAGTCGGGCGACACCGTTACCGTAGGCGACCGGTTCGCCCTCCAACAGGACGGTACGCTGATTCGGGGCGAAACCCTGACCTACAATCTCGAGCAGCAGACCGGCGAAGCGCACAACGTCCGCATGGAAACCGAACAAGGCGGACGGCGGCTGCAAAGCGTCAGCCGCACCGCCGAAATGTTGGGCGAAGGGCATTACAAACTGACGGAAACCCAATTCAACACCTGTTCCGCCGGCGATGCCGGCTGGTATGTCAAGGCAGCCTCTGTCGAAGCCGATCGGGAAAAAGGCATAGGCGTTGCCAAACACGCCGCCTTCGTGTTCGGCGGCGTTCCCATTTTCTACACCCCTTGGGCGGACTTCCCGCTGGACGGCAACCGCAAAAGCGGTCTGCTCGTTCCCTCCCTGTCCACCGGTTCAGACGGCATTTCCCTTTCCGTTCCCTATTATTTCAACCTTGCCCCCAACTTCGATGCCACCTTCGCCCCCGGCATTATCGGCGAACGCGGCGCGACGTTTGACGGACAAATCCGTTACCTGCGTCCCGATTACAGCGGACAGGCCGACCTGGCCTGGCTGCCGCACGATAAGAAAAGCGGCAGGAACAACCGCTATCAGGCGAAATGGCAGCACCAGCACGATATTTCCGACACACTTCAGGCGGGTGTCGATTTCAACCAAGTCTCCGACAGCGGCTACTACCGCGACTTTTACGGCAGCGAAGAAATCGCCGGCAACGTCAACCTCAACCGCCAGGTATGGCTGGATTACAGCGGCAAGGTGGCTGGCGGCATTTTGAACGTCGGATTGTCGGCACAAAAATTCCAGACGCTGGCCAACCAAAACGGCTACAAAGACAAACCGTATGCCCTGATGCCGCGCCTTTCTGCCGATTGGCATAAAAACGCAGGCAGGGCGCAAATCGGCGTGTCCGCACAATTTACCCGCTTCAGCCACGACAGCCGCCAAGACGGCAGCCGCTTGGTCGTCTATCCCGACATCAAATGGGATTTCAGCAACAGCTGGGGCTACGTCCGTCCCAAACTCGGACTGCACGCCACCTATTACAGCCTCAACCGCTTCGGCAGCCAAGAAACCCGACGCGTCAGCCGCACTCTGCCCATTGTCAATATCGACAGCGGCATGACCTTCGAACGCAATACGCGGATGTTCGGCGGAGAAGTCCTGCAAACCCTCGAGCCGCGCCTGTTCTACAACTATATTCCTGCCAAATCCCAAAACGACCTGCCCAATTTCGACTCATCCGAAAACAGTTTCGGCTACGGGCAGCTGTTCCGTGAAAACCTCTATTACGGCAACGACAGGATTAACGCCGCCAACAGCCTTTCCGCCGCCGTGCAGAGCCGTATTCTCGACAACGCGACCGGAGAAGAACGGTTCCGCGCTGGCATCGGTCAGAAATTCTATTTCAAGGATGATGCGGTGATGCTTGACGGCAGCGTCGGCAAAAATCCGCGCAACCGTTCCGACTGGGTGGCATTTGCCTCCGGCAGCATCGGCAGCCGCTTCATCCTCGACAGCAGCATCCACTACAACCAAAACGACAAACGCGCCGAGAACTACGCCGTCGGTGCAAGCTACCGTCCCGCACAGGGCAAAGTGCTGAACGCCCGCTACAAATACGGGCGCAATGAAAAAATCTACCTGCAGGCCGATGGCTCCTATTTTTACGACAAACTCAGCCAGCTCGACCTGTCCGCACAATGGCCGCTGACGCGCAACCTGTCGGCCGTCGTCCGCTACAACTACGGTTTTGAAGCCAAAAAACCGATAGAAATGCTGGCGGGTGCGGAATACAAAAGCAGTTGCGGCTGCTGGGGCGCGGGCGTGTACGCCCAACGCTACGTTACCGGCGAAAACACCTACAAAAACGCCGTCTTCCTTACCCTGCAATTAAAAGACTTGAGCAATATCGGCAGGGTTCCCAAAGGTGCGATGGACATTGCCGTACCCGGCTATATCCCGAATCTGGACCTTTCAGGCAGGCGCAGAACGCAGCCGTAAACAGACCGAATCCCCGTCCTGTTCCAACGAACCTGCCGTCCACCGAACAACCCCGATTCCGCCGAACCCAAGTGCGGAATCCAACCGATAAGGAAATATCGATGAAGATAAAAACCCTGATGATAGCCGCCGCACTGCTGAGCGCGTCCTACAGCCAAGCGGCACCCCGTGCGGCAAAACCCGCACCTGCCGCCAAAGCCGCCAAGCCGGCGGAGACGGCACGCCAAGAAGCCGCCCAACAGGAAAGCGGCATACACTTTTCAGACGGCATCGCCGCCGTTGCCGACAACGAAGTCATCACACGCCGCAGGCTGGCACAGGCTGTTGCCGATGCCAAGGCAAACCTGCCCAAAGGCGTACAAATCAGCGATACGGCATTGACCGAACAAGTACTGATGCAGCTGGTCAACCAATCCCTGATCGTACAGGCGGGCAAACGCCGCAACATCCAAGCGACCGAAGCCGAAATCGATGCCGTTGTTGCACAAAATCCCGCCCTCAAAAACCTCAGCCCCGCCCAACGCCGCGAGCTTGCCGACAACATCATTGCCGAAAAAGTCCGGGAGCAGGCAGTGATGCAGAACAGCCGGGTAAGCGAGGCAGAGGTCGACCGCTTTATCGAACAGGCGCAGAAACAGGGCATTACCCTGCCCGAAGGCGAGCCGATGCGCCAATACCGCGCCCAACACATCCTGATTAAGGCCGACAGCGAAAACGCCGCCGTCGGTGCAGAAAGCACCATCCGCAAAATCTACGGAGAGGCCCGCAGCGGCACAGACTTTTCCAGCCTGGCGCGCCAATATTCGCAAGACGCGAGCGCGGGCAACGGCGGCGACTTGGGCTGGTTTGCCGACGGCGTAATGGTTCCCGCCTTTGAAGAAGCCGTCCGCAGCCTCAAACCCGGCCAAGTCAGCGCGCCCGTACGCACCCAGTTTGGCTGGCACATCATCAAGCTGAACGAAGTACGCGAGGCCGGCACGCCTCAGGAACGCGTCCGCAACGCCGTGCGCCAGTATATTTTCCAACAGAAGGCGGAGCGTGCGACCGCCGACCTGTTGCGTGACCTGCATTCCGGCGCGTACATCGACATCCGCTAAGGCGGTTTGAAGCAAAAAGCCATACCGATCGGCAACAATCCGGGCGGTATGGCTTTTTTGAATTTCGAGTTACTTTTACACCGTCATTCGTCATTCCCGTGCAGGCGGGAATCCGGTTATTTAAAACCGCAGAGATTTATCCGAAGCAACAACAATCTTTCCATCGTCATTCCCGCGCAGGCGGGAATCTAGAAACGAAAAGCAACAGGAATTTATCGGGAATGGTCGGAGTTTAAAGGTCTGGATTCCCGCTTTCGCGGGAATGACGGCATATCGGTTTCCGTGCGGACAAACCTGGATTCCCATCTGCGTAGGAATGACGATTCAGAAGTTGCCCGAAACCAAAAAACTGAAGCCGAAGGGTCTGATTCCCGCCTGCGCGGGAATGACGGCATATCGGTTTCCGTGCGGACAGACTTAGACTCCCATCTGCGCGGGAATGACGGCATATCGGTTTTGGTGAGGACAAACCTAGATTCCCATCTGCGCGGGAATGCCGGGATTTTAGATTGCGGGTATTTATCAGGAATGACGATTTAAAAGTTGCCTGAAACCTAAAAGCAATTGAAACACAAAAACCAAATTCGCGCCTGCCGGGGAATGATGAAACAAAGAAGGCAGAAGTAAGGAATCAGGATTTTTTCCTTGAATCTGCGAAAATTATTCAGTAATTGAATGTTATTGTTTTACAATGCAGGCTTACGGTTGGGAAGCATGTTTCCGCATAAGTTGGAAAATGGCGGATTAATCGTAATTTCACGCTTTGTATCATACTAACCATAGGAATTTTAATGATGAAAAAATTATTGGCACCATCAGTGCTTTCCCTGCTGGTAATCGCGGGGGGGGGGGTAATTTCTAATTACTCGCTTGCAGCGACGAATTCTAATGAGACTACGGTTGTTGCAACAAATTCTAATGAGACTTCGGTTGTTGCAACAAATGACGGAAAAACGGCAGATGCTGAAAACAAAAAACTGAAACGCGGTTTGGCGGCACAAGCCGCGTTAAGCGGTTTATTCCAACCCTACTCTGTCGGCAAGGCAAACGTTACCGCCGCTGTAGGCGGCTATCAGTCGCAATCCGCATTTGCCGTCGGTGTCGGTTACCGTTACAACGAAAAATTTGCAACAAAAGCAGGATTTGCCTTTGCACCCGGCGGCGGTGCAGCTTATCACGCCGGTGTCAATTTCGAATGGTAAGTGCCTCTAAATATTTAGCGGTAAAACATACGCTTATTAAACGGTAAGCGTGCAGGCAATGCCGTCTGAAACCTGGAACAGGCTTCAGACGGCATTTTGACGCACGAAATCGGCAAATATGACGGAAATGGAAAATACCTATCTTGTCATTTCAAAATTTCAAAATCACGGCGTTATCCGAAATCACAATCATCTCTCCGCCGTTATTTCCGCGCAGGCGGGAATCCGGTTATTCAAAATCACAGAGTTATCTGACACAACAACAATTTTTCCATCGTCATTCCCGCGCAGGCGGGAGTCCGGTCATTCAAAATCACAGCGTTATCTGACACAACAACAATCTTTCCATCGTCATTCCCGCGAAAGCGGGAATCTAGCAACGAAAAGTAACAGGAATTTATCGGGAATGGCTGGAGTTTAAAGGTCTGGATTCCCGCTTTCGCGGGAATGACGGGATTTTAGGTTGCTGGTATTTATCGGGAAAACAGAAACCCCTATGCCGTCATTCCCGCGCAGGCGGGAATCTAGAAACGAAAAGCAACAGGAATTTATCGGGAATGGCTGGAGTTTAAAGGTCTGGATTCCCGCTTTCGCGGGAATGACGGCGCATAAGTTCCCGTGCGGACAAACCTGGATTCCCATCTGCGCGGGAATGACGGGATTTTAGGTTGCTGGTATTTATCGGGAAAACAGAAACCCCTATGCCGTCATTCCCGCTCAAGCGGGAATCTAGGACGTAGAATCTAAAGAAACCGTTTTATCCGATAAGTTTCTGTGCCGAAGGGTCTGGATTCCCGCCTGTGCGGGAATGACGGCGCATAAGTTCCCGTGCGGACAGACCTAGATTCCCACCTGCGTGGGAATGACGATTCAGAAGTTGCCCGAAACCCAAAAAACTGAAACCGAACGAGCCGGATTTCCGCTTTCGCGGGAATGACGATTCAGAAGTTACACGAAACTCAAAAAAAAAACGAAACCGAACGAACCAGATTCCCGCTTTTACGAGAATGACGGGATTTTGGGTTGTGGTAATTTATCGGGAAAACAGAAACCCCTATGCCGTCATTCCCGCGCAGGCGGGAATCTAGGACGTAGAATCTAAAGAAACCGTTTTATCCGATAAGTTTCTGTACCGAAGGGTCTGGATTCCCGCCGTCGCGGGAATGACGGCATATCAGTTTCTGTGCGGACAAACCTGGATTCCCATCTGCGTAGGAATGACGATTCAGAAGTTGCCCGAAACTCAAAAAACTGAAGCCGAAGAATCTGGATTCCCGCCTGCGCGGGAATGACGGCGCATAAGTTTCCATGCGGATAAACCTGGATTCCCATCTGCGTAGGAATGACGATTCAGAAGTTACACGAAACTCAAAAAAAAACGAAACCGAACGAACCAGATTCCCGCTTTTACGAGAATGACGGGATTTTGGGTTGTGGTAATTTATCGGGAAAACAGAAACCCCTATGCCGTCATTCCCGCTCAAGCGGGAATCTAGGACGTAGAATCTAAAGAAACCGTTTTATCCGATAAGTTTCTGTACCGAAGAATCTGGATTCCCGCCTGCGCGGGAATGACGGCGTATAAGTTTCCGTGCGGACAGACCTAGATTTCCACCTGCGTGGGAATGACGGGATTTTAGATTGCGGGTATTTATCGGGAATGGCGGTTTGGAAGTTCACTGAAACGCAAAAACAACGGAAACCCAAAAAACCGGATTCCCGACTGTGGGAATGATGAGATTCAGGTTTCTGTTTTTGCCGGAGCTTGCCGTATCGGGCTTCAGACGGCATTGCCTGCCGTTGTACCCGCGGGTGCGGCTGCCTTGATGTAGTTGAGCGAGACAAACTGCTTCTCGGCATCTAATTCAGTGATTTTGAACAATGCCTGCGATTTGGGCAGCGCGTCAAACGGAATACCGGTCGCGCGCGTTGTCAGCGGCAGGCCTTCGATGCGGACGAGGTCTTCTTTGAGGATGGTGGCCGTCAGCTCGCTCGTGCCTTGCTGTTGCAGGTACACGAGGCTCCAGTAGGCTTCCATTTGGCGTTGGAAGTCGGCGTAGGCTGTATAGGCGGCATCGAAGTCGCGCAGCGCGGCGAAAAGCTCGGCATCGCTGTTCTGATACAGCGGCTCGGCGGTGTCGTCTATCAGGCTGAGGAGTTGTTTTTGGTTGATGTAGTCGGCGGCGCGGCGCAGCGGCGAAGTGAACCAGCCGTAATGCTGCACGCCCATGCCGATGTGCGGCTCGGATTTGGTGCTCATGCGCACTTTGCCTGCCGGTTGCACACGGAAAAGGCCGGGCAGGTCGTTGTCATGGAGCATCTGCGCCCAAGTGCTGTTGGCAAGAATCATCATCTCGCTGACCAGCGTATCGATGGGCGAACCGCGTTCGCGGCGGACGACGGAGACGTTGCCTTTCTCATCCAATTCAATGCTGTAATCGTATTGCGGCGCGCGGTCGGGTTCGTATTTGCCGCGTGCTTTTTGCAGGGCGACGGCAAATTGGTGGAACCAAATCAGGTCTTGATGGTGGTTGAACATCATTTCGCCGGCTTCGTCCAAGCCCGCTTCGGCATTGAAATGCGGCTCGATGGTTTGGATGCGTAGGTTTGCGGCGATGTTGACGGCTTCGATTTTGCAGGTCGGCGCGCCGACGTTGAACTCGCCGTCCACATCGAAATAAATGCTGACGGCAGGGCGGTATGCGCCTGCATCAAGGCTGAACGCGGCAATCCAGTTTTCGGGCAACATAGTGATTTTGCCGCCGGGGAAATAAACCGTGCTCAAGCGTTCCATGATGTTTTTTTCCATTTTGTCGCCTGGTTTAATGGCAAGCGACGGCGCGGCAATGTGGATGCCGACGCGTTTCATACCATTGCCCAAGTCGGTCAGGCTTAAGGCGTCATCGACTTCGGTGGTCGATTCGTCGTCAATAGAAAAGGCGATAACGTCGGCTTTGGGCAGGTCGGGCATTTCAGGAAGGGCAAGGTCGGGGAAGCCTGTTCCTTTGGGGAAGTATTTGATTTCAAACCCGTCTTGCAGGTATTGAGGGATGGACGTAATGCCGCCTGTTTTTTTCGCCAATTCGTAGGCGGAGGTTTTCAGCGCATCGGCGGCTTTGGTAAAGGCTTTGTAGGTCAGCGACTGCTTGTCGGGCGCGTGTAGGATGGTTTTCAAATCTGCCGCGATTTCAGACGGCATCTCGCCGCGTTTCAAGGCTTCCGCCCAAGTGTCGATTTGCGCGTCTTGCTGTTTTTTGCGTTCGATGGCGGCAAGCGCTTGTTTCAAAGTTTCTTCGGGCGCGGCTTTGAACACGCCTTTGGCTTTTTTGTAGAAATACATCGGCGCGGCGTAAAGCGCAATCAAAGTTGCCGCCAGCTCGGTTTTGGTCGGCGCGTGTCCGTAATATTCTTCGGCGATGGCTTCGGCGGAAAATTCTTCTTCGCCGCATACTTCCCACAATAAATCGGTGTCGATGTCCGCCGCCTGCGCCTGCGCGTTTTCCAAAAACGCCGCCATATCGCCGTCGAACTCGGCAAAGACATTGTTTGCTTTCACTTTGGTGCGCTTGCCGTGTGGGGTATCGACTTGGTAGGTGGCGTCGTTTTTTTGGACGACGGCGGCAACTTTGAACTGGCCGGACTCTTCGTAAAAAATATTCATTTTTCGGATTTTTCTGTGGAAACTCAAGCGGGCGATTTTAGCAGATTACCGAAAATGCCGTCTGAAAAAAGGTTGGGGGAGGATTGGCGCGCCTATTTGAACTGTTCCAGCCAGACCGCCCATTGGCTGTCGGTTTCGGCAAGGGAGGTTACGGTCTGTCCGCCGTCGGGGCTTCGGAAGGTCAGGGAACGGGCGTGGAGCATGAGGCGTTGCGTGCCGAGGTGTGCGGCAACAGCGTGGTTTTGGCACAGGTCGCCGTAGTTGGTGTCGCCGACGATGGGGTGGAAGATGTGTTTCATGTGGCGTCGGAGCTGGTGTTTGCGCCCTGTATGCGGCGTCAGCTCCGCCCACGAGTAGCGCGAGGTCGGGTAGCGCAGTGCGGATTGGAAGGGCAGCTCGGTTCGGGCGATGCAGCGGCAGGCGGTTTGCGCGTCCTGTATGACGGATTCGGTACGCGCTTCGGCAATTTTGTCGGGGCAGTATTTGAGCGGATAGTCGATGATGCCGTCTGAAGGCAGGTGTCCGCGCACGATTGCCCAGTAGGTTTTGCGTATGTTTTTTTGTTCGAACTGCTGCGTCAGCAGGCGGGCGGCTTCAGGGTCGAGGGCAAACAGGAGGACGCCGGATGTGGGGCGGTCGAGGCGGTGGACGGGGTAGACGTGTTGTCCGATTTGGTCGCGCAGCGTCTGCATGGCGAAGACGGTTTCGCGGCTGTCCAACCACGAACGGTGGACGAGCATTCCGGCGGGCTTGTTGACGGCAACGGTGCGGCCGTCGCGGTAGATGATGTCGAGCATGGCAAAAAAACGGTTATTGTATCGTGTTCCTGCAGGTACAATCGTTGTTTTTAAACGGAGGACGGAATGGGGAATACAAACCGTGTGCCGGAGCAGGCACGTTATGATGCCGAACGCAGGCAGGCAGACGAAGCATTGGCGGGCGTGTTTTCGGCAGTCAGTATTTTCGGCAGCGCGCGCACGCCGCAGAATCATGCGGATTATGCGTTTGCCTGCCGTCTGGCGAGGCGGCTGTCGGATTCGGGCATTGCCGTCATTTCGGGCGGGGGACCGGGGATTATGGAGGCGGCAAACAAGGGCGCGTTTGCAGGGAAATCGGTTTCGGTGGGGCTGAACATTGCCCTGCCGCACGAGCAGAAACCGAATCCGTATCAGGACATCGCCTTGCGGTTTTCCCGTTTTGCCGAACGCAAGGCGGTGTTTTTCAGCTATTCCCAAGCATATGTCGTGATGCCGGGCGGCTTCGGGACGCTGGACGAATTGTTTGAAATCCTAACCTTGGTGCAGACGGGCAAAGTGCCGCCGCGTCCGGTCGTTTTGGTTGGAAAGGCGTTTTGGTCGGGCTTGGCGGAGTGGATAAACGCGCAGCTTTTGGCGCGCGGTCTGATTTCTGAAGGCGCGGCCTCTTTGTTCGCCATATCGGACGACGAAGACGAAATCATTGCGTATCTGTCGGAAAACGGGCTTCAGACGGCATAGCGTCCTGAGAGTGATGTATAATTGCAAACAATTTAACAATTTTTAATGTCTTTTCCGAACAGGATGCCGATATGATCAACCCCATCGCCTCGCTTTCCCCTTTAGACGGCCGTTATGCCCAATCCGTTGAAGCATTGCGCCCGATTTTTTCAGAGTACGGCCTGATGAAGGCGCGTGTCAAAGTCGAATTAAACTGGCTCAAAGCCCTGGCCGCCGAGCCGAAGATTGTCGAAGTACCGCCCTTCGGTGCCGGAACGCTTGCCGAAATCGACAAAGTCATCGAAAACTTTTCATTGGAAGACGCAGCCGCTGTCAAAGCCATCGAAGCCACGACCAATCACGATGTCAAAGCCATCGAATATTGGCTGAAAAAACGTTTTGCCGAAGTGCCGGAAGTCGCTGCTGCCAGCGAGTTCATCCACTTCGCCTGCACCAGCGAAGACATCAACAACCTGTCCCACGCTTTAATGCTGCAAGAAGCGCGTGAGGCTGTTTTGCTGCCGAAGCTGGCCGAAATCATTGAGAAACTGACCGGCATGGCGCATGAGTTGGCTGCCGTTCCTATGATGAGCCGCACGCATGGCCAGCCTGCTACACCAAGCACACTGGGTAAAGAAATCGCCAATATCGTGTACCGCCTGCAACGCCAGTTCAAAATCCTTCAGGCGCAAGAATTCCTCGGCAAAATCAACGGCGCGGTCGGCAATTACAACGCTCACATGGTCGCCTATCCCGACGTCGATTGGGAAACCCACTGCCGTAACTTCGTCGAAATCAGCCTCGGCCTGACCTTCAACCCCTACACCATCCAAATCGAGCCGCACGACTACATGGCTGAATTCTTCCAAGCCATCAGCCGTGTCAACACGATTCTGATCGACTTTAACCGCGATGTTTGGGGTTATATTTCATTGGGTTACTTCAAACAAAAAGTCAAAGCGGGCGAAGTCGGTTCTTCCACCATGCCGCACAAAGTCAACCCCATCGACTTTGAAAATTCCGAAGGCAACCTCGGTATGGCCAACGCCGTATTGGGCTTTTTGGCGGAAAAACTGCCGATTTCCCGCTGGCAGCGCGACCTGACCGACAGCACCGTCCTGCGCAATATGGGCGTGGGCGTGGGCTATGCCGTGTTGGGTTTCGCCGCCCACCTGCGCGGTCTGAACAAGCTCGAGCCGAACCCTGCCGCGCTTGCCGCCGATTTGGATGCCACTTGGGAGTTGCTCGCCGAGCCGATTCAAACCGTAATGCGCCGTTACGGCGTGGCCAATCCTTACGAGAAGCTGAAAGACCTGACGCGCGGTAAAGACGGCATTACGCCCGAAGTGCTGAAAGTCTTCATCGAATCGCTGGAAATCCCTACCGAAGCCAAAGCAAAATTGCTTGAGCTGACCCCCGCACTGTATGTGGGCAAGGCTGAAGCATTGGCGAAACGGATTTGAGCGTTTATTGAAACCGATGCCGTCTGAACGCGCGTTCAGACGGCATTTTTAAAATACCGGGACATAAGGATAGCCGCCGTCAAACCCGTCTATGTTTTTGCAAATAATGCATCAATCAGCCGTTCGCCCTTGAGGGAGGAAAAATTGAAAAGATTTGCTATAAACCAATACCTCCGCCCCATTCAGGCTATGGGCGACATCGGCAAGAGCAATCAGGCGGTCTTTGATTTGATTAAAGATATTCCCAATGTGCATTGGGTGGACGCACAAAAATACCTGCCCCAAAACACGGTCGAAATACACGGACGCTATCTTTACGGCGACCAAGACCACCTGACTTATTTCGGTTCTTATTATATGGGGCGGGAATTTCACAAACACGAACGCCTGCTTAAATCTTCCCACGGCGGCTCATTGCAGTAGCCCGCCTTGTTGCCGGATATTGCCTGTAGCTGCCTATGCCGCCGTTTGCCCTTCGTGGCGGCGGCGGTTTTTATTTTCCCTCCCCTGCGGGAGGGAATTTTGAATCAAAACCCCAATTGCCTTTCCAAGTTTTCCACCAGATTGTCATCCAGTTCCAAAGCCTGCGACAGGCGGGCGAGGAAGACGGTTTCTTTCCGCGACAAATCGGCACATACCAGTCTTGCCGCCAGATAGGCTTCCGCCGCCAGTGCCTCATCGTTGCCGACGGAGGCGGCGATGTCTTCGATGCTTGCGGGAAGGCGGTATTCGGTGGCGAGCCATGCGGCAGTTTCGGGGTCTGTGCCGCTTTCCTGTTCGATAGTCCGGCGTTCGGATTCGTCTATCATGCCGTCTGAAGCAGCGGCGGCTATCATGGTGCGCAATACGGTGCGGCTGTATGTTTCTTCGGTTTCTCCGGCAGGTTGGAAATCGCTTTGTGTTACGGTTGCCCGCCCTTTGTTTTGCTGCCACATCTGATAGCCCCGGTAGGCGAGGTAGCCCAAAGCGGCGGTCGAACCGATTTTGGTGATGTTTTTGCGGTTTTTACCGTTCAGCAGCATGGAGGCGACACCGGCAACCAGCGCGCCTCCGCCGAATGAATTGAGCGGGCTGTCGGAGAATGTGTTGCCTTTTTTTTGAACCGTGCTTAAGACTTGGTTGAGCAGTCGGGTGAAATTCATGATTTTTCCTTTCTGTTGCGGGAAGGGCGGTATGTTTACCCTATCCTTTTAAACGGTGGCAGGCCGGCTAATAATTGTTGGCCGTACCGCTGTGTTTTGATGCGGTTGTCGAGGATGGTTACGCGGCCGTAGTCTTGTTCGGTGCGGATGAGGCGGCCGACGGCCTGGATGAGTTTGATGCCGGCTTCGGGGACGGTGATTTCGATGAAGGGGTTGCCGCCGCGCTGTTCTATCCAGCGGTTTTGGGTTTTTTCGATGGGGTTGTCGGGCATGGCGAAGGGGAGTTTGGCGATGATGACTTGCACGCAGGCGGTGCCGGGCAGGTTGAGTCCTTCGGCAAAGCTGTCGAGTCCGAAGATGATGCTGGCTTTGCCTTCTTCTATGGCCTGGTGGTGTTTTTGCAGGAGGACGGCTTTGGGCAATTCGCCTTGTACGAGCAGGAGCGGCAGGTAGTCTCCGGGCAGGCGCAGGGCGACATCCTGCATTTGTTTGCGCGAGGAAAACAGGACGAGTGTGCCGATGGCTTCTGTGGGCGAAATAAGCTTGGGCAGCCATTCGATGACGGCGGCGGTGTGGGCTTCGGGGTCTTTGGGGCTGGCGTATATGGGAGGGATGTAGAGTTCGCCCTGTTTTTCAAAGTCAAAGGGGCTTTTGAGGGCGAGGGTGGTAGTTTCGGGCAGCCATTGCAGCCCGGTTTGGCGCAATATCAGGTTAAAGTTGCCCAAGGATTGCAGGGTGGCGGAGGTCAACACCGCGCCTGCCGCGCGCCGCCACAGGCTGTTGGCGAGGTGGGACGCGCTGCTGATGGGGCTGGCGTTGAAAATGTAGTCGTTTTTGTCGTCGGCGCGGCGGGTTATCCATTTTGCCAGCGGCTCTTCGCCTTCGAGGGGGACGGTGGAAAGAAAATCCCAAACCGCGCTGATTTGTTCGATACGGGAGATAAAAAGGCCGAACTCACTGGTCAGGCGGTCGAGGAGCGCGCCGTCCTGTTCTTTTTCGCGGCGTGCGGCAGAAAGCGCATCATTCAGCCCGATAACGTGTTTGAGCAGGCTGCGCGCAGCAATGGCCGTATTGGAAACGGTGGTTTCGAGACCTTCGGGGATTTTGCCGTCTTCCCACAGCCAAGTCGGTTCGCTGTTGGTTCGTCTGTCGTTTTCAGACACCCCCAGACTTAAAGACGGCTCTTCCGCCAAATGGAATTGCCATTCATGCAGGCTGTCGAGCAAGGATGCGGCGGCTTCGTCGGCCAGGTTGGCAAGTTCGGCTTTATCGGTAAGCGCGGCAATTTTGCCGGTAAGCTGCGGCAGTTTTTCCAGCGTCCAAACGGCAATATTCCATGAATGTTCGGCGGCAAAACGGCTGAGGGCTTTTTTGGGCAGGTGGTGCGCTTCGTCGATGCAATAGAAACTGTTTTCGGGCTCAGGAAGAATCACGCCGCCGCCCATGCTGATGTCGGCAAGCAGAAGGTCATGGTTGGCAACGACGACATCGACGGTTTCCAAGACATCGCGTGCCAGGTAAAAAGGGCATTCCGGACGGTTGGGACAGGCGGTTTTCAGGCAGCCGTGGCGGTCGTTGGTCACTTTGAGCCAAATCGCGTCATCGATTCTTTCCGGCCAAGTGTCGCGGTCGCCGTTGAACCGTCGGGCGGAAAATTCGTCGGCGATGTCGCGCAGCAGCTTCAATTCTTCGGGCTTGGGTTTGCTGTCCCACAAGACGGCGGGGGCTTCAAAGCCGAGCAGGTTTTGCTGGGCGTTGCTTTGCGTCAGTTGATAGAGTTTGTAAGGGCAAAGATAACGGCCGCGCCCTTTGGCAAGTGCGAAGCTCAGTTCCAAACCGCTTTTTTCGACCAAAAACGGCAGGTCGCGGTCTACCAACTGTTCCTGCAAGGCAACCGTCGCGCTGCTCACAATCAGCCGCTTGCCGCGTGTTTGCGCCATGATGCTACCCGCAAGCAGGTAGGCAAGCGATTTGCCCACGCCGGTCGGGCCTTCGATTACGGCAATGCTCTCGCCTTCGCGCTTGGGCGGCTCGCTGCCTTCTTCGCGCGTCAACGTCCGCGAAAAAGTGTGGGCAACCGCCGCAATCATTTCCCGCTGCGAAGCACGCGGACGGAAACCTGGCAGGTTTTTGCCGATATTTTGGTAATGGTCGCGGATGGCGTTTTTTTCTAAATCGGTGAGCATGGCGTTTTGTACGGCGGTAGAAGTGGGCTTATAGTGGATTAAATTTAAATCAGGACAAGGCGACGAAGCCGCAGACAGTACAAATAGTACGGCAAGGCGAGGCAACGCCGTACTGGTTTAAATTTAATCCACTATATTTTAACATTGCACGGAAGCGGTACAATATCGTTGTCGGAATGGTGGTGAGGTGAATCGTGCGGACGTGGTTGGTTTTTTGGTTGCGGCGTTTGAAATACCCGTTGTTGCTTTGGATTGCGGATATACTGCTGTACCGGTTGTTGGGCGGCGCGGAAATCGAATGCGGCCGTTGCCCTGTACCGCCGATGACGGATTGGCAGCATTTTTTGCTGGCGATGGGAACGGTGTCGGCTTGGGTGGCGGTGATTTGGGCATACCTGATGATTGAAAGTGAAAAAAACGGAAGATATTGAGTCATTCGGACACAATGCCGTCTGAAACGGAAGTTCAGACGGCATTTGTTTTAGGTTGCCGTGCCGCTTAGGGAATACCGGCGACAGGATAAGCGGGACGGCTGCGATGGCCTCTAAGGTAACGGGTTCTTTGGCTATTCAGGTACTGCTTGATCGGCTGCCAATCAATCACCTGATCCAACTTCAATAGTGGGAAGCGGTCGATGTGTTTGGCAATCATGGCTTGGGCGGTTTGCCGGAAGAAGGTGCTCATGAGAAATCCCCTAAATGTCTTGGTGGGAATTTAGGGAATTTCGGGGGGATTTTGCAAAGGTCTCATGCTATCTGTTGGTTTTGGCAACCCAAACTATGCTTGCTGTGAAACCTGCCCCAACTATTAAATGCTGTTTTACTCCCTGCCGACCAGCAACTCCGCCAGTCTTTCGCCGAATTTCTGCAAAGATTCGTTACTGTTCAAACCGTGAGAACCGCTCGGGAACGGCAATACTGCCAGCAAAGTGTCGTTTTGATTACGCTTCCATTTTAATTTTTTTCCGACGATTTCTTCCTGACGAAAACCTGAAAGGCCGTCTGAAAACGCAACGTTAAACTCCTTATCGTAAGATGTGCCGAATCCGATAATCAGGCGCGGGCGGTATTGTTCCGCCCATTGGTTCATTTGGGCAAAGCGGTATTTGTTGCAGAAATTGACGTATTCCTGCTTGTCGGCAAAACCCGTAATCTCGGAAAACTCCTGCTGCCAAAGGCTGGCATCAGTGTTTTTAAACGCAATCGGATACAGGTTCATTTTGAAATAGCCCGAATCCGCTTTGTGTACAAACGGCTGCACTTCTTCGGCAAAGCGGCGGTAATTCTCTACCTGCCCGCCGTTTAAGGCGCACAACAGTTTGCAGACGCTGATGTTGTAAGGATAGGCAACGCATTCCTGCCAGTCTCCAAAACCGAACTCCGTGTCACCCGTGTACGGCTCTGCCGCAATCTGCCGCAGGTTTTCAACGGTGTGCCCGCCGCCCCATTCGATGCCGCATACCCATACAGACGGTTTCTCAGGAGAACCGATGTCGCCGCCGTCGCAGCCGTGAAAGTCGCGCAGCCAGTCATAGTTTTGTTTGATATCCATGTTTACTCCTAAAATTTAACGTCAATAAACTCAGAACGATTCTGCATTTTCCTTATCTGACTTAGATTTAATCCAAATTGCTTTGCAGCCGTGTCAACCAAAGTAACATTTGTCTTCTTGCAAACGTTCTCCAATTTTTGTGCTGTAAATGTATCTATCAACCCGTTATTTTGTTTGCTCCTGTGTAGTTCGTCTGCAATCAATAACCAATTCATTAATATATTTTTTCTCTCAGGTCTACCATCTTTCTCCAAAAGAGAATATTGCAAGCTAAATTGCTTGCGGCACTCAGGAAGCAGTTTCCACATACTTTTGGCTTTAGGCAGCCGGTTGTCGGCTATCAGTTTCGCAATATCCGACGGATTAAGCTCAGCCGAACCACCTGATTTTTTGTGAGATACCTTTTCTGGCAAAGCATTCGCTTCATCTTTTACAATCTCCGGCTCAGTGTTTTTCGGCTCAGTGTTTGAAGCAGATTCAGTCTGCAACCCTTCAATATTCTGTTGCAGTTTTTGGTTAAGGTCATTCAGATAAGCATCAACATAAGGCTGTACCGATTGACAAGCAGCCAGCACTGGAATCATGCAGAAAAGCAATAGTTTATTCATTTAAATAAACTCCTGTAAGCAAAAATCTTCTATATAGGTACAAAGCGTATTATGTTAAACTCACAACAATTTACATAACACCCACCACCAATATTGCTTAGCCCCACGCAGAAGGAAGGTTATTGATGAAAGTTCACGAAAAAATCCGCAAAATCCGGGAGCTGAAAAACTTCTCGCAGGAAAACATGGCCGAGCAGCTTCAGATGTCGGTAAACGGCTATGCCAAAATCGAGCGCGGGGAGGTGGGTTTGCAGATGGACAAGCTGGAAAAAATCGCCGATGTGTTGGGCATGGACGTGGTGGATCTGCTCACGGTTGAGAAAAATCTGGTGTTTCTGAATATGGAAAACCGCACCAACTCCGCCAACTATTACGCATCGCAGGAGCAGTATGTGATCGAAATCGAAAAGCTGAAGCAGCAAAACTGCTATTTGCAAGCCATATTGATGGAAAAAGAAAAACTGATTACTTGGCAAAAGCAGCAGCTTGACAGTCTGAACGAACTGATTAGAACAATCGGGCGCGGATAGGAAACCGGCGGTTTTGATGGGCGACGAAGTCGAACCCCGCCGCGCCTTCATCGAAAACAACGCCCTGATCGCGCAGAACATTGACGCGTAAAACCGTTTAAAGAAAAACCATGAGCTACCCGCAACAGGCCATAGACAACATCCTCAACCCGCCGGCCGACAAACGCTGCCTGCACACACTGAAAAACATCGCCGAGGCGGAAACGCTGTATGTGTTGGCCGACGACGAAGGCGAATGCCGTTTCTGGGTGGACGATGGTGGGGCAACTTTCCTGCCCGTGTGGCCGGAGCAGGAATTTGCCGAAATGGTGAAATCCGAGGGCGAATCGGTGTGGGAATTCGAGTTGGAAGAATTTTTGCAGGACAGCGTTCCGTGGCCGCCCGTCCTGACAGCGTCGTGATGCCCGCCGTTGAATTTGCCGCCCGCATCAACACCATTCTGGCCGAAAGCTACGGCGAAGCGTTTGATTTGCCGTATCTGTAAGGCAAACAGCAAAAGGCCGTCTGAAAACCATATCCCAAGGTTTTCAGACGGCCTCAAACAGCGGAGACAGCCCGTGAACAAACGCAAAACGAAAAACCGCCAAGCCCGCGCCGCACGACCTGCCGTGTCGGTGCGGTGGGCGAAGCCTTTGGAAAAGCTGTCGGAAAAACTCTTTGCTATCGGCATGGTCACGGCGTTTGCCGCGCTGGTGTCGCTGACTTGTCCTTCGTCATCGATTTCTATTTTTTGCTGGCGATGGGAACGGTGTCGGCTTGGGTGGCGGTGATTTGGGCATATCTGATTATTGAAAGTGAAAAAAAACGGAAGATATTGAGTCATTCGGACACAATGCCGTCTGAAACGGAAGTTCAGACGGCATTTGTTTTAGGTTGCCGTGCCGCTTAGGGAATACCGGCGACAGGATGGGCGGGATAGCCGTGGGTGTCGATGCTGCCGGCGGCGCGCCACGGGGTATGGATGACTGCCGCCGGCAGGTGGGCAAGCTCGGGGATGTGCCGTCTGACAAAGGTGCCGTCGGGGTCGGTCTTGTGTGCAGCGGCGGCAATGTCGGGGTAGGTGTGCCGTGAGGCGGCAAGCCGCCAGTTGCCTTGGTTGATTGCTGCATCGAAATCGGTCAGCTGTCGGGCAAACCATATCTCGCCTTCGCGGCAGGGGAGGTTTAAAACGTGGCAGAAAAAATCCGCGCTCAAGCGTCTCAGGGCGGGGTGGAGACTGCCGGTTTTGTGCAAACAGCGCATCGCGGCATCGATAATCGGAATGCCGGTCCGGCCCTGCTGCCAGAGTGCCAGATATCGGGTATTTTCCGGATTGCCGTCTGAAGGGGCATCATCCGCGTGCTGCAAGGCAAGCTGAAGGAAGAAGTCGCGGCGGATCAGGTTGTCCGTCCACGAATCCAAGCGGTACCTGATGCCCTCCCGTGCCAACAGCCTCGGCGAGAGGCAGCCTGCATTCAGATAGGCGCTCATCAGCGATGTGTGTTTGCGCGAAGGAAAATCTTTTAATACATCATAAAGATCTGCCTGTTTGAGAAAGGTCTGCCACTGCTTCCATGCTGCAGAGCTGCCGCCACGCCGTATTGGGAAGATGCCGTCTGAAAGAGCGGAAGGTTGCGGGGCGGAAAGGTTTTCGGGGAAAGGTTGGCGGTATGTCGCGAATATGTCCGAATCGGCGGGGGGCTGCTTGGAAAAGCGGTCGAGCCATGCTTTGCGGTAGCGGTTGAAATCGGTGTGTGCCGTGCCGTTGTCTGGTGGCAGGTCGGTTTGGTTGAAAACGGAACGGTCGTTGACGAAGGTCAGCCTGATACCGTGTTTGTCCAGCTCATGCCAAAGGGCGTTGTCGGCAAGTTTTTCAGCAAAGGTACAGGATGTGTCGGCGATGACGGTGCGGATATTGAGGCGGACTGCGAGCCGGACGAGCCCGGCAGGCGATGCCGCCGTGTAGAGCGGGATGCCGCGCCCTGCAAGCCCTTGGGCGAGTTCGGCGGCGGATTGGCGGTAGAACGCGGCGCGGCGAGGGTTGTCTGTTTCGGCATCGTCAATCCAAATACCGATAATGGGCAAACCTTCGGCAACGGCGGCGCATAAGGCGGCGTTGTCGCGGATACGGAGGTTTTGGCGGAACCAAACGAGCGTATACATAGCGTGTGCAACAGTGGCGGCGGCTTCAGACGGCATTGCGGCAGCCTTTCCTGCTGGCGATTTTTTCGTTCAGAAAATCGATGAAGCTGCGGACTTTCGCGCTTAAGAATGCCCGGTCGGCATAAACGGCGCTCAGTCGGACGGTCGGGGTGGCGTATTCGGGCAGCAGCCTCACCAGCGAGCCGCAACGCAAATCGTGTTCCACCGCCCAAAACGGCTGATAACCGATGCACGCGCCCGCCTTAATCATTTCGCGCATCATCAGCGTATTGTCGGTACGGATGACGGGGTTCAGCTCAAGCCGGTATTTCCTTCCGTCCGATTTGCGGGTGAGGTCGGGTTGCTGCCGGTTGGTGTAGGTCGGCAGGACGGCGGGCAGCCTCATCACTTCTTCCGGTGTTTCCGGTACGCCGTTGCGCATCAGGAAGTCGGGCGAGGCAAACAGGGCAAATTCGATTTCTGCCAGCGGGCGCACGATGAGCGAAGGGGACAGGGTTCGGGAAACGCGCAACGCCAAATCCACGCCTTCGGCAATCAAATCGACGTGGCGGTTGTCCAAAATCAGTTCCAACGCCACTTCGGGATAACGTTCGCGGTATTCCGCCAGCCAGTTGCATATCAGGCTACCGGCAAACCACAGCGGCATCGTTACGCGCAGCAGCCCCTGCGGTTTTTCCGTCCCTCCGGCGGCTTTTTGCGCGGCATCGTCGAGCGTGTCGAGCGCGTAACTGCATTGCCGGTAGTATTCTTCCCCCGCTTCGGTCAGGCTGAGGTTGCGGCTGTTGCGGTGCAGGAGTTTGGCTTGGACGGTGTTTTCCAAGTGGCTGACGTGTTTGCTTGCCATTGCGGTGGAGATGCCGAGCGCGTCGGCGGCGCGGGTGAAGCCGCCGCTTTGGACGACTTGGCGGAAAACTTTGAGGCTGAACAGGGTGTCCATATTTTCTTGTGTGGAAAAGTTGTATCAATAAAAGCAGTATATATTTGAAAAGGGGAAACATCTATACTCTGCCGTCTGAAATGAAGACAAATATCGAAGGAGCTTTTATGTCCAATTGCTGCAACCGTATCCAACCTGTTCTGCTTTCTGTTTTGCGTATCGTAACCGCCTACCTGTTTTTGTTGCACGGTACGTCAAAATTCTTCGCCTTCCCCGTTGAAATGGGCAGCGGTTCGCCCGAAGGGTTGATGCTGCTTGCCGGTATTTTAGAAATTGTTGGCGGCATTTTGCTGGTGTTGGGCTTGTTTACGCGCCCTGCCGCGTTTGTTTTGTCCGGCCAGATGGCGGTTGCCTATTTTATGGCGCACGCTTCCGGAAATGCTTTGTTCCCGATTGCCAACGGCGGCGAGTCCGCAGTGCTGTTCTGCTTCGTATTCCTCTATATCGCGGCGGCGGGCGGCGGAGCATGGTCGCTGGACAGGCTGTTTTTTAAGCGTAAAGCCTGAACTATGCCGTCTGAAGCGTATTTTACGAATATTTTTGAAAGGAAAAGAAATGAGCCGCCAATCTCTGCAACAGGCTGCGGAAAGCCGCCGTTCCATTTATTCGTTAAATAAAAATCTGCCCATCGGCAAAGATGAAATCGTCCAAATCGTCGAACACGCCGTTTTGCACACGCCTTCTTCGTTTAATTCCCAATCTGCCCGCGTGGTCGTGCTGTTTGGCGAAGAGCATGATAAGGTGTGGCAATTTGTCGAAGACGCGCTGCGTGCCGTCGTGCCTGCCGACAGTTTTGAACCGACCGCGCAAAAATTGAAGCTGTTTAAGGCGGGTGCGGCAACTATTTTGTTTTATGAAGATCAAAATGTTGTCAAAGGTTTGCAGGAGCAGTTCCCTGCTTATGCCGCCAACTTTCCCGTTTGGGCGGATCAGGCGAACGCGATGGTACAGTATGCCGTTTGGACGACGCTTGCCGCCGCCGGAGCAGGCGCAAACCTGCAACACTATAATCCGCTGCCCGATGCGGCGATTGCCAAAGCGTGGAATATCCCCGAAAACTGGCTGTTGCGCGCGCAAATGGTCGTCGGGGGAATCGGTGCGCCCGCCGGAGAAAAAACGTTCCAACCCGTTGCAGAACGTTTGAAAGTGTTCGGCGCATAATTTCGCGGTCAAAAAAATGCCGTCTGAACAGGGTTCAGACGGCATTTTTCAGTATCAGGCAACGAGTTTTTCGCATTCTTTGATACAGTCGAGGCAGGACTCGTAACAGGCTTTGCATTCCGCATGGTGGGCAGCATGTTCTTTACAGGCTTTGGAACATTGTTTGCATGCTTCGAGGCATACTTTTGCCGCGTCGCGTGTCAGAGGGGAATTTTGTGCGGCAAGGTCGTGCACCGCGCCGCATAAGGCAAGCATCTGGCGCACGGCAACCGCGCAGTCGGACATAGACGTGTCGCCCTGAGTGAGCAGGGACAAGCAGTGTGTCAGGCAAACCTGTCCGGCATCCAGACAGTGTGCGGCAGTTTGGCGGACGGCGGTGTAGGCGGATGCGGCGGCAGGCTGCATATCGTGATGATGGTGGTGGTCGGCGTGTCCGTGCGCACGCGCGAAAGAGGCGGCGGAAGCCAGGGAGACGGCAGCGGCGCTGCCCAAAAATTGACGACGGTTCATAATGTTTCCTTTATGGTTTAAGAAAGTGGGGCAGGCACAAGGCACTCCCCCGCATACTGTCCCGACCGTGGGGCTTTTTTGAACAACCGACTGATTTTGCCGGTGCGGGATTGTCGCACGGGCAGGCAGTTCGGCTATTCGGAAATTTAAGAAAAGGCGCGCCGCCCTGTTTTAAAATGATGCAAGATGGCACGCGGATATGGTAGCAGACAAAATGCCGTCTGAAAATCGGTTCAGACGGCATCCGTTTTCAAACCTTACAAACCCGGGAACATCCCTTTCATCCCCCTCATTCCTTTCGCCATACGCATCAGGTTGCCCAAGCCTTTCCCGCTGAACATCTTCATCATCTGCTGCATTTGTTCAAACTGTTTGAGCAATTTGTTCACTTCCTGCACGGTCGTACCTGCACCCATCGCAATACGGCGTTTGCGGCTGGCTTTGAGCAGGGCGGGGTTGGCGCGTTCTTTGGGGGTCATCGAGTTGATGATGGCTTCTACTTTGCCCATTGCTTTTTCAGCAGTGCCTTCGGGGATTTGTTTCGAGATTTGACCCAGTTCGCCCGGCATTTTTGACATCAGGCTTTCCAAGCCGCCCATATTGCGCATCTGCTGGATTTGTTCTTTAAAGTCATTGAGGTCAAAGCCTTTGCCTTTTTGTAGCTTTTTCGCCATTTTGGCGGCGGCTTCTTCATCAATACCTTTTTGGACGTCTTCAATCAGGGTCAATACGTCGCCCATGCCGAGGATACGGCTGGCAAGACGGTCGGGGTGGAAAGGTTCGAGGCCGTTGATTTTTTCGCCGACACCGATAAATTTAATCGGCTTGCCGGTTACGTGGCGTACGGACAAAGCTGCGCCGCCGCGCGAGTCGCCGTCCATCTTAGTCAATACGACACCGGTCAGCGGCAGGGCTTCATTAAATGCCTGAGCAGTGTTCACCGCATCCTGACCCAGCATCGCATCGATGACGAACAAAGTTTCCACCGGGTTGACCGCCGCATGAAGCGCTTTGATTTCGTTCATCATCTCTTCATCGATTGCCAAACGACCGGCGGTATCGACCATCAAGACATCGTAAAAATGTTTTTTGGCATAATCGACGGCGGCAGTTGCAATCTCAACCGGTTTTTGGTTGGTATCGGATGGAAAAAAGTCCACGCCGACCTGTTCGGCCAACAGACGCAGCTGTTCAATCGCGGCAGGGCGGTAAACGTCGGCGGATACCACCAAAACCTTTTTCTTCTGATCGTTTTTCAACAGGCGGGCGAGTTTGCCGACGGTTGTTGTCTTACCTGCGCCCTGTAAACCGGCCATCAAAACAATGGCAGGCGGCGAAACCGACAAATCCAGCGTTTTGTTTTCCTTGCCCATCAGTTCGACTAAGGCTTGGTTGACCACGCCGATAAAGGCTTGGTCAGGCGTCAGGCTGCCGACGACTTCTTGGCCAAGGGCTTGTTCTTTGACGTTGTTGACGAACTCTTTGACGACAGGCAGGGCAACATCCGCCTCAAGCAGGGCAAGACGAACCTCGCGCAAGGCTTCTTTAATATTGTCTTCGGTCAGTTTGGCCTGCCCCCGGATGTTTTTGAAGACATTGCTGAAGCGGCTGGTTAAATTGTCTAACATACTGGTCCTTGGTCTGAATAAGAATAGCTTGCCCCATCAGGGGCATTCTTTGTTAAAATAAAATCAAAATAATTTGATGCGGCTTGTGTGCCAGACAGCATATCGGCAAATCCGTCAAGGCTTGCCCGAAACGGGGATTTTACAATTCCAACGTTAAAAGTTCCAATATTTCATAAGCGGCCGCATACGGCGCAACAGTATAGATAGAGAAAGTCCACCATGCCGACAGTTTTCATCTTTTTGACGGCGGTTTACGCAGGATTGGGTGCATTTGCATGGCACTGCCAACAGCAGGGGCGCGGCCGGGATTACCCGTGGAAGACGGAATTGCCGGTTTTGGGCGCGGCATTGACCGTCCACGGCGCGGCACTGCTTATGCCGGTCATTCAAGACAAAATCATCATTATGGGCTTCGGGTATTCCGGCAGCCTGATTGTTTGGATGATGCTGTTTATTTATTTTGCCGGCAGCTTCTTTTATCCGCTGCGCGGAGTGCAGTTGCTGCTGTATCCTTGCGCCGCACTGATGCTACTGTCAGGTTTGGTTTTTCCTGGAAAATTCTCGGGATATGAAATTACCGACCTTCCCTTTATGCTGCATATCGGAACTTCGCTGCTCGCATACGGGCTGTTCGGCATCGCAACATTATTGTCCGTTTTGACCCTGCTGCTGAATCGGAGCCTGCACCGCAGGAGCTTCTCCAAGCTCGCAGGATTCCTGCCGTCGCTGCTCAGTTTGGAAAAACTCATGTTCCAGGCCATGTGGGCAGGTTTCATCCTGCTGACCTATTCCGTCGTCAGCGGAACATTTTTTGCCGAAGCCGTATTCGGCAAACCCATGACCTTTACCCATAAAACCGTATTCGGCATATTGTCATGGCTGATTTACGGCGGACTGCTGCTCAAGCACAGCATGACCGCATGGCGCGGCAAAAAAGCCGCCGTGTGGACCATCATCGGATTTGTCAGCCTTATGATTGCCTATATGGGCAGCAAGTTCGTATTGGAAATCATTCTGAAAAGATAAGAAGAGCCAACAGATGCCGTCTGAAGCCCCGAGTTTCAGACGGCATATTCACAAAGGCGCACCAGTCAGAGGAGGGGAGGAAGGGATTATTGGGGGTGGTGCAGCATTTGGCAGAAATAAAAAACCTTATCCGACAGAGATATGACAACATTTCCCGAAAAAATCCCGCTGAAAGTATTGACCGTATACGTCTTCAAGCGTATAGTTCGCTTCTTCGCTGCTGACGAAACGGCGGTGATGAAGCAGTTCAAACGCTCTTTAACAAAACAGATTACCGATAAGTGTGAGTGCCTTGAGCCTCACACTGTTTGAAAGACAGACAAGATAATGTTTTGAACATTGTCCTGTTGGTTTCTTTGAAGCAGACCAGAAGTTAAAAAGTTAGAGATTGAACATAAGAGTTTGATCCTGGCTCAGATTGAACGCTGGCGGCATGCTTTACACATGCAAGTCGGACGGCAGCACAGAGAAGCTTGCTTCTTGGGTGGCGAGTGGCGAACGGGTGAGTAACATATCGGAACGTACCGAGTAGTGGGGGATAACTGATCGAAAGATCAGCTAATACCGCATACGTCTTGAGAGGGAAAGCAGGGGACCTTCGGGCCTTGCGCTATTCGAGCGGCCGATATCTGATTAGCTAGTTGGTGGGGTAAAGGCCTACCAAGGCGACGATCAGTAGCGGGTCTGAGAGGATGATCCGCCACACTGGGACTGAGACACGGCCCAGACTCCTACGGGAGGCAGCAGTGGGGAATTTTGGACAATGGGCGCAAGCCTGATCCAGCCATGCCGCGTGTCTGAAGAAGGCCTTCGGGTTGTAAAGGACTTTTGTCAGGGAAGAAAAGGCTGTTGCTAATATCAGCGGCTGATGACGGTACCTGAAGAATAAGCACCGGCTAACTACGTGCCAGCAGCCGCGGTAATACGTAGGGTGCGAGCGTTAATCGGAATTACTGGGCGTAAAGCGAGCGCAGACGGTTACTTAAGCAGGATGTGAAATCCCCGGGCTCAACCTGGGAACTGCGTTCTGAACTGGGTGACTAGAGTGTGTCAGAGGGAGGTAGAATTCCACGTGTAGCAGTGAAATGCGTAGAGATGTGGAGGAATACCGATGGCGAAGGCAGCCTCCTGGGATAACACTGACGTTCATGCTCGAAAGCGTGGGTAGCAAACAGGATTAGATACCCTGGTAGTCCACGCCCTAAACGATGTCAATTAGCTGTTGGGCAACTTGATTGTTCAGTAGCGTAGCTAACGCGTGAAATTGACCGCCTGGGGAGTACGGTCGCAAGATTAAAACTCAAAGGAATTGACGGGGACCCGCACAAGCGGTGGATGATGTGGATTAATTCGATGCAACGCGAAGAACCTTACCTGGTCTTGACATGTACGGAATCCTCCAGAGACGGAGGAGTGCCTTCGGGAGCCGTAACACAGGTGCTGCATGGCTGTCGTCAGCTCGTGTCGTGAGATGTTGGGTTAAGTCCCGCAACGAGCGCAACCCTTGTCATTAGTTGCCATCATTCAGTTGGGCACTCTAATGAGACTGCCGGTGACAAGCCGGAGGAAGGTGGGGATGACGTCAAGTCCTCATGGCCCTTATGACCAGGGCTTCACACGTCATACAATGGTCGGTACAGAGGGTAGCCAAGCCGCGAGGTGGAGCCAATCTCACAAAACCGATCGTAGTCCGGATTGCACTCTGCAACTCGAGTGCATGAAGTCGGAATCGCTAGTAATCGCAGGTCAGCATACTGCGGTGAATACGTTCCCGGGTCTTGTACACACCGCCCGTCACACCATGGGAGTGGGGGATACCAGAAGTAGGTAGGATAACCGCAAGGGGTCCGCTTACCACGGTATGCTTCATGACTGGGGTGAAGTCGTAACAAGGTAGCCGTAGGGGAACCTGCGGCTGGATCACCTCCTTTCTAGAGAAAGAAGAGGCTTTAGGCATTCACACTTATCGGTAAACTGAAAAGATGCGGAAGAAGCTTGAGTGAAGGCAAGGTTCGCTTAAGAAGAGAATCCGGGTTTGTAGCTCAGCTGGTTAGAGCACACGCTTGATAAGCGTGGGGTCGGAGGTTCAAGTCCTCCCAGACCCACCAATAACGGGGGCATAGCTCAGTTGGTAGAGCACCTGCTTTGCAAGCAGGGGGTCATCGGTTCGATCCCGTTTGCCTCCACCAAAACTTTGCAAATCAAAGTAATCCAGTTGCTTTTATTTTATTTGTACTTTTATATTTTATAGCAACTTATTTTGATTTGCGGAGTAAAATAACGACGCATCGATCTTTAACAAATTGGAAAGCCGAAATCAACAAACAAAGACAATGAGTTTGTTTTGATTTTTACCCTTTGCAAAGGGTAAAAATCTCTCGCAAGAGAAAAGAAAACAAACACAGTATTTGGGTGATGATTGTATCGACTTAATCCTGAAACACAAAAGGCAGGATTAAGACACAACAAAGCAGTAAGCTTTATCAAAGTAGGAATTTCAAGTTTACTTCCCTAGTCAACGGGTAGGTAAACGAAGTCAAAGAAGTTCTTGAAATGATAGAGTCAAGTGAATAAGTGCATCAGGTGGATGCCTTGGCGATGATAGGCGACGAAGGACGTGTAAGCCTGCGAAAAGCGCGGGGGAGCTGGCAATAAAGCTATGATCCCGCGATGTCCGAATGGGGAAACCCACTGCATTCTGTGCAGTATCCTAAGTTGAATACATAGACTTAGAGAAGCGAACCCGGAGAACTGAACCATCTAAGTACCCGGAGGAAAAGAAATCAACCGAGATTCCGCAAGTAGTGGCGAGCGAACGCGGAGGAGCCTGTACGTAATAACTGTCGAGATAGAAGAACAAGCTGGGAAGCTTGACCATAGTGGGTGATAGTCCCGTATTCGAAATCTCAATAGTGGTACTAAGCGTACGAAAAGTAGGGCGGGACACGTGAAATCCTGTCTGAATATGGGGGGACCATCCTCCAAGGCTAAATACTCATCATCGACCGATAGTGAACCAGTACCGTGAGGGAAAGGCGAAAAGAACCCCGGGAGGGGAGTGAAATAGAACCTGAAACCTGATGCATACAAACAGTGGGAGCACCCTAGTGGTGTGACTGCGTACCTTTTGTATAATGGGTCAACGACTTACATTCAGTAGCGAGCTTAACCGAATAGGGGAGGCGTAGGGAAACCGAGTCTTAATAGGGCGATTAGTTGCTGGGTGTAGACCCGAAACCGAGTGATCTATCCATGGCCAGGTTGAAGGTGCCGTAACAGGTACTGGAGGACCGAACCCACGCATGTTGCAAAATGCGGGGATGAGCTGTGGATAGGGGTGAAAGGCTAAACAAACTCGGAGATAGCTGGTTCTCCCCGAAAACTATTTAGGTAGTGCCTCGAGCAAGACACTGATGGGGGTAAAGCACTGTTATGGCTAGGGGGTTATTGCAACTTACCAACCCATGGCAAACTCAGAATACCATCAAGTGGTTCCTCGGGAGACAGACAGCGGGTGCTAACGTCCGTTGTCAAGAGGGAAACAACCCAGACCGCCAGCTAAGGTCCCAAATGATAGATTAAGTGGTAAACGAAGTGGGAAGGCATAGACAGCCAGGATGTTGGCTTAGAAGCAGCCATCATTTAAAGAAAGCGTAATAGCTCACTGGTCGAGTCGTCCTGCGCGGAAGATGTAACGGGGCTCAAATCTATAACCGAAGCTGCGGATGCCGGTTTACCGGCATGGTAGGGGAGCGTTCTGTAGGCCGATGAAGGTGCATTGTAAAGTGTGCTGGAGGTATCAGAAGTGCGAATGTTGACATGAGTAGCGATAAAGCGGGTGAAAAGCCCGCTCGCCGAAAGCCCAAGGTTTCCTACGCAACGTTCATCGGCGTAGGGTGAGTCGGCCCCTAAGGCGAGGCAGAAATGCGTAGTCGATGGGAAACAGGTTAATATTCCTGTACTTGATTCAAATGCGATGTGGGGACGGAGAAGGTTAGGTTAGCAAGCTGTTGGAATAGCTTGTTTAAGCCGGTAGGTGGAAGACTTAGGCAAATCCGGGTCTTCTTAACACCGAGAAGTGACGACGAGTGTCTACGGACACGAAGTAACCGATACCACGCTTCCAGGAAAAGCCACTAAGCTTCAGTTTGAATCGAACCGTACCGCAAACCGACACAGGTGGGCAGGATGAGAATTCTAAGGCGCTTGAGAGAACTCGGGAGAAGGAACTCGGCAAATTGATACCGTAACTTCGGGAGAAGGTATGCCCTCTAAGGTTAAGGACTTGCTCCGTAAGCCCTGGAGGGTCGCAGAGAATAGGTGGCTGCGACTGTTTATTAAAAACACAGCACTCTGCTAACACGAAAGTGGACGTATAGGGTGTGACGCCTGCCCGGTGCTGGAAGGTTAATTGAAGATGTGAGAGCATCGGATCGAAGCCCCAGTAAACGGCGGCCGTAACTATAACGGTCCTAAGGTAGCGAAATTCCTTGTCGGGTAAGTTCCGACCCGCACGAATGGCGTAACGATGGCCACACTGTCTCCTCCCGAGACTCAGCGAAGTTGAAGTGGTTGTGAAGATGCAATCTACCCGCTGCTAGACGGAAAGACCCCGTGAACCTTTACTGTAGCTTTGCATTGGACTTTGAAGTCACTTGTGTAGGATAGGTGGGAGGCTTAGAAGCAGAGACGCCAGTCTCTGTGGAGCCGTCCTTGAAATACCACCCTGGTGTCTTTGAGGTTCTAACCCAGACCCGTAATCCGGGTCGGGGACCGTGCATGGTAGGCAGTTTGACTGGGGCGGTCTCCTCCCAAAGAGTAACGGAGGAGTTCGAAGGTTACCTAGGTCCGGTCGGAAATCGGACTGATAGTGCAATGGCAAAAGGTAGCTTAACTGCGAGACCGACAAGTCGAGCAGGTGCGAAAGCAGGACATAGTGATCCGGTGGTTCTGTATGGAAGGGCCATCGCTCAACGGATAAAAGGTACTCCGGGGATAACAGGCTGATTCCGCCCAAGAGTTCATATCGACGGCGGAGTTTGGCACCTCGATGTCGGCTCATCACATCCTGGGGCTGTAGTCGGTCCCAAGGGTATGGCTGTTCGCCATTTAAAGTGGTACGTGAGCTGGGTTTAAAACGTCGTGAGACAGTTTGGTCCCTATCTGCAGTGGGCGTTGGAAGTTTGACGGGGGCTGCTCCTAGTACGAGAGGACCGGAGTGGACGAACCTCTGGTGTACCGGTTGTAACGCCAGTTGCATAGCCGGGTAGCTAAGTTCGGAAGAGATAAGCGCTGAAAGCATCTAAGCGCGAAACTCGCCTGAAGATGAGACTTCCCTTGTGGTTTAACCACACTAAAGAGTCGTTCGAGACCAGGACGTTGATAGGTGGGGTGTGGAAGCGCGGTAACGCGTGAAGCTAACCCATACTAATTGCTCGTGAGGCTTGACTCTATCATTTGAAGAACTTCAAGAGATAAAAGCTTACTGACTGATTCAGTCATTACCGAATATATTGATTAAGGCTTTACCGATTTGTAACAGTTTAAGTTTGGCGGCCATAGCGAGTTGGTCCCACGCCTTCCCATCCCGAACAGGACCGTGAAACGACTCAGCGCCGATGATAGTGTGGTTCTTCCATGCGAAAGTAGGTCACTGCCAAACACCCATTCAGAAAACCCCCGGATATCCGGGGGTTTTTGCTTTGCCCGGAAAAAATGTCGGGGGTGGTAGGACGGTATCTGTACGGTGTCCGGTTGGGTTTGTGGAGGGACAACTTGAAACTTTGGGATATTCATTTTAAAATGACGTAATTTTATTATTTACCACACGTTGAAGGAAAAACCATGAAAAAAATGTTTGTATTGTTCTGTATGCTGTTCTCCTGCGCCTTCTCTTTTGCTGCGGTAAACGTCAATGCCGCTTCTCAGCAGGAATTGGAGGCGCTGCCGGGAATAGGTCCGGCGAAGGCAAAGGCCATTGTGGAATACCGTGCGCAAAACGGTGCGTTCAAGTCTGTGGATGAGTTGACGAAGGTTAAGGGTATCGGCCCTGCGGTGTTGGCGAAGCTGAAGGACCAGGCTTCTGTCGGCGCGCCTGCGGCTAAGGCCACTGCCAAACCGGCTTTACCGGCCGCTAAAAAGTAGAGCGGGAAACATGCATACTGCTGAATGGGATAGTAAGTCTGTTCAAAGAAATATGTTGAATAATCTGTTCTTATTGGAAGTAAAGTAATGACTGATAATCGGGGGTTTACGCTGGTTGAATTAATATCAGCAGTTTTGATATTGTCTGTACTTGCTCTAATTGCTTATCCAAGCTACCGTAATTATATTGAAAAGGCTAGAATAAGTGCGGTACGCTCGGCTTTATTAGAGAATGCACATTTTATGGAAAAGTTTTATCTACAAAATGGGACATTTAAGCAAACATCTACTAAGTGGCCAAAGTTACCGATTCAAGAGGCTGAGGGTTTTTGTATTCGGTTGAATGGGGTTACGAGAGGTGCGTTGGACAGTAAGTTTATGTTGAAGGCTGTTGCCATAGATAAAAATAAAGAGCCTCGTATTATTAAGATGAATGAGAATTTGGTAACTTTTGTTTGTGAAGGATCTGCCAGTTCTTGTGATGATGGATTAGATTATTTTAGGGGTAATGATAAGGGTTGTACATTATTTAAGTAGGCTTGAAATTATCGGCGTTGTTTACAAGTATGGGAGATATTGTCAATAACGCCGGTATTTTTTATAGATTATGTTTGTTCCTGATTCCGAAAGGGATATGGACGGAAGGCAGGATTTCTGTGGCAGAATCTAGATGTATCTTTTGATCATCAAAGAAAATATGGGGTTTGAGTACTTCAAGAATTTTTCTTTTTTCAATACCGCCGAGAAAAAAGGCCTCATTTACGGTTATTCCCCAGCTACGCATTGTGTTAATCACACGCTTGTGGGAGGGGGCATTTCTAGCAGTAATAATTGCAATACGTAATTTTGGTTTGTATTGCCCGTTAGTTACGGAGAAGTCTTTTTCCTGTATTTGGATTTCTGATAATTTTTTTAGGAATCCCGTTAATGGCCCTGAATTATGTGTTTTGTTACTATGTTTCAATTCATATTCTTGGAAAGACCGTATTCCTTGATCTGCATAGATTTTTTCTGACGAATCATCAATAAGAACACCATCAAAATCCAACGCAATCCTTAATTCCGAATCACTGAGACAACCATCTTCGAAATGAGATGCTAAAACGTGTCCGGCAGGGTAGCCCGCTGTGATGGCTTGTCTCACATCAACTTCATTTGCAGATAAGAATAAATCAATCGATAGTGTTTTAATGTATCTATGCGGGTCTCCGCCTTGAAGGAATAAGGCTCGTGTAATATCAAGCCCATAGGCTTCTATCGAATTCATGACCCGTAAACCGGTATCTGGATCGTTTCTGGATAAAAGAATAACTTCAATCGGTGGGTCGTTTGGGTTTATTTCATTGATAGACAGAAGTTTTTTAATAAATGGAAAGGCAACGCCTTTTTTTAAGGGATGGTTTTGTTTTTCCCTCTGATATTGCCTATAGGTTTCTGCCCCTTCTGTTCTAAAAATATTATCCGATTCGGATAAGTCGAATAGGGCGCTTGATGCTAAGCCGATTACAAGTCGTTTCGATAAATCATAGGACATAATAAGGATATCTTTAGCCGTGGATTTATGGAGCATGGTAGCAAAAATTGTATCGGGGTGTACATTACTAATCTGAAAGGTTAAACAGATTTTATAATGCCGTCTGAAGATATTTTCAGACGGCATTATATTTCCAATTCTTTATAGGCTTGTATTTTGCCTATGTAATATAGTAATTTAAGGTATGTTTGCACTCTTAGACATAAGGACAATTGCAGCCTTCGTCTTTAATATACAAATCACTATCCAGCTTCAACTATACCCAATAGTTTTCCGAACCGCGCACCTCCGTCCGATAACGCCCAGCGGAAGTTTTACGGACAGCACCATGCCTGCTAAAAATAAAGTAGACTTCGTTCGATGATGTGGGGCGGAAATAGGTGGGGCATGGTTGGCTTCCAAGAAGTTTTTGAAATATGGGAAGTTTACTGGTTTGGGCGATATTTGGGGAGAGGGTGGTGGGAATACTTGTTTGGCAAAGTAGCAAAAGGTCGTCTGAAAATGGGTCTCAGACGACCTTTTGGGGTGGTTGGAAAAGGAGTAGTTTAGAAAGACCGTGTGCGTACCGCACACACGCTACGCACGGATTACAAGTTTTGCGTGATTTATAGGTTGAGACCTTTGCAAAATTCCTTTCCCCCCGACAGTCGAAACCTCAACACAGTTTTTCGGCTGTTTTCGTTTCAAATATCCACTAACTCTACCCAAATACCCCCTTAATCCTCCCCGGATACCCCATAATCAGGCATCTGGGCCGCCCAACAGGCGCACTTAGCCTGTTAGCCGCTTTCAACAGGTTCAAACACATCGCCTTCAGATGGCTTTGCGCACTCACTTTAATCAGCCCGAAATAGGCCGCCCGGGCATAGCGGAATTTACGGTGTAACATACCAAAGCTTTGTTCAACCACATAACGGGTCTTCGACAAATATCGGTTACGCTTGGTTTGATTTTCCGTCAGCAGACGGTTGCGGTGGGCTTTGCGCATAATACCGTCTAACAACTGATGCTCTTCCAGATGTTGCCGGTTTTCCTCACTGTCGTAGCCTTTGTCGGCATAGACGGTCGTATCTTCGGCTATCCCTTCCAGCAAAGGCGACAGGTGTTTGCACTCATGGGCATTGGCGGGGGTAATGTGCAGTTTCTCGATATAGCCTTCCGCATCGGTACGGGTATGTTGTTTGTAACCGAGTTTGTAGAGGCCGTTTTTCTTTATCCAACGGGCATCTTTGTCCTTACTCGGTGTGGTTTGGCCGCTGACTTGGCCTTCTTCATCGACTTCTATAGCCTGACGCTGTTTGTGCTGGCAGTCTGAATAATGGTGGCATCAACGACAGCAGCGGATGCTTTCTCTATTTTTAAACCTTTTTCGGTCAGTTGGCGGTTAATCAGTTTGAGCAGTTCGGACGGGGTGTTGTCTTGCGCCAGCCAGTTACGGTAACGGCATAAGGTGCTGTAATCGGGAATGCTCAGTTCGTTAAAACGGCAAAACAGGTTGAAGTCGATGCAGGTAATGAGGCTGTGTTCGAGTTCGGGATCGGAGAGGCTGTGCCATTGTCCGAGCAGGACGGCTTTGAACATGGATAGCAGTGGATAGGCGGGACGGCCGCGGTGGTCTCGAAGGTAACGGGTTTTTTGACGATTCAGGTATTGTTCGATCGGCTGCCAATCAATTACCTGATCCAACTTCAATAGTGGGAAGCGGTCGATGTGTTTGGCAATCATGGCTTGTGCGGTTTGCCGGAAGAAGGTGCTCATGAGAAATCCCCTAAATGTCTTGGTGGGGATTTTGGGGATTTTGGGGATTTTGGGGATTTTTGCAAAGGTCTCGGGTTTTGTGGGATTGCAGGTAGAGGGTGTGTGCCCAAAGGCACGCACGCGGTTTGATGCAGGCTACAGCTTGCTACGCATGGATTTCAATTTGTAGGTGGGAGCAACTAAAGGTACGAAAGTGGTTGGACACGAGCTAGGGTTTGTTGTTCAGAAATTCCATAAGAGTATTCATTAGCACAAGCATTTAATGATTTGCTAATATGATTATTGATTATCTGTTGGGAAATGTTGTAATTGAACTAAGTGATGATGGACTGTATATTTCAAGCCTGATGTACTATGAGTGTGTTGGGTAACTAAATTTAATCCTTCTCTATCAGTATGGGGGGGAGCAAAAACTAAATCTTCAATCTCATCACTCTCGGTCTGAATATAATCTTGCCATTCCTTCAAAACATTAGTTGCTTTCTTTTTTGCTGATTCATTAACTATATAAATTAGTAATCCCCCTTCTGAGCAAGTTGGACTACCACTAGCATATCTATCGACTAACTGATGAAATCCTTTCAAAGAATATGCAGAGCCAGAACTAAGCTTGGCCTCTCCAAGCCAATGAAATCTTCCAAATCTAACATGAATATCGGTATGTCCACCATGATGGCTATCATGAGAAACTTCAAAGAAATCAGGAAAACGAGCACGCAAACGAGTAACTAAATTAAATGAAATATCATCCTCCTTAGCATTACAAAGTCTATCTTTATACTGTTCTGCCCATACAATCCAATTAACAATTTCCTCATTGATTAGTTGATAGAAAAGAGATTTGTTAGATCTTGCATCAAAACATTGTAAGTAGAAATCATTGGTCTGAAGTAAATCTGCAAGGGTCATGCTTGAAGTATCCATTTATATTAAATCTCCACTTTTAAGCTGTCTTGAAAATTTACTAAGTTTAAATGTAATAAATAATTTTTCTGGCTTGAATTGAGATTGTATATTTCCATTATCCAGAGCAATTAGACCAGTTTCCCTAATTTCAGTTAATTCATCTTCATCAATTTCAATAGGTTCACCATTATATTCATCTATATAACGATAAACAGGTTCCAGCAAAGGCCATTTTTTTCCACATAAAAAATAAAATATATCCTTAAAAATCTCCTTTTCAGATTCATTAGTTATTTCAGAAATACGTTTTGGAGTGATATTTTTTAAAAGCTCTAATTTTGTATTTTGCAAATAATCAACAAACGATAGTAACCGAACTCTTTGCCTTTGAGTTAAAGAGTCGGTTTCTTTAATTTCTTGATAAATAGATGCAAAACTAGGCGTTGTCATTTCTTACTAACTATGAAAATTGGAAAATTTTATTTGTTAGTGTGTCTAAATCTTCTTGGCAAGCGCAATCACTAATTTCTGCAATATAGCAAGCAGAAATTCTCGTTGCTCCGTCCAAAAAACTTTTGTAGCTCAATGAAATTGTTGGCTCAAACAAATCTGTCTCGAATGCCGATTCCCATTTTTTCTCAATCGCATGAAATTCTGTTTGAGAGGCGATAGCTTCCATTCCATTAACATGGTAAATCTCTAATCTTAAATCTTCTTTCGAGCTACGCCTGTCTAACCTCTCGTCCTTTACAGAGCCTGAATCCGTATAATGACTAAAGCTTGTTACCCTACCAATATCTTCTTCATATAATGCACGAATTGCATTGCCAATATTTTTCTTCCTTGCTGCAGACAAAATAGGATATATTCTTAATATATGTGAAAAAAATTTCTCTGATAGATAATCCATATCACTTTGGCTAGTAATAGCTGTTGCATCGCTATACAGAGTGATAATTCTGTCTTTCCTATTGATTGTGAAGTAACTTACTAGCTGTTTAAAATCTTGCCTAATTGCAACTAATTCATCATATAAGCCAACATCAAATTCAAGAAAATAGTCTTGTATCTCGTCAGGCGTTTCGCCTAAAATAAATTCTTTGCGTTTCCGGAATGACTTTCTGCCACATACCCAAAATTTAGTAAGCTCATTGTTTTGCGATTCTTCTGATACACAAAACAAATCAGTACTTTGGTCTTCCAATATATCTTTGGGTATTAAATAAGGGAAACGAATTGAGTATTCTGTTTCTTTATTTTTCTCAATTTCTTCACGTAATCTTTCTTCTAATTCCTGTATATTTTCTTCCGTCAAGAATGCAATATCGAAAAAGCAAACTGCTTTTTTACCAAATTTCAAACTACGATCATATTCATCACTTAAAATCTCTTTAATTTTATCTAATAGTTCATTTTCATCAGGGAGTTCGCTTATTTTCTCTTTAAGGCTTTGCCATGATCTAGCTTTGAAAATATTCTTTGAGAATAATATCTGGCTTAATTTTCGGATTGAATAATCACGATCTTGTAAAAAATTAATTAGCGTAAGAATTTCTTTTTTCAACATATTCATAATTGGCTCTTGTAATTAAACATTTCTTATAATTATTACATTTTCCCACTCCTTCAACAACCTCTTCACCGACACCGGATACGGCGTCTTCAATTCCTGCGCGAACAGCGATACCCTCAATTCCTCAATCATCCATCTAAACGCGGCGAGGTCGTCTGAAACGGATTGTCCTTGTTTCACCAAGCCGTCGGTTTTTTCCTGCCACATTTGTTCCAGCTCTTGAATATCGGCTTCGCGGGCTGCGTCGCGGGCGGGGTTGCCGCTGTATTTTTCGAGGCGCAGGGTCATGGCTTTGAGGTAGATGGGGAGGCGCGGCCATTGTGCCCACGGGGTGCGGGTGGCGAAGCCGTCGGCGAGCAGGGTTTGCAGGCGTAGTCTTAGGAGGTGGGTCAATGGGTGTTTACCGAGTTTGCCGTTCAGTTCGGCGTAGGCGGCGGCGGTTTCCTGCAGGTAGCGGCTGAGGGCTTCTTTGACGGCGGGCAGGCGGCTGCGGGCGCGTTTGATTTGCTCTTTGAAGGCTTTTTCGTTGCGCGGCAGCTCGTCTTCGCCGATAAAGGCGCGGTCGCAGACGGCTTGGGTGAGGTCGTCGCGCAGGGTGTCGGCGTTGATGTGTTTGAGCAGCATGGCGGCTTGGGTGAAACCTTGGATGCCTTTGTTCAAATCTTTTACCTGCTCTTTTAATTGCAGCTTCATCAATTCGATTACGCCTTGACGGTGTGCCTGCTCGGCGGCTTCGGTGGTGTCAAACAGGCGCAGGGCGATGCGGCCGTCTTTTTCTTTTTGCAGGCCGAGGTAGCCGGTGAGCTGTTGTTTGCCGCGGGCGAATTTGATGGATTCGGGCAGGGTGCCGATGTCCCATGCAGTAACGTTGTCGCGCTCGAATTCTTGGGTGTTGTCGCGGAAGGTAACGGCGGCGGCTTGGCCGAGTTGTTGTTGGATTTGGATTAAATCGCGCCCTATGGTTAATTCTTGTCCGCCGTCGTCGATGATGCGGAGGTTGAAATAGCAGTGTTCGGGCAATTCTTGCGCCGCCCATGCGTCTTGGTCGATTTGCTCGAAAATCCGCATATCGCCTGCGCTTTTGGCGATAAAGTGCGCCAACTGGGGAATGATGGCGGCTTGGCGGTCGGGATTGCTTTCGAGAAATTTGGTGATGAAATCGGGTACGGGCACGCAGATTCGGCGGATTTGCTTCGGAAGGGCTTTAATCAGCAGCTGGATTTTTTCGCGCAACATACCGGGCACCAGCCATTCGAGCGACGGCGCGTGCAGGCGGTTGAGGACGGTCAGCGGCACGGTCATGGTCACCCCGTCGAGCGGATGGTGTGGCTCGAAGCGGTAGGAAAGTTTGAACTTGCCGTCTGCGGTTTGCCAGAATTTGGGGAACTGTTCTTCGGTAATGTGCGCGGCGGCGTGTTGCATCAAATCGTCGCGACTGAGGAACAGCAGGCGCGGATTGTCACGCTCGGCAGTTTTGAGCCAGGCTTCAAAGGTGCGGATATCGGCAAGGGGCAAAGGTTTCAGACGGCCTTTTTGAGGTGCAGGCTGCTTATTGGTTTTGGGGTCGTCTGAAACATTTTGTAGGGTGTGTGAACTCGGTTCACGCACGTGCTTGTCCGCATCGTTGGAATCCACTACGTTGTGCAGGCTGCCTGCAACCGTTGAAGCTGCGGCACTCTGTTCCCTCTCCTGCGGGAGAGGGGTAGGGAGAGGGCTTGCTGAGATTGCGAAAAAATTGGTTTGGGCGGCAACTGTTTTGCCCTCTCCCCAGCCCTCCCCCATGGGGGAGGGGATAGTTTGCTGCGGATTTGCAGGATGCAGGCTGCCTGAAACCGCGTCTGCCGTATAAAAATTAGGCAGTCGTTCGTGATAAAACGCAAACAGGGCTTCGTCGTCGACCAATACGTCTTGCTTGCGCGATTTGTGTTCGAGTTCGGTAATTTCTTTAATCAGCTTTTTGTTATGGGCAAAAAAGGCCGTCTGAAGATTACTTTCCTGCGCCACCAATGCGCCGCGGATAAAGATTTCGCGCGCTTCTTCGGGCGCAACTTTGCCGTAAGACACGGGACGGCGCGGCAATACAGTCAGGCCGTAAAGCGTAACGCGTTCGCTGGCGACGACTTCGCCGCGTTTTTGTTCCCAGTGCGGCTCGAAATAATGGTAGCGGACGAGGTGCGGCACTTCCTGCTCTATCCATTCGGGCTGGATAACGGCGACGTCTCGCGCGTAAAGGCGCGTGGTTTCAACCAATTCTGCCGCCATCACCCATTTGGGTTTGGCTTTAAACAGGGCGGAGACGGGGAAAAGGTGGAAGCGGCTGCCGCGCGCGCCGGTGTAGTCGTTGCCGTCGGGCGATTTCATGCCGACGTTGGCGATAAGGCCGGTGAGCAGGGCGCGGTGGATTTGTTCGTAGCCCGCTTCTTTGGCGGCGCGGATTTGGGCACGGTGTTGCTTCTTATCCAGTTGTTTTTGTTTGAGCTTTGCCGCCAAATCTTGGTCACCCTTGCTTTCAGACGGCCTTAATTGTTCTTGGGAAGGAGGTTGTCTAAACGCGGCTTCTTTGGTGGTCAAACCCATTTCAATCGCGGTTTGGGCAAGCTGGTGGTGCAACTCGCGCCATTCGCGCATACGCAGGTGCGACAGGAAATATTGGCGGCACCACTGCACCAGCTGCTTGTTGGACAAACCCTTGTCGCGCTCGCGCTGGAAACTGTCCCAAATATTCAGGTAGGCAAGGAAATCGGATTGCTTGTCGGTAAAGCGTTCATGCGCCTTGGCGGCGGCATCGCGCGCTTCCAGCGGCCGCTCGCGTGGGTCTTGAATCGACAGCGCGGATGCGATCACCAATATTTCCGCCATACAGTCGTGTTTCTTCGCCGCCAGCAAAATGCGCGCGATTTTCGGGTCGATGGGCAGGCGCGCCATTTGTTCGCCGAGTTTGGTCAGGCGGTAGCGCGTGTTGGTACCGATATGGCCCGAACTGTTTTGCAGGCCGTCTGAAACATTGGCTGGATTGGATCGGGCATCCATGCCTGATCCGCGTACTTGGTTTTTCATATTTTGCATAGTCTTGTCAGTCGGGCATCTTCCCCGACATCATCTAAATTTGTCTTTATTGGTTTTCACGCTGCTTATTGCGGATAAACATATTCCGCCTTGCCATCGCGAATGTTCAAGCTGCCTGCATCGCCTGTAATCAGATTGCCCGTTACCGAGCCTTCGCGACAACCTGAAACCGGCATATCGTAGCCCAACGTGTGAATCAGGAACGTTGAAAGCTGCTGATGGAAGGCAATCTCGCAAGGCGCAAAAGCCTGGTTGGCAGCCTGTTGCACGGCCTTATTCGGGCTGTACAAAACCAGCGGCACGAGATAGCTGTCGGGCTGCACCGTGCCTTGATTATAGGTATCTTGGCGCACATACTGGCCATGATCAGAGGTATAGGCAAACAGCCAGTTGCCGTCAGGCTGCTTTTGCAGCTGCTCGAATACGGTTTGAATCATTTGGTCGGTTTTGTGGATGGTGTTGTCGTACTTATCCACAATATTGGCTTCGCCGAATACTTTATCTTGAGGCTGCAACAATGCGCCGTATGGGACGTGCGAACCGCGTTGGTGCAACACGATAAAATGCTTGCCCTGCTGCAAATTGATTTTGTCGAACAACGGCAGCAGCTTCTCATCGGGCATATTGTCGTCGTTGCCATAGCCAAGCTGCGTCGGCTGAATCAGATGGTCTATCCATTTCTTACCGATTAAGTTCAAAATTGCCATTTGGTTCTCAGCCTGAGCGCTGTAAAAATACGTCTCATAGCCCTGCTCTTTGGCGAGGCGGAACATATTGGTATCGCCGCCGCTGATTTGTTCCAAGCCGTTGGCATGCGGTATGACGTTAAAGAAGCTGGGCAGGGATACTGCCGTCATAAAGCCTGCGGAATAACTTTGTTTCACAATCGGCTTAAAATCGGCTTGCGACAGTCGAGTTAAAAATGGCGAAGTTTCGCGCCCGTAGCCAAACAATTTCAAATGTGCCGCACTTTCGCTTTCGCCCATAATCAGGACGATATTTTGAATACTGCCTTGCCCGATTTTGCTTGGCGCAGGCTGTTTGAACACAGGAATCTTGCTTAAATCAAACAACTGATACGGCAACACACGTCCGACAAAATAACCGAAGCTGAAATAATTGGCTTTGATGCGGCTGTATGTCGGTTTGGGCGAAATACCGTGCTCTTGTTTCGTGTCGAACGAACGCACGAAAATCATCAGCATTAGGAAGGCAAACAGTATATCGGCAGAAAAATGCGTCTTACGGCGGAACTTGGCAAGGCTGCAAAACAACATGACTTCCAACACGCCCCACAACGCAGGCAGCCACAACTTATCCAACATCGACGCCCCCGCGCCGCCGACTTCGGTAATCTCTTTCAGCATCAGCCAATAATTAATGCCCGTTATCCAGCTTTGATAAACCGCGTAATGCACATTGTTGGCAATAATGCTGAACGCAAAAAACACCGCAATCAACAAACGCGTCGCCTTATAACGCGCAAACAGATACAGCGCAGCAATCACAAATGTCAGCGCAAACGTTTCTGCCATTTTTGCAGCCGGTAAGGTTTCAATTCCGAATACAAAGCGATAGGCGATTTCGCTGGCGGTAAGTAGGGATGAATACAGAAAGAGAACGAAAAGGGATTTTTTCATAATGGGCAGTTCACAATAAAAGTTGCAGGACGGGTTTTGGGGCTCGGCAACGGTATTCTTCAGCAGCTATCTGTTTACAGATTGTTTTTCAAAAAACGAGAAGTAAATCTTAAATTCATAGAATGTCTATCTTAAAATCATTAAATATCAATAAATTACAAAATATCATAAAATATCAAAATTTATCAACTTTTTATCAATGGAACTTTTGCTACGAATTTTTTATGATGCTACCTATCGTCATGGGGGTAATCATGAAAAAATTTAGCACCAATTCAAAAATCAATTCTTTTATTCATTCACTACTAAATAGGGGGTGAAAAATACAAAATAGGAAAAAGCACAATATTTTGGTAGCACCAAATAACCGTAAAATTGCAATCCCATCAACACCGAGTGATTGCAAAGCAATTCACAGTTTCACCAAGCAGATTAAATATCTTTTTCAGGAGTAGAACTAAAATGAGCAATAAACAAGCCAATCATCAATCAAACATGAGCAATGCTAATAAAGGCACGTCAGGAACAAATAAAACGTATTCACAAAATCAGGGAAATCGTGGCTGGCAGATGAATCCACAAAATCCTGCGAATAGCGGTAAAGGCAAAAAATAGCCATTGCCTTGCCTATAAATGGCGATATTATACTTGGTATCGCCATTTTAATTGGCATATTGGGGGGATTATGGAAAACAAACAAACCGAAAAGACAGAAACACAATCTGAAAAAACAAAGAAAAAACCATTTAAGCAGACGAGAGAACTCGTCAGGTTGGCATTGAATAATGGTTGGACGCAAACTGAAATTGCTAAAACTTGCCGAACACAACAATCAGTTGTGAGTGCATGGAGCAAGGGCGAAAAATTGGCAACAGAGCAGCAGCTCAAACCTTTATTGAATTTATTCGGATACAAGTTACGCAGGAACACATTCAAGCTGTATTGGCGCAAAAATGCAGAGACATCTAAAATTGAATTTATTAAAGTAGAAGGAAAAATAATTTTTAGTCTTCTTATTGGTAAAAAAGATGGCTATAATAAATTTGTACCAAAATATAAATTTATCATTCATTATCAAGGGTGTGAACAATTTTATGTAATCTTAAAAGAGAAAATTTATGACGATTATGATAAAAGTTTAGAAGCAGCGACATGGCAAACTATTTTAAATCAATCAATAGGAATTAGCGAGTTACTTCGATTTTTTGATAAATTAAGTAGTAAAGATATTGAAAATATAGATGGGTTTTGGTTGGAATTTTGTCGTAACTTCCCTGGATATACTCAATCTTTACCTTTTCTCATTCGGCAAGCCTTGTTAAATCATGGATTCTCTGTAAACGATATTATTGAATATCAGGCTTCATGGTAAAATACCTCAAACCCCCAAGGCAGGAAAGCAGCCTTAAATAAAATGCTATCCATTGGGCAATATTAAGCCTGACGATTTATCATCATGATTATTGATTAAGCCCTATGAAATGCCTGTTTGCATTCATAGTGCCAAGGTAAATCAAAATCTCGGCTTACAACTGTTGCTGTGAATACAGCTAGGAGAAAGGGAAACCGAATACCTGAAACACCGTTGTAAGAATTAGGGTCAGGGGTGGGTCAAAAACCAAGCCGTCAGTTAGCTGACCGCTTGGTTTTCTACGTTTAAGTCATCTGAACTTTATTCAATTTAACCTTAAAAGTGCAGGCTGCTTCACATTTTCAGGTAGCCTGCTTTCAATCTAATTCTCCTCCACAGCCCCCAATTCCAGCAATACCTGAAAACCGTCATTGATATACCGCGAATCGGGCATTTCTAAAAATGGAAATGCCGCCACATCGCCCAGGTTCAGCGATGCCATGCGCAGGATGACGGCAGCGAGGTTGCTGCGGACGATTTCTGGGTCGGTGAATTCTGGGCGGCTGTTGAAATCTTCTTCTGAAAACAGTCGGATACAGACGCCTGCGGAAACGCGGCCGCAGCGGCCGGAGCGTTGGCGGGCGGCGGCTTGGGAGATTTTCTCTACATGAAGCTGCTCCACTTTCGCCCGTGCGGAATAGCGTTTGACGCGCGCGAGGCCGGTGTCGATGACGTATTTGATGCCCGGCACGGTGAGCGAGGTTTCGGCGACGTTGGTTGCCAGCACGATGCGGCGTTTCGCGCCTGAGGGGTGGAAGATTTTGTGCTGCTCGGCGTGCGACAGGCGTGCGAACAGGGGCAGGATTTCGTCGTTGCGGCGCAGCGTGGATTTGCGCAGGGCTTCGGCGGCTTCGCGGATTTCGCGCTCGCCCGGCAGGAATACCAAAATATCGCCTTCGCCATATCGCGCCAATTCATCGGCGGCATCGACAATCGCGTCGGTCAGCTCGACTTCTGCGTCGTCTTCGTCTTTGCTGGTCAGCGGTCGGTAGAAGATTTCGACGGGATACGTCCGTCCGCTCACTTCTAAAACAGGCGCGCCGTTGAAGTGTTGGGAGAAGCGTTCTGCGTCTATCGTTGCCGAGGTGATGATGACTTTCAAGTCGGGGCGGCGCGGCAGCAGCTGTTTCAAATAGCCCAAGAGGAAGTCAATGTTCAGGCTGCGTTCGTGTGCTTCGTCGATGATAATCGTGTCGTAGGCGGCGAGATAACGGTCGGTCTGCGTTTCCGCCAGCAGGATGCCGTCGGTCATCAGCTTGACGCAGGCATCGCGCGAGGTGTGGTCGGTAAAGCGTACTTTATAGCCGACCGCGCTGCCGATTTCAGATTTCAGCTCTTCGGCAATCCGCTCTGCTACGGAACGCGCGGCCAAACGGCGCGGCTGGGTATGCCCGATCAATCCTGCCGCCCCACGCCCGAGTTCCAAACAAATCTTGGGCAACTGCGTGGTTTTGCCCGAACCGGTTTCGCCGCAAATAATCGTTACCTGATTCTCGGCAATGGCTTTTTTGATTTCTTCGAGCTTCTCGTGAACGGGCAGGGTGTTGTCGAATTCGGGTTTGGGCAATGCGGCCAAACGTTTCAAAAAGATTTCGTGCGATTTTCGGTATTTTTCTTCGACTTTGGACAAGCCGCCGTATTTGTTGGGATTTCTGAAGGCGGATTGCAGGAAGTGGCGGTCTTTGGAGAGGGTTTGGGAAAGGTCGGGAAACATGATTGGTGCGTGTGCGGTAAAAAATAGAATTATAGCAAACGCTTTGGTTGGGTTCGGGCAATATCGGGATGGGGGAAATGCCGTCTGAAAATCGCATTCTGTCGTTCAGACGGCATTGTTGCTGAAGTTTCAAGCGGCGGCGGAACGGTATTCGAATCAAGGCGGCTGCCGGCGTTTGATCGGGGGCGTTTTAATTTTCAGACGGCATTCCCACTTTGCTGTTTGCGGTTTGCAGTCCTGGGGGCACATTGCCGGTTTGGGCGGCGGTTTCCTGCAGCACGCGCCGGCGGAAACGCATTCCCGATGCGTGGTAAAACGGCTGAGGAGAAAACTGGCGCGAAACCTGCGAGGCGAAAATGCAGGCAATCAGCATCCAAAACAGCAGGCTTTGCCCGCCGGTCATTTCCATAACGATGACGGCGGAAGTTATCGGGGATTGTGTCGCGCCCGCCAAAAATGCCGCCATGCAGATGAGGACGATGATGTTTGCACCGGCGGATACGTCGGCGGCGGAGGCGATGTGTTCGCCTAAGAATGCGCCTATGGTCAGCGAGGGGGTAAAGATGCCGCCCGGTATGCCTGCCCAATAGCTGAAAACGGTGGCGAGCCATTTTGCCGCCGCCAGCCCGAAGGGGGCTTCGTAAATGCCGTTTAGGGCTTGGGCGGCTTCATGGTAACCCGTACCGTAAGTCCTGCCCTGATAAAGCGTGCCCAATGCGGCAAGCAGCAGACCCATGACAGCCGAGAGCAGCAACGGATGATTGCGGACGAAGCCCCGTATTTTGCGCGGGGAAAATGCCGCCGCGCCCTGATAGAGCAGCCGTCCGAACAGACCGCCCGCCGCGCCGCAAACCAGCCCCGCCGCCACGACCCACATCAAAATATTTTCCAATACGCCGCCGTTGAAACCGGAAAAATACGGGTTGTTGCCCTGAATGGCGACCTGTATGAAACCAGAGGCGAGCACGCCCAAAAGAATCTGCCTTTCCCAGCGCAGCATGATGCCGCGCCCCAGTTCCTCAATGGCGAAAATCACGCCTGCCAGCGGCGCGTTGAATGCGGCTGCCAAGCCGCCTGCCGCGCCCGCCGCCATCAAATCGTTTTCCTGCATCCCTTTGAATGCCAAACCGTGTTTTTTGCACCACGCGCCCCACGCGCCCATCACTGCCGAGCCGACCTGAACGGACGGGCCTTCGCGTCCGATGGATGCACCGAACAGCATGCCCAAAAAGGTAAGCGGGATTTTCAGCAGTGTCGGTTTGAGGCGGATCAGCCGTGTTTTTTGCGCGCCGTAGGGCAGCGACAGCGAGGCGATGACTTGGGGGATGCCGCTGCCCGATGTGTATGGCGCATATTTGCGTGTAAACCAGGTGATGGCGGGTAATCCCAGCGGCAGGGCAATCCACGCGAACCATGGATATTTCTGAACCAGGCTGGTGTTCAGTTCCAGTGCAAAATCGGCAAGGTGGGCGAAAAACAGCGCGGTCAGGGCAACGAGTGCCGAGCCTGCCAAGAGGAACATAAAGGCGATGCTTTTGCGCGACAGGCGGCGGGTTTGGCGGATTTTGCGGGCGATGCGCCGGGGAAGCGTAGGTGTCATGACGTGTATTCCGACATTTCAGACGGCATATCCCAGTATGCCGTCTGAAACGGGTTCAAAATTCTAAAACGGGTATGATTAACGGGGCGATGAGTGCGGTCAGTACGCCGTTGAGCGTCAGCCCCAGTCCAGCGTATGCCGCCATACGCCGGCTGCGTTCGAGCGAGGCGGCAATACCCATCGCGTGCGAAGCCGTGCCGAGCGACATTCCGACAGATGAGGGCATAACGACCGTGTTTTTCAACATTTTGTAACCGGCAATCTGTCCGACCAGACCGGCAATGATGACGGTGGCGGCGGTAATGGCGGGAATGCCGCCGATGGAGCGGGTGATTTCGATGGCAATGGGGTTGGTAACAGATTTGGATGCGAGCGAGAGGACGACTTCGCGTTCCGCGCCCAGCCATTTGGCAAAATACATCCCCGTAACAATGCCCGTAATGCTGCCTGCAAGTTGCGAAACGATAACGGGCAGCCACTGGTTGAAGATTTTACGGCGGTTTTGGTAGAGCGGCACGGCAAGTACGACGACGGCGGGCTTGAGCCAGAAATCGATAAACTGTGCGGCGTTGTGGTACACCGCGTAATCAATGTTGAGGATTTTCAGGTAGGCAATCAGCACCACGGTGCTGACGAGTACGGGGTTGCAGAAGATATTGCCCGTGCGCGTGCGCACGATAATCGCAAGCGCGTACACGGCAAGCGTGAGAAAAAGCAGGATGCTCGGCTGTCTGAGGATTTCGTTCATCAGATAATGCTCCGTATCCAGCGGTGAACCTTGCCTGTAACCAGCAGTACGCACAAAGTGCTGGCGGAGGCGGAAACCAGTATCGAAAACCAATCGTCGGCAATCAAATCCAAATAGCTGATGACGGCAACGCAGGGCGGAACGAGGAACAGCGTCAGGTTTGCCATCAGCGCGTCGGTAAGCTGTTGCAGCCAAGACGTTTTGACCCAACCCGCCTGCAAAAGCGCAAACAGCACGCCCATGCCGACGATGCTGCCGGGCAGTTTGATGCCTGCTAGGAAAACGGCGGTTTCGCCGACGGCGAGGCAGCCGAGGATGATGAGGAGCGCGCGGATGATGTTCATGTTGTGTGTCTGTCTTTTGACGGCGTTGTGATAAATTTTGTTAACTGTTTAATCATAACGTCAAATATGCCGTCTGAAAAGCCGAAGCCGCGCACAAACGCAAAAACGGCACGGTTAAACCGTGCCGCAGCAACCGGGGCGTGTTCAGACTTTGCGGTAGGGATTTTCCAAACCTTCAATCAGCGCGAGCAGGTAATCGCGCAACTGACGTTCGCCGCAACCCATCAGCAGCGCGTCTTCAAATGCGTCTTGTGCCGTCTGATACAGTTCGGACATATTTTCGGTCATCACTTTGACTTTTTCGGTACAGGACACGATCTGTCCGTCATCGTCGTACCATTTGGGCATTTCGGGCATACTCATTGCGTATTCCTTGGGAAATCAGTTCAGAAAGCGGGACGGGTCGTTTTTCTTGACCCGGCGGGCGAACGCATATTTGCCGCTCCAATATTTGTGGCTCAGGCTGGTGATTTCGATATTTTTCCCTGTGCGCGGCGCGTGGATGAAGCGGTCGTTGCCGATATAAAGCCCGACATGGGAAATGCGGCTGCCGCCGAGCGTGCGGAAAAACACCATATCCCCGGGCTGCAATTCGCTTCGGGCAACCGGCGTACCCATCTGTGCCTGTTCTGCCGACGTGCGCGGCAGGTTGATGCCCATGGCGCGTTTGAAGATGTGCTGCATGAAGCCGCTGCAATCAAAACCGGTAGAAACCGATGTGCCGCCGTAGCGGTAGGCAACACCCAAAAGCCCCATCGCATTGCCGATCAGTTCGTCGGCGGAACCTGAAGTACGGTCATTATTAGTGCGGGCGGTTTGGGCGTATTGCCCGTTTTCGGCAAACTGTCTGAGAATCTGCTCGCGGCTGCTGAGCAGGTTGGTCAACTCGTCGGCAAGGGCGGGGCGGACGGCAAATACCAGCCACAAAACCGCCCAAACTGCCGGTTTGAAAAAAGAATCCATATCGGTGTTTCCGCGCAGGAGGCATCGTGCCGCCGTGCGATGTTATGCTGTATCAGTCGAAAATATCTTGTTGATTGTATATAAAAAAACGGCTGTTTGGCAAAAAACGGCTTGTTAGATTGAGTTAATGTATTGATTTTTATATAATTTATTGGGAGCTTGGGAAACGTACCCGCCGTCCGCCTTGTTTTCGCGCCGACCGCAACCATATATCCGCCATCCGAACAATCAATTAGAGAGAATAATGAATCAAACCGTCATCAACCACGCCGATGTGCGTACCCGCTTTATCTTCGACGATATGCCCGTGCGCGGGCTGCACGTCCGTCTGGAAAACGTGTGGCAGCACATTGTAAAACAGAAAAACTATCCTTCCGCCATCCGCCGCGCCTTGGGCGAGTTGTTGGCTGCCGGCGTTCTGCTGTCGGGCAACCTCAAAAACGAAGGCACGCTGATTGTGCAGGTTCAGGGGCAGGGGCGGCTGAAAATGCTGGTTGCGGAAGCGACTTCCGACCGTACCGTCCGTGCAACCGCGCGTTGGGACGAGGCGGCAGAAATCGGTGAAGATGAAAGTTTGGCCGATCTTTTGGGCGAGGGCGGCGTATTCGTGCTGACGCTGCAGCCCAAAGACGGCGAACCCTGGCAGGGTGTAGTGCCTTTGGAAGGCGACGGTATCGCGCAAATGTTGGTGAACTATATGAAACGTTCCGAACAGCTTGATACGCACATCGTCCTGTCTGCAAGCGACGAAGCGGCGGGCGGTCTGCTGGTGCAGCGTCTGCCTGAAGAGGTGTTGGATGAAGAGGCATGGGAACACGTCAGTACGCTGGCGCGCACGCTGACGGCGGGCGAGCTGGCAGAATTGGATGCGCAACATGTTTTGTACCGCCTGTTCCACGAAACGCCGCCGCGCGTATTCGAGCCGGAAACGTTTGAATTTTCATGTACCTGTTCTCGGGGCAAGGTCAGCGATATGCTGCTGATGCTGGGCGGGGAAGAAGTCGGCGGCGTGGTGGCGGAACAAGGCAGCATCGAGATTGATTGCGACTTCTGCCACAGCAAATATGTGTTTGACGAAACCGATGTCAATGCGCTGTTCGGTGCGGATGTGGTCGGCGTTGCCCGAGAGCAGTCCCGACATACCGTCCAATAATCTTGTGTAACAAAGATAAATAGTCAAATGCCGTCTGAAAATCCCCACAGAGTGTTTCAGACGGCATTTTCATGTGTTTCAGACGGCATTTAAAGCAGGAACAGGGTGGCGAGACCCAAGAAAATCAGGAAGCCGCCGGAATCCGTTACCGCCGTAATCAGCACCGAGCTGCCCAGCGCGGGGTCGCGTCCGAACTTTTCCATTACCACGGGAATCAATACGCCGACGGTTGCCGCCAGCAGCAGGTTGAGCGTCATCGCGGCAATCATAACCAGCCCGATGCCGAGGCTGCCGTAAAGCAGCCATGAAACCGCGCCCATGACCGTCCCCCAGATAATGCCGTTGACCAAGGCGACGCCGACTTCTTTTTTCAACAGCCTGCCTGCCTGCATGCCTGTCAACTGCCCCATCGCCATCGCGCGGACAATCATGGTGATGGTTTGGTTGCCGGAGTTGCCGCCTATGCCGGCAACGATGGGCATCAGTGCGGCGAGTGCGACGATTTTTTCGATGCTGCCTTCAAACGCGCCGATGACGCGGCTGGCGAGGAAGGCGGTGCAGAGGTTGACGGCGAGCCACATCCAGCGGTTTTTGACGGAATCCAAGACGGGGGCGAACAGGTCTTCCTCTTCCTGCAAACCTGCCATGTTCAACATATCGGCTTCGGATTCTTCGCGGATTACGTCCACCATCTCGTCAACGGTAATCCTGCCGATGAGCTTTTTGTTTTCATCGACGACGGGCGCGGTAACCAAGTCGTAGCGTTCAAACGCCTGCGCCGCTTCTTCCACGTCGTCTTCGGCGCGGAAACGCACGACATCTTTCGCCATCACGTTTTCCACCAAATCTTCGGGATCGGCGACCAAAAGTTTGCGGATGGGCAGTACGCCCTGTAAAACATCGTTTTCGTCAACCACGAAGATTTTATCCGTGTGGTCGGGCAGGCTGTCGAAGCGGCGCAGATAGCGCAGCACCACTTCACAGGCGACATCGGCGCGGATGCTGACCAATTCGAAGTCCATAATCGCACCGACTTGGTTGTCTTCGTAGGACATTGCCGCCTTGACTTGGGCGCGTTCTTCTTCATCGCGCGTCTGTAAGGCTTCATAAACCACTTGGTGCGGCAAATCGTCTGCCAGTTCCGCCAATTCGTCCGCGTCTAAATCATCGACCGCCGCCAACAATTCGTCTTTGTCCATCGACTCGATCAGCGTTTCGCGCACCGCGTCGGATACTTCCAGCAGCACTTCGCCGTCGTCTTCCGGTTTGACCAGAATCCAGACGATATTGCGTTCGCGCGGCGGCAGCGATTCCAATACCGCTGCCACGTCGGCAGGGTGCAGCTCGCTCAAGAGGACGGTCAGCTCGGTCAGCTTGTCGCTCAGCGGCGCGTCTTCGAGCGGTGTGCCGTTTTCGATTTGTTCAAAAGCAGGTTCGAGGATTTCGCAGAGGGAGTGGACACGGTCGAAATCGGCGGAAACGCGTTCTACATCGTTTTCGATACCGTCGTTTTCAAGGTTCGGAGGGGTTTGTTCGATGCTCATAAATGCTCCGCCCGCCGTGTGCGGGGAGGCATTCCGGCGGGATGGTTATTGTCGTTTGGAATCGGAAGGGGTGTTCAGTAAAAACGAACTGGGAAGGTCCATAATAAAAGCCTGACGGTACAGGCGCAGGGTTGGAAACGGCACTATTCTACTCTCTTTTGGAACGGTTTACTATTTTTAACGCAAATGCCGTCTGAAACGTGGGTTTCAGACGGCATTTTTCGGAGGGCAGGTCAGCGGTAGGCGTTTTTCAGTTCGCGCAGGGCGGCGAATACTTCCAAACCGCTGTTCAGCGTTTTGCCGACCAGGGCTTCGGCACGTTGGCGGACGGTGGGGATTTCTGTCCGTAAGAACGGGTTGACGCGGCGTTCGTGGGCGAGGGTAACGGGCAGGGTTGGCGTGTGTTCTGCCGCCTTCAATGCCGTCTGAATGTCGGCGTTGTCCGGCTCGATATGGGCGGCGAAACGCAGGTTGGCGGCGGTGTATTCGTGCGCCGGATAGAATAGGGTGCCTTCGGGTAATTGGTTGAACCGTTGGAAGCTGTCGTAAAGTTGTTCGACCGTACCGGTGAACACGCGTCCGCAGCCTGCGGAAAAAAGGGTGTCGCCGCAAAAGACGTGTATGCCGTCTGAAGTTTCCATGAGGTAGCTGATGTGGCGGTCGGTATGGCCCGGGGTTGCCCAAACGGTGATTAACCCTTCGCCGAAGGTAAATTGGGTGCCTGCAGTTACGGTGTGGGTGGCGGCTTCGATGTCGGTTTCACCGTAAACGGGCGATTCCATGTAGCCGCGCCACAGTGCGGCAGCACCGCCTTCGTGGTCGGGGTGGGGGTGAGTTACCCATGTTTGGGCAAGCATGAGTCGGTTGCGGACGAGGAATTCCAATACGGGTGTGGGGTCGGAGGGGTCGACGCAGACGGCATGGTTGCCTTCCTGTATCATCCAAATGTAGTTGTCGGTCAAGGCTTTGACGGGTGTGATTTTCATGAGTGTTCCTCGGTGGAAGGATACCGTTTAAAGGACGGTGTGCCGGGATGCCGTCTGAAATATTCTTCAGACGGCATTGGTTTGAGTAGGGTGGTTAGCCCAAAGCTTTTCTTGCACCGGCAAAGAGACGGTACCAGCCGGACAATTCCGTCCAGTCTTCCGGTTTCCAGCTCATTTGCGCGGCACGGTACACGCGTTCCGGATGCGGCATCATGATGGTCACGCGGCCGTCGGCGTTGGTCACACCGGCAATACCTTGCGGCGAGCCGTTAGGGTTGAGCGGATAAGTTTGGGTAACCTGGTTTTGACCGTCCACATATTGCAACGCAATGCCCAAATTGGTAGAAATATTGCCGCCGTGAAGCGCGAAATCGGCGCGGCCTTCGCCGTGGCTGACGACGACGGGCAGGCTGGAGCCTTGCATTTCGTTCAGAATCAGGGAGACTGATTTGGGGACGTGAACCATGCTCAGGCGCGCTTCAAACTGTTCGCTCAAGTTGCGTTTGAATTTAGGCCATGCTTCTGTACCCGGGATAATTTCGGCAAGGTTGCTGACCATTTGACAGCCGTTGCACACGCCCAATGTCAGCGTGTTCGGATCGGCAAAGAAGGCAGCAAACTGGTCGCGCAGAGCAGGGTGGAACAGAATCGATTTCGCCCAGCCTTCGCCCGCGCCGAGTACGTCGCCGTAGCTGAAGCCGCCGCACGCCGCCAGCATTTTGAAGTCGGCAAGGTGGACGCGGCCTGCCATCAGGTCGGACATATGCACGTCGTAGGCATCGAATCCGGCGCGCGTGAAGGCGGCGGCCATTTCGATTTGCCCGTTCACGCCCTGTTCGCGCAGGATGGCGATTTTGGGTTTCGCGCCGCTGTTGACAAACGGCGCGGCGATGTCTTCGTTCACGTCAAATTTCACGTCGGCAAATAATGCGCTGCGTTCGTTGTCGCCAATCAGGGCGAACTCGCTGTCGGCGCAGGCAGGGTTGTCGCGCAGTTTTTGAATGGCGTGAGAAGTTTCCTGCCATGCGCGTTGCAGGTCGGCGCGGGTTTGTTCTAGGAAATAACCGTAACCAAAGAAAGAAACAGATTCATTGTCAAAATCAGGAGAGCCAATCCAGCTTACTGCATCGATTAAGTTGGCTGCTTTAAATGCTGCATTAACGTAATCTCTATCTTTTTGGCGAATTTGGATAACCGCACCTAATTCTTCATTGAATAAGATTTTAATGGCGGCATGATTATAAAGTTCGTCAGATAAGTCTTCGGCCGGGTCGCCTTGGAAATCCGGGTGATGAATCGGCAGGAATTTATCCATCAGGCAATCTATATCGGCACTGATACCGCACCGCCCCGCAAACGCCATCTCCGCCAGCGTCGCAAACAAACCGCCGTCGCTGCGGTCGTGATACGCCAAAAGTTTGTCCTCGGCGACAAGCTGTTGAATCACGTTGTAAAACGCTTTCAGACGGCCTGTGTCGTCCAAATCGGGCGCGTCGCCGCTCATATTGTTATAGACCTGACCGAATGCCGAGCCGCCCATACGCGCTTTGCCAAAGCCTAAATCGATAAACAGCAATACGCTGTCTTCGACGTTTTTCAATTCGGGCGTAACGGTTTTGCGCACGTCTTGAACCGGCGCGAACGCAGAGATAATCAGGCTTAAAGGCGAAACCACGGATTTTTGTTCGCCGCCATCCTGCCAAACGGTTTTCATCGACAGGCTGTCTTTGCCCACGGGAATGCTCAAATCCAATGCCTGACAGGCTTTAGAAACGGCTTCGACGGTGCGGTAGAGTTTTTCGTCTTCGCCTTCGTTGCCGCATGCCGCCATCCAGTTGGCGGAGAGCTTGATATTGCCGATGTCGCCGATATTGACCGCCGCGATATTGGTGATGGCCTCGCCGACGCACATTCTGCCCGAGGCGGGCGCGTCAAACAGGGCGACGGTCGGTTTTTCGCCCATAGACATCGCTTCGCCGCGATAGGTGTTGAAGCCCATCATGGTCACGGCGCAGTCGGCTACCGGGGTTTGGTATTTGCCGACCATTTGATCGCGGTGGGTCATGCCGCCGACACTGCGGTCACCGATGGTAATCAGGAAGTTTTTGGCGGCTACGGTAGGCAGGCGCAAAACGCGGTAGGTGGCTTCGGTAATGTCGATATCGCCGGCGTTAAACGGTTTTTTAGACGGCGTAACTGTTTTGTCGGTGCGCGTGGTTTTGGGCGGTTTGCCGAGCAAGACGTTCAGCGGCAAATCGACGGGATTGTTGGAGAACAAATCGTCGCGCACTTTCAAATGACCGTCGTTGGTCGCCGTGCCGACTACGGCAAACGGGCAGCGTTCGCGTTCGCAGATGGCGCGGAAGGCATCCAAATCTTTTTCCAAAATCGACAAGACATAACGCTCTTGCGATTCGTTGCACCAGATTTGCAAAGGCGTTAAACCGTGTTCTTCCAACGGCACTTCGCGCAGCTTGAATACCGCGCCGCGTCCGGCATCGTTGACCAGTTCGGGGAAGGCGTTGGACAAGCCGCCAGCGCCGACGTCGTGGATGGAAATAATCGGGTTTTGGTCGCCGAGCTGCCAGCAGCGGTCGATGACTTCTTGCGCGCGGCGTTCGATTTCGGGGTTGCCGCGTTGTACGGAGTTGAAGTCCAAAGAGGCGTCGTTTGTGCCGGTATTCATAGAAGAAGCCGCGCCGCCGCCCAAGCCGATAAGCATGCCCGGACCACCCAGTTGGATCAGTAACGCGCCTTCGGGGATTTCGTCTTTATGTGTTTGCTGTGCCTGAATGCTGCCCAAGCCGCCCGCAATCATAATCGGTTTGTGGTAGCCGCGAACCTGACCGTCGAACTTCTCTTCAAAAGTGCGGAAGTAGCCCAAGAGGTTCGGGCGGCCGAATTCGTTGTTGAACGCCGCGCCGCCGATGGGGCCTTCGATCATGATGTCCAGCGGCGAGGAAATATGTTCCGGCTTGCCGTAGTCTTGTTCCCACGGCTGTTTGAGGTCGGGGATGTTGAGGTTGGACACGGTAAAGCCGGTCAGGCCCGCTTTCGGGCGTGAGCCTTTGCCCGTTGCGCCTTCGTCGCGGATTTCGCCGCCCGCGCCCGTTGCCGCACCGGCAAACGGCGCGATGGCGGTCGGGTGGTTGTGTGTTTCCACTTTCATGATGATATGTGTGTCTTCCTCGTGGAAACGGTAGCCTTGGTTTTCCGCCGCATTCGGATAGAAACGCTCGATTTTTGCGCCTTCGATTACGGACGAATTGTCTTTATAAGCGACGACCGTGCCTTCGGGATGCGCGTTGTTCGTGTCGCGTATCATACCGAAGAGGGATTTCGGCTGTTTTTCGCCGTTGAGGATGAAGTCGGCGTTGAAGATTTTGTGGCGGCAGTGTTCGCTGTTTGCCTGCGCGAACATCATCAATTCAACATCGGACGGATTGCGCTGCAAAGCCTGATAGTTTTCAACCAGATAATCGATTTCGTCGGCGGAGAGTGCCAAACCCATTTCGGTATTGGCTTTGACCAAAGCCTCTTTACCGCCGCCCAAAACATCGACGCTGGAGAAAGTTTCGGATTCGAGATGGTGGAATAATTTGGATGCCGTCTGAAAATCGGGCAATACGGATTCGGTCATGCGGTCGTGCAGCAAAGCCGCCCATTGCTGTTTCTGTTCATCATTCAGACGACCTTCCAGCCACACCGCCATGCCGCGCTCGATGCGCTCGATGCCTGCCAAACCGCAGTTTTCCGCGATATTGGTCGCCTTGGAAGCCCACGGCGAAATCGTACCCAAACGGGGCGTGACCAAAAACAAATGCAAGCCCTCGCGCGCTTTTGGCGTTTGTTCAACGCTTTGCGCCGCCAACAAGGCTTGCAGTTTTTCGACAGTCGCGGCATCCAATGCTTTCTCGCTGCCGACGAAATACCAAAATTCGCTGCTTAATTTGACTTCGGGCAGGCCGAGTGCGGCGGCTTTTTGCAAGAGTTTTTCAACACGGAAATCGGAAAGGGCGGTAACGCCGCGCAAGGGCAACACAACAGACATAATTCGGCTCTCAAATGCGGTTGGGAAAATGTCATTATACGCGAAAAGGACGGTTTCGTTAGCGTGTGTAAGCGGAAAAATGTTTACAATTTTACAAATACAATCAATGTAAAAACCTTTGTCATGTCAGTCGCGTTCTGAGAAATGTAATTTATATTCTGAAATATAGTAAAATCACGTCCGCTTTTGAAATTGTTTGGACAAGCTAAGAAGGAGTTATGCAATGTTTATTGTTTGGAGTGGGAAGGGGCTTTTGGTTGTTTTGTCTCTGATTATCGGAGTTATCTGTGGTTTTGCCTTGGGAGATTGGTTGAAAGATGCAATTTCCTCAAATTTCGTTTTTATGTTAAGCCTTTGTATTGCCGCACTTTGCAACTACTTCTTTAGTAAGTGGTTTATTTCCGATAAAGTAAAAACCTATACTGACAATGAAACAGGAGAAATAATCGGCGTGAGAGACAACTCAAGCCTGTTTTTTCTGCGCAACCGGTATTGGACATGGATTTTCGTCTTTTTGGCTGCTGTTTTTTTTGTAATGTTCATAATCGAACAATTTTAGCAACGAGGCGTTGATATGTATGTTTTGCATGTCAAACACATTGTTTTATCGGACAGTAATCCCCGCAGGATGTCGACTCAAGAATTTCCGTAGATGCAAATATGGAATCCTAAAGGAACAATTATGAAAAAAATCGAAGCCATCATCAAACCGTTCAAACTCGACGACGTGCGCGAAGCATTGACCGAAATCGGCATTACGGGCATGACCGTCAGCGAGGTCAAAGGGTTCGGCAGGCAGAAGGGGCATACGGAAATCTATCGCGGTGCGGAATACGCCGTCGATTTCCTGCCCAAGGTCAAAATCGAGCTGGTGTTGGCGGATGACGCTGTGGAACGCGCGATTGACGTGATTGTCGAGGTGGCGCGTTCGGGCAAAATCGGCGACGGCAAGATTTTTGTGCTGCCGGTTGAGGAGGCAATCCGTATCCGCACGGGTGAACGTTCGGACGCGGCGGTTTGAGCGTTTGGAATGGAAATGCCGTCTGAAACGCGGAATACCCCTTTTCAGACGGCAGGAAAACACCACCCTGCCAATAATTCAAGGAAAACCAATTATGCCTGTTTCACATCCTTATTTTGAAACCTTATCGGCAGGAAGCCCGGAAAACGGACCGGACGTTTGCTGGGAACGCGAGCTGCCTGTCAACGGCGATACCGTCGAAGTTTGTTTATGGACTGGCGGCGACGATGAACTGACTGCCGAAAAATTAGACGCATTCGCCGCGTTTTTAGCGCGTTTGGAAGAAGCGGACAAAATGGCCCGCGCTGCCATTGCCGAATATTTAACCGAAGACGGCGAATATTTGAATTTCCACATCACTGAAATAGAAGATGCGGACTACCCCGACAACCCCGAAGAATTTGCCCGCGCCATGCGTTTGGAGAGCATCTCTTTATGGACGGAGGAACTGCCAGACTGCGACTCGATTGTGATGGACTACATGATAGACCGAGAAAAAAGCGACGAAATACTGGCCGTCAAACTGTTCGCCGACGGCGGCATATGCGGCATCGACTGGGAAAGTTAGCCCCTTTTCAGACGGCATTTTCTTTTTGAGCTTCAGATGTGGTGGACGATGAGTTTTTTGCCTTCGTAGTCGAGTACGTCCACATCCATGTCGAACAGTTCTTTGATATTGTGTACGGTGAACACTTCTTCGGGCGTGCCGGTCAGGGCGACTTTGCCGTTTTTCATGGCGACGACGTGGTCGGCGTAGGCGGCGGCCTGGTTGATGTCGTGCAATACGACGACGGTAGTGCGTTTGTGTTCATCGGTCAGCCGGCGCAGGATTTGCATGAGGCAGCGGGCATGATACATATCGAGGTTGTTCAGCGGTTCGTCCAGCAAAACGTAGTCGGTGCGCTGGCAGAATACCATGGCAATCATGGCGCGTTGGCGTTGGCCGCCGGAAAGCTCGGTCAGGTAGCGGTCGGCGAAGTCTTGCAGGTGGAACTCGGCAAGTGCTTCTTCGACGATGGTTTTGTCGTTTTCAGACGGCCTGCCTTGGTGGTAGGGATAGCGGCCGAACATGAGCAGGTCGCGTACGGTAATGCGGCTCATGATGCTGTTTTCTTGGGTGAGGATGGAGAGCGTGCGGGCGAGTTCGGCGGTGGGGGTGGTTTTGATGTCTTTGCCTGCGTAGCTGATGTTGCCGTGTACCAGAGGCTGAAGCCGCGCCATAAAGGAGAGGAGGGTGGATTTGCCTGCGCCGTTGGGGCCGATTAGCGCGGTAATGCCGCCTTCGGGAATGTCGAGGCTGATGTTGTCCAGAATGGGGCGAGTGCCGATGTGGAAGCTGACGTTGCGGATGGTAATCATAGGCGGATTCGAATATGGGAAATTGGGTTTTCAGATGGCATTTAAATGATGAGGCCGTCTGAATTTTATTCCTGTATGGTTAGATTTCGCTGACGGTAACAAATTCGGGGTTGTCGGCTTGGTCAATCAGGAAGGCACGGACGCGTTCTTGCCAGAGTTCGCCGAATTGTTTAAGTTCGTCGGGGCTTGCGCTGCCGCCGACGGCTTTGGGCATAAGTTCGCGCATTTCGGGTGCGAAGGGTTGCAGGGCGGCGTTGAGGCTGACGGCGACGATTTTGCCGTTGTCTTTGCGGCGCAGGGTCAGTGTGCCGTTGATTTCGCCTGCACCAAAGGATAAGAGGTGGCGGCGGGCAAAGCGTCCGGCAGGGCCTACGCCGCCAAAGCCGGTTTCGGGTGCTGCGCCGGTAAGGAGTTGGACGACGGACGCGGTAACGCCGGTCGTACCTTCGTCTCGCCCGCCCTGCATAAAGGCTTCGATGCCGCCGCGTTCGGGCAGCTCTTCGCCGTAAAGTGCTTTCAGTCCTTTGATAACCATCAGGTACGCGCCCGCGACGGTCGGGCAGGAATGTCCGCACAGGCGCACGGCATCGGCGTAGCGGTAAGTGAGGATGCCGTTTTCGGCCGCGCCGAGGAATGCGGCAAGCGGGTCTCTGACGGTGATGGTCGGGGCTTGGTTGAAGAATGATGGGAAACGTTCTTGCGTCATATGGTTTGTCCTTTCGAGTCGGGCTGCCGTTCAGACGGCATCCGTCATTTTTTGTGTTTTAAAACGAGATAGAGGAAAACGAGTCCGCCCGCAAATTCGACCACCACGCTTAATACCGCCTTCATGCCCAAGAAGTGTTCGAATACGGTTTGTCCGCCGACCAAGAGGATGCCGCCGACACAAACCGTCATCGGCAGGCGGACGGAATGGCGCACGGACGGGGAAAAGTGGTTGGCAAGCGAGGCGGCGAGAAGCCCGAAAAAGCTTACCGGACCGACCACGGCGGTCGCCGTCGCCACCAGCGCGGCAATCCAAAGCAGTATCCATAAGGTGTTGCGCGTGTAGCTGATGCCCAAATTGATGGCTTGGTCGCGCCCCAAAAGGTGTACGTCCAAGCGGTAGCGTTCGCGCCAAACGACCGCCGCGCTGACGAGCAGAATCAGCGCGCCTATGCCCAAAAGTTCGCTGTGGACGGTATTGAATCCGGCAAACATATTCGCCTGCGCCGCCGTAAATTCTTCGGGATCGATCATGCGCGAAAGCAGCGATGACAGGCTGCGGAACAAAATCCCGAAAATCACGCCGATTAAAATCATACGCGGCAAATCGCGCCCGCCCTGACGGATGAGCGTGTAAAACAGCAGCAGCGAGCCGCCCATCATAACAACCAGTTCAAAGCCGAATTTGCCCGTCAACGGCAGGGAAGCATAGCCCACGCCGCCGAACGTAAACACCAGCAAGGTCTGCAAAAACACATACAGCGAATCGAAACCCAAAATCGAAGGGGTCAGAATCGGATTGTTGGTCAGCGTTTGGAAGAGTTGCGTGGACACGCCGACCGCATAGGCGACCATCAGCAGTGCGGCAAGTTTGGTCAGACGCAGGTGCAGTACAAAGTCCCAATCGCCTTTGACGTTGAGCGTTAAAAACAGTCCGCAGCAGATCAGTAAAAGTGCGAATGCCGCCCATAACGGGCGCGGCGAACCCTGCATAAATTCAATTTTGTTTTCAGACGGCATGAGCAGGTTTCCTTAACAAAAGCCACAAAAACAAAGCCGTACCCAACACACCAAAAACCGTAGAGACCGGAATTTCAAACGGAAACACAATCACGCGTCCGATAATGTCGCACAATAAAACCAAAGACGCGCCCAACAAAGCCACCGCAGGCAGGCTTTGGCGCAGTTTGTCGCCTATCAGGCGGCTGATGATGTTCGGCACGACCAGCCCGATAAACGGAATATTGCCGACCGTTACAATGACCAGCGACGTAATCAAAGCCACAATAATCAAACCCGACCACAACACCGCCGTCCGGTTCAAACCCAAATTCACGCTGACCGTCTCGCCCAGCCCCAAAATCGTCAGCCGGTCGGCAATCAGATAGGCAAACACCGCCAAACCGCCCGTAATCCAAAGCAGCTCGTACCGCCCCAGCAGCACGCTCGAAAAATCACCCTGCTGCCACACGCCCAACATTTGCAGCATCTCAAACTCATACGCGACAAACGTCGCCACCGCCTCAACCACGCCGCCGAAAATAATCCCGACCAGCGGCACCATCAGTTGCGCCGTCGGCGGCAGGCGGCGGATCAGCAGCATAAAGACCAACATCCCGATCAGCGCGGCAACGGCGGCAACCGACATTTTGACCGGCAGCGGCGCGGCAGGCAGCAGCAGGGACATCAGAAGCAAACCCAAAGCCGCACTCTGACCCGCGCCCGCCATAGAAGGCTCGACAAAACGGTTGCGCATCAAAATCTGCATAATCATCCCCGCCACCGCCATCGACGCGCCCGTCAGCACAATCGCAAACGTGCGCGGCAGGCGGCTGATGAACATCACTTGCTGGCTGTCGGATAGCGAAAACACATCCGACCAGCGGAAATCGGCAACGCCCACCGACAGGCTGACGGCAAACAATACCGCCAGCAGCAGGAGGTTGGTCAGGTTGAGGGAAAAAGGTTTGGCAGTCATAAACAGAAGGGAAAAGCGTTAAGGCGTAGAAGATTCAAACAAGGCAGCCCGACCGTCGGAGCGGAAAGCCTTGTTTGAAGCCTCTGTATCGGGCAATGCCGTCTGAAACACGGTAGGCGGTTTGCATCCGTGTTTCAGACGGCATCGAATGCCGCCGTTTCATTATTTTGCCGCGTTAAAAGCGTCGGCAACCTGTTTGCTCGCATTCAGCAGCTCTTGCGCGCCGCCGGCCGCCAAATAAGTTTCGGGAACGAGGTACACGACCTGTCCTTTTTTCCATGCGGTTGTTTCGGCAACCAGCGGATTATTCAACACGTCTTTCGCCGCCTGACCCTCTTCGCCGATGGCCGCGCCGCGGTCAAGGACAAACAGCCAGTCGGGATTTTTCTCTTTCAAGTATTCGAAGCTGACGGGCTGGCCGTGGCTGCCTTCTTTAATTGATTCATCGACAGCGGGAACACCGATGTCTTTGTGCAGCCAGCCGCCCAGTCGTGAAGACGGGCCGAAGGCGGACATCTTGCCGCCGTTGACCAGAATCACCAAACCTTTGCCTTTTCCTTGAGCAGCGGTTTTCGCGGCTTCAAACGAAGCGTCGATTTCCGCTTTCAGCTTGTCGGCTTCCGCCTGTTTGCCGAAGATTTGCGCCAGCGCGTCGATACGCTCTTTGGCACTTTCTTTGAGGTTGGCGGTATCGGCGGTCATTTCGATGGTCGGCGCGATTTCGTTCAATTTGTCAAACGCCTTGGCGGCGCGGCTGCCGATGATGATGAGCTGCGGCTTGTAGGCATTGAGTGTTTCGTAATCCGGCTCGAACAAAGTTCCGGCAGGTTTGGTCGTTTTGAAATATTCCTCTAAATACGGCAGGCGGTTTGTGTCGACGGACAAACCTGTTTTCACGCCCAATTTGTTTAAAGTGTCGAGCATACCCAAATCGTAAACGGCGATGCGTTCGGGGTTTTGCGGTATTTGAACATCGCCGCGCGCGGTTTTGACGGTAACGGACGCGCCTTCGGTTTGTGCGGCGGAAACCGCCTGTTCTTTGGCTTGTGGGGCAGAGTCGGAATTTTGCGGCGAACACGCGCCCAAGGCGAGGGCGGTGCAGAGGGTCAATGCGGTCAAACGCAACATAGGTGTCTCCAAAATGGGGATATTGGGGCAAAGCCGCCGGTCGGACAAACCGGAACGGCTTTAGAAAGGATAAATGATAATCTATAGTGGATTAAATTTAAATCAGGACAAGGCGACGAAGCCGCAGACAGTACAAATAGTACGGAACCGATTCACTCGGTGCTTCAGCACCTTAGAGAATCGTTCTCTTTGAGCTAAGGCGAGGCAACGCCGTACTGGTTTTTGTTAATCCGCTATATTCCGCCATCTCTAAGATTTACAGCGATACACGGGTAATTTAAGGAATGCCCGAACCGTCATTCCCATCACTTTTCGTCATTCCCACCACTTTTCGTCATTCCCGCAACCTTTCGTCATTCCCGCAACCTTTCGTCATTCCCGCGAAAGCGGGAATCTAGAATCTCGGACTTTCAGATAATCTTTGAATATTGCTGTTGTTCTAAGGTCTAGATTCCCGCCTGCGCGGGAATGACGGCTGCAGATGCCCGACGGTCTTTATAGTGGATTAACAAAAATCAGGACAAGGCGACGAAGCCGCAGACAGTACAAATAGTACGGAACCGATTCACTTGGTGCTTCAGCACCTTAGAGAATCGTTCTCTTTGAGCTAAGGCGAGGCAACGCCGTACTGGTTTTTGTTAATCCACTATATATCAAATTATCAGAACAGATGCCGCCTGAAAGGCTTTCAGACGGCATTTTTTCGGGATATGCGTTTTAGAACTTGTAGTTCACGCCCAAGCGTACATCACGTCCCACGCCCGGCAGGGTATTGTTCCAGCGTTGGCTGTGCGGATAGTAGAACTTATTGAACACGTTGTTAACCGAAAGATTAACATTGAGCGTGTCTTTGCCCAATGGTTTCCAGTTGGCGAAGACATCGTTCACACCGAAACCTTGGCGTACAACGTTTTCCAGTTTGCCTTGGCGGTCTTTTTGACCTGACACCAATATCGAACCCACGGCTTTTTGAACATAGCGTCCGCGCCAGCCGATTTCCAGATTCGGATTTTGGAAGCGGTAGGCAAGGGAAGCCGTCCAAGTGCGACCGGTTTGTGCGCCAAACTCGGGGTTCGCGCTCAACAGTTTTTTAGGATGGGTATCGTAAAAGCGCGGTTTGCTGTGGCTTACGCCGACTTTGGCAGTCAGGCCGCCGATGCGGTAGGACGCGCCCAATTCGTAACCGTGGTTTTTGATGTAACCGGCGTTGACGGCTTCACGGACGGCGACAGAGTCGTGGCGGTTTTGCGGATTGGCAAGCGCGTCTTTGATGGTCTGCCAGAAGTAGCTGCCGTTTGCGGCAAACGTGCCGTCGTTGTAGTTGAAACCGATTTCGGTATTGCGCGCGCGTTCGGCTTTGGTGCCGTCGGCAATCGAGATGATGCCGCGTTTGCCGTGGGTTTGCAGCGCGTCATACAGGCGCGGGCTGCGGCTGGCGTAGTTGTGGCTTGCGCTGAAGCTCCAGTATTCGTGCGGCTGCCAAATCACACCGAAACTCGGGTTAAGGCTGCTGCTTGAAACGGTCTTGCCGTCATGGGTTTTCACCTTGAAGCGGTCGTAACGCAGCCCGCCGGTCAGGGTAAAGCCGTTAATTTCGTGAATGGCTTCGATATACGCGCCGGTATCGGTTTTGGTCGGGTTGGTCAGTTTGTAGGCGTGAACAATTTTTTCATTGTCACGGTTTTTTTGCTTTTCTGCCGCGGATGCACCAGCTTCATCTTTTATTGCAAATTCGCCGTTCAAAAATGCTTGAGGTTTGATTTCCTGATGGCGGTAGTTGATACCGTATTTCAACAGGGTTTGTTCGGCAAGGCGGCTGTCGAAGTTGAAGTTCGCACCACGAGTGGTGATTTGGGTATGGTTAGGGCCTTTTACATTGCCTGCGTAACCGCTGCCGCTGTCATCGGCGGAATAGCGTTCGTTTTCCAACACATAGGCGTTGGCGTTCAGTTTTTCGACAAAGCCCAGGTTTTTACCCGTATATTCCAAGTTGGTGTTGGATTGGGTGGTTTCGCGGTAGGAGGGTTTCTGCCTGTCTGTTGTAGGATTGGTCCCGAAGATTGTAAATTCTTCACGCACAGTGCGGATGCCTCGGTGTTGGTCTTTCATATGGCTCAACACGATGCGGTGGTCGCCGTCGCCGAAGCTTGTTCCGATTTTGGCGAGGTAGCTGCGTTTGTCCAGCGCGCTGTACGGTACGGTTTTGCCGCCGTTGGGACTTTTGTAGCCTTTACCTGCTTCGTAATCTTTTTCATCGTTGCGGTTGTAAGAGAACAAGCCGTCGAAGTTGCCCGCTTTTCCGAATACGCTTGCGCCGTAGCTTACGCCTTCGTTGCTGGCAAAGCCGCTGTTGAGGCGCACGCCCCAGTTTTTATCCAAGCCTTTGAGCAGGTCTTGGGCATCGACGGTTTTGGCGATAATCGCGCCGTTGGTCGCGCCGATACCGGCAGAGGCGGAACCCGCGCCTTTTTGTACGGAAACGACTTTAACCAAAGCGGGATCGACAATAAATCTGCCTTGGTGGTAAAGGATTTGGCTGTCGGAATAGGCGTTGTCCACCTTGATGTCGACAGAGTTCTGACCCATGCCGCGCAAGGTCAGGTGTTGGGACGTGCCGTTACCGCCGCCGAAATCGATGGAGGGCTCTTCTTTTAAGAGTTCGCGCATATCGGTTGCGGTGCTTTCGTCTTTTTGTTGAAGCGTAACGATGTTGGTACGGATTTTGCTGCCTTGGCGGTCGCCTTTTACGGTAACGGTATCCAATGCGACATTGGCGTTGCCTGCCGCGTGGGCAAAGCCGGCTGCAAGTGTGAGCGAGAGCAGGCTGAGGCGGAATAATGGGGCGTTCATTCAGTCGTCCTTTTGAGTATATGAAGGGAAGTTAAGCCAAACCGTTAAGATTTGGCAGAATAAGAAAAATAATTAATAATTATTTTTATTTATATTAACAGGGGGGGGGGATTTTTGCAAAGCTGATTATCGTTTTTATTTGCGAAGTGTTGTTTTTTGTTGACAGGTTTTGTCGGAAATGTAAAAAACGGCGGAAATATAGTGGATTAACAAATGCGGGAATGACGAAAAGCAACCTTTCCGCGTCATTCCCGCGAAAGCGGGAATCTAGGAACTCAAAGCTGCAAGAATTTATCAGAAACAACTGGAACTCAAAAAACTAGATTCCCGCCTGCGCGGGAATGACGAAGCCTGCGCGGGAATGACGAAAAGCAACCTTTCCGCGTCATTCCCGCAAAAGCGGGAATCTAGAACCCCTAACGCGGCAGGAATTTATCAGAAACAACTGGAACTTAAAAAACTAGATTCCCGCCTGCGCGGGAATGACGAAGCCTGTGCGGGAATGACGAAGCCTGCGTGGGAATGACGAAGCCTGCGTGGGAATGACGAAAAGCAACCTTTCCGCGTCCTTCCCGCGAAAGCGGGAATCTAGAACCCCTAACGCGGCAGGAATCTATCGGAAATAACCGAAACCGAACGAACCTAGATTCCCGCCTGCGCGGGAATGACGAAGCCTGCGCGGGAATGACGAAAAGCAACCTTTCCGCGTCATTCCCGCGAAAGCGGGAATCTAGAACTCCTAACGCGGCAGGAATCTATCGGAAAAAACCGAAACCGAACGAACCAGATTCCCGCCTGCGCGGGAATGACGAAGCCTGCGCGGGAATGACGAAGGGTTAAAGAAATGACGAGAAACGGCGGTAATTTATCGGGAATAACCGAAAACGAACGGAAATCAGGACAAGGCGACGAAGCCGCAGACAGTACAGATAGTACGGAACCGATTCACTTGGTGCTTGGGCACCTTAGAGAATCGTTCTCTTTGAGCTAAGGCGAGGCAACGACGTACTGGTTTTTGTTAATCCACTATAAATTTTTTCCACCTCACTTGAATTTACCCGCACACACCCTAATTTTGCCGACTTATACGGGCAGCCGCCTGACGGCAGCCCGGTTTCCACTTCAATCTGTCCGAACCGTTCGGGCAGATGATTGTTTTCAAACCATTTATCGGAGCATAAATATGACCATCCGTCCTTTACACGACCGCGTCGTCGTCAAACGCTTGGAAGCTGAAGAAAAAACCGCATCGGGCATCGTCTTGCCGGGCGCAGCTGCTGAAAAACCCGACATGGGCGAAGTAATCGCCGTGGGTGCGGGCAAAATCGGTAAAGACGGCGCGCGCCGTCCGCTGGATGTCAAAGTCGGCGACAAAATCATTTTCGGCAAATACAGTGGTCAAACTGTAAAAGCCGACGGCGAAGAGCTGTTGGTAATGCGTGAAGAAGACATCTTCGGTATCGTTGAATAATTGTTGAATTAAGTTTCAGAACCAAAGGCCGTCTGAATCAAACATGAAGTTTTCAGACGGCCTCGAACAGATTTTTAATATTGATTTGGAGAATTTAAATGGCAGCAAAAGACGTACAATTCGGCAATGAAGTTCGCCAAAAAATGGTAAACGGCGTCAATGTATTGGCAAACGCCGTACGCGTAACTTTGGGCCCTAAAGGCCGCAACGTGGTACTTGACCGCGCTTTCGGCGGCCCGCACATCACTAAAGACGGTGTGTCTGTTGCAAAAGAAATCGAACTGAAAGACAAGTTTGAAAACATGGGCGCGCAAATGGTGAAAGAAGTGGCGTCTAAAACTAACGACGTAGCCGGCGACGGTACCACTACTGCAACCGTATTGGCACAATCCATCGTTGCCGAAGGCATGAAATACGTTACCGCCGGCATGAATCCGACCGACCTGAAACGCGGTATCGACAAAGCCGTTGCCGCTTTGGTTGACGAGCTGAAAAACATCGCCAAACCTTGCGATACTTCTAAAGAAATCGCCCAAGTCGGCTCTATTTCCGCTAACTCTGACGAACAAGTCGGCGCGATTATCGCCGAAGCGATGGAAAAAGTCGGCAAAGAAGGCGTGATTACCGTTGAAGACGGCAAATCTTTGGAAAACGAGCTGGATGTGGTTGAAGGTATGCAATTCGACCGCGGCTACTTGTCTCCTTACTTCATTAACGACGCTGAAAAACAAATCGCTGCTTTGGACAATCCGTTTGTATTGTTGTTCGACAAAAAAATCAGCAATATCCGCGATTTGTTGCCTGTTTTGGAACAAGTGGCCAAGGCCAGCCGTCCGCTCTTGATTATCGCTGAAGACGTAGAAGGCGAAGCCTTGGCGACTTTGGTGGTGAACAACATCCGCGGTATTCTGAAAACCGTTGCCGTTAAAGCCCCTGGCTTCGGCGACCGCCGCAAAGCCATGTTGCAAGACATCGCCATCCTGACCGGCGGCGTAGTGATTTCCGAAGAAGTCGGCCTGTCTCTGGAAAAAGCCACTCTGGAAGACTTGGGTCAAGCCAAACGCATCGAAATCGGTAAAGAAAACACCACCATCATCGATGGCTTCGGCGACGCAGCCCAAATCGAAGCGCGTGTTGCCGAAATCCGCCAACAAATCGAAACCGCAACCAGCGATTACGACAAAGAAAAACTGCAAGAGCGCGTGGCCAAACTGGCAGGTGGCGTGGCAGTGATCAAAGTTGGTGCAGCTACCGAGGTTGAAATGAAAGAGAAAAAAGACCGCGTGGAAGACGCGCTGCACGCTACCCGCGCAGCCGTTGAAGAAGGCGTGGTTGCAGGCGGCGGTGTCGCCCTGTTGCGCGCCCGTGCCGCTTTGGAAAACCTGCACACCGGCAATGCCGACCAAGACGCAGGCGTACAAATCGTCTTGCGCGCCGTTGAGTCTCCTCTGCGCCAAATCGTTGCCAACGCAGGCGGCGAGCCTAGCGTAGTCGTGAACAAAGTGTTGGAAGGCAAAGGCAACTACGGCTACAACGCTGGCAGCGGCGAATACGGCGATATGATTGAAATGGGCGTACTCGACCCCGCCAAAGTAACCCGTTCCGCGCTGCAACACGCCGCGTCTATCGCCGGTCTGATGTTGACGACCGACTGTATGATTGCCGAAATCCCTGAAGAAAAACCGGCTATGCCCGATATGGGGGGAATGGGCGGTATGGGCGGTATGATGTAAGCAATGCCGTCTGAAGCCTTCAGACAACAAGCCGCACGGTCAACGCCGTGCGGTTTTTTTTCGAATAAGTACAGCTAAGGCGCAAACCTTAAAATTATAGTGGATTAACAAAAACCAGTACGGCGTTGCCTCGCCTTAGCTCAAAGAGAACGATTCTCTAAGGTGCTGAAGCACCGAGTGAATCGGTTCCGTACTATTTGTACTGTCTGCGGCTTCGTCGCCTTGTCCTGATTTTTGTTAATCCACTATATTTCCCGCCATTCCAAAAACGAAGAGCGGCAGGAATTTATCGGAAAAACAGCAACCTTTCCGCCGTCATTCCCGCGAAAGCGGGAATCTAGAAATGAAAAGCAACAGGAATTTATCGGAAATGGCTGAAACCGAACGGACTAGATTCCCGCCTGCGCGGGAATGACGGGACTTTAGGTTTCTGTTTTTCTGTTTTTGCGGGAATGACGAATTTAAATATTGTAGGAATTTATCGGAAATTTAATATTCCACCATAGAAATTTATCGGAAAAAACAGCACCTCTCCGCCGTCATTCCCGCGAAAGCGGGAATCTAGGTTCGTCCGGTTTCGGTTATTTCTGATAGATTCCTGCCGCGTTGGGGGCTGGATTCCCGCCTGCGCGGGAATGACGGAACTTAAAAAACTGGATTCCCGCCTACGTGGGAATGACGGGACTTTAGGTTTTTGTTTTTCTGTTTTTGAGGGAATAACGAATTTAAATATTGTAGGGATTTATCGGAAATTTAATATTCCACCATAGAAATTTATCGGAAAAACAGCACCTCTCCGCCGTCATTCCCGCGAAAGCGGGAATCTAGGTTCGTCCGGTTTCGGTTATTTCTGATAGATTCCTGCCGCGTTGGGGGTTGGATTCCCGCCTGCGCGGGAATGACGGAACTTAAAAAACCGGATTCCCACCTGCGCGGGAATGACGGGACTTTCTGTTTTTGTTTTTCTGTTTTTGCGGGAATGACGGGGAAGTTGGCGGTTGTTTCTTATGGAGTGGTTTTTGTATCTGGATAAAAAATTTTTCGTTTTCAAGTCTTCTCCGCTTGCCATCGGCGTTAAATTTTTTTACGATAAGCACATAGATTGTAAACAATCGGCCACAAGCCGGTTTGTTTTTTCGGAAGACATTATCCCTGTCAGACGCTGTTTCTATATATGTTTGCCTATAACGGCTTGTTTTTAATAAATAATTCAAGAGGTATCAACGTGTCTGATTCCAAAACGAAAGAACGCGCCACATTCGGCACGCGCCGCGCGTTTATGATTGCCGCCATCGGGTCCGCCGTCGGCTTGGGCAATATTTGGCGTTTCCCCTATATTGCTTTTGAAAACGGCGGCGGCGCATTCATGCTGCCGTACTTGGTCGCCCTTCTGACAGCCGGTATTCCGCTTCTGCTGCTTGATTATGCCATCGGGCACCGTTATCGAGGTTCTGCGCCCTTGGCTTTCCGCCGCCTCGGACGCTGGTTTGAACCGGTAGGCTGGTGGAATGTGATGACCAATATCGTCATCTGCATCTATTACGCAGTGATTATCGGTTGGTCGGCAAGTTATGTTTATTATTCGTTCAATGCGGCATGGGGTGTTAATCCGCAAGACTTCTTCTTTAAAGACTTCCTGAATATGGCCGGGCCTGAGGCTTTGGGATTGGATTTTGTCGGTAAAGTTGTCGGGCCGTTAGTCGGCGTATGGGTTTTCACATCGGTCATTATGGCTTTGGGCGTGCAAAAAGGCGTGGCTGGCGCATCGTCTTTCTTTATGCCGTTGCTTGTAATCATGTTCTTGATTATGGTCGGCATTTCACTGACCCTGCCGGGTGCGGCAAAGGGGCTGGACGCATTGTTTACGCCGGACTGGTCCAAGCTTGCCGATCCTAAGGTCTGGGTTGCTGCTTATGGTCAGATTTTCTTCTCTCTTTCCATCTGTTTCGGCATTATGGTTACTTATTCTTCTTACTTGAAGAAGAAAACGGATTTGGGCGGCACGGGCTTGGTAGTCGGGTTTGCCAACAGCAGTTTTGAGTTGCTCGCGGGTATCGGCGTGTTTGCCGCACTGGGCTTTATGGCGCAGGCAAACGGGCAGGCGGTTAATGAAGTTGCCTCCAGCGGTATCGGTTTGGCGTTTATCGCTTTTCCGACCATCATCAATCAGGCTCCCATGGGTGCACTTATCGGCGTATTGTTTTTCGGTTCGCTGGTGTTCGCCGGCGTTACGTCGATGATTTCCATCCTTGAAGTGATTGTGGCGGCGATTCAGGACAAGCTGAACATCGGGCGCGTCAACGCCACGCTGCTGGTCTGCATTCCGATGGGCATTGTTTCCACGCTGCTGTTCGGTACGGCGACGGGGCTGCCGGTTTTGGACGTGATGGACAAATTCGTCAACACTTACGGCATTGTGGCATCCGGTTTCTTGTATGTTTTGGCGATTATCGTATTTCGCAGGCTGCCGGAATTACGCAGGCACCTGAACGCCTTGTCCTCCATCCGCGTCGGCGGCTTGTGGACGGCCTGCGTCGTGTTTACCGTCGTGATGCTCGGCTATATGCTGTATCAGGACACCGCCGGATTGTTGGAGAAAAACTACGGCGACTATCCGGATGGTTTCCTCAATATTTTCGGCTGGGGGATGTCGGCGGCGTTGGTCGTGTTCGGGCTGCTGCTGTCGCTGCTGCCTTGGAAACACGGTCAGGATTTTAATGTCAAAGACGAACACGAACATGAACAAGGAGAAGAAAAATGAGTACTTCCGCCATTGTGATGATGGTTGTCTCAATCGTGATAATCTGGGGAGGGCTGCTGCTTTCCCTATTAAGGTTGCCGAACGAGTAAGCCTTTAGAGCGTTAAAAATGCCGTCTGAACCGCTTCAGACGGCATTTGCCTTTACGGCTGCCATTCGCGTTCCACCTTGCCCGACGCATCCAAAGTTTGCGCTCGGACGATATGCCCGTCCCGGTACAGGATGCGCGTCCGCAATATGCCCTGTTCGGTATAGCCTTGCGACCAGCCTTGCGCCACGCCGTTTTCAACCGGCGTGTGCGAATGCAGTTTGCCGTTTGGGTGGTAAATATCGACAAAGCGGTCGAACACGCCGTTTTTGACGATGCTTTTCAAGACGCGCCCGTTTGAGGCGCGGGTGCTAAATGCACCGTCAGGCGTGCCTGAAGGCGGACGGCTGTATGGGTTGGCGGGTTGGATGGGCGCGGCGGGCGGCAGTTTGTAAAGCGGGGTTTGTGCGGCGGGCAGGCCGGAACAGCCCGCCGAAAGGAGGGTGGCGGACAAAGCGGCAAGCAGGAGGATAATCGGGGCGTGTTTCATTTCAATTCCTTAGATATTGCACCCCATAACAGGGGCGCGTAATTTTTTTCAACCATTCCCTTCGGCAGCCGGGTGAGGCGGGGATTTGTTGCGTCGTCATTTGAAAACAGGCTGTGTTTGAATATTCCGCCGATGCGGTCCTAAGATGTCACTTTAAACGGATAATGCCGTCTGAACCGCTTCAGACGGCATTTTGATGTTCGGCTTGCAGGCAGGCGAGTTCGTTTGCCATTTGCTGTTCCAAGGTTTCGCGTCGGCGGATGAGTTTGTATCCGCCGCCGTCCACCAATACCTCCGCCGCACGGTTGCGCGCGTTGTAATTGCTTGCCATGCTGGCACCGTATGCGCCCGCGCTGCGGATAAGCAGCAAATCGCCTTCTTCGCAGGCGATGGTGCGGTCTTTGCCGAGGAAGTCGCCGGTTTCACAAATCGGGCCGACGATGTTGGCGGTCAGCGGCGCGATGTTTTTTGGTTCTACCGCTTCGATGTGATGATAGGCATCATATAGGGCGGGGCGCATTAAATCGTTCATCGCCGCATCGACCATCACAAAGTTTTTCTCTTCACCGTGTTTGACGAATTCGACACGCGTCAGCAACGCGCCTGCGTTGCCGACCAAGCTGCGGCCTGGCTCAAGAATGAGTTTCAGACGGCGTGTGCCGATCAGTTTTTGAACGGCTTGGGCATACGCGCCCAAATCGGGCACATTTTCGTCTTGGTAAACAATGCCGACGCCGCCGCCCAAGTCCAAATGTTCCAACACAATGCCTTCGGCGGCAAGCGCGTCAACCAAAATCAAAATGCGTTCGCAGGCTTCGATGAGCGGGCTTAAGTCGGTCAGTTGCGAACCGATATGGCAGTCGATGCCGATGATTTTGAGGTGGCTTTGGCGGGCGGCATGGCGGTAGGCTTCGAGCGCGTCGGCGTAGGCGATGCCGAATTTGTTGGCTTTCAGGCCTGTGGAGATGTAGGGATGGGTTTTGGCATCGACATCGGGGTTGACGCGCAGGGAGACGGACGCGGTTTTGCCCAAACGTTCGGCAACCTTTTGAATACGGTCAATTTCGGGGATGCTTTCCATATTGAAGCATTTCACGCCGGCATTCAGGGCAAACTCGATTTCCGCCTCGCTTTTGCCTACGCCTGAAAATATGGTTTTTGCTGCATCGCCGCCTGCCGCCAAAACGCGTGCGAGTTCGCCGCCGGACACAATGTCAAAACCGCTCCCCAAAGAAGCAAAGTGCTTGATGATACTCAGATTGCCGTTTGCCTTGACGGCGTAGCAGACGAGCGGGGAAAGCGCGGCAAAGGCGGTTTGGTAGTGTTCAAATGCTTCGGTCAGCGCGGATTGGCTGTACACATAAAGCGGCGTGCCGAATGCTTCGGCAAGGCGGGGGTAGGGGACTTGTTCGCAAAATAGGGTCATGTTTTCGTTTTCATTTTTGGGTTTGTGAAGCGGATTGCGGTTTGCTTTGAAGTTGCAAACCGGTTTGGATTACGCCGAAGCGCGCCTTGTCGCCTTCTTTGGGCAGGTAGAGATCGCCTTTGTAACCGCAGGCGGAAAGCAGGAGGGCGGTTGCCGCCGCAAAAAATACGCCGTATTTCATCGGTAAACTTCCTTCATAAGCGCGAATGTGGCAAGATTCGGTATCTTAAACAAAAAACACGCAAAAAGCCATGATGACCGAAAGCGAATTCATCCGCATGAGCGAAGAATTGTTCGAACACATCGAAGACCAAATCGACGAAAATGGCTGGGATTTCGACTGCCAGTTTGCCGGAAACGTCCTGACCATCGAAGCGGCGGACGGCACGCAAATCATCGTCAACCGCCATACGCCCAATCAGGAATTGTGGATTGCCGCAAAAAGCGGCGGCTACCATTTCGCCGAGCAAAACGGCAAATGGCTGGCAACGCGAGACAGCCGCGATTTTTACGATGTTTTGAACGAAGCCTTAAGCGCAGCTTCGGGCGAAGCGGTGGGAATTGCCAAATTGTAGTTTGAGAGTGATTACAAAGAGAGCATTACCCAATGGCACAATTACCGCTATATCTGACTTCCGAAATCAAAGACTTTACTGTCGGCACGCCCGAAGTTTTACAATCATTTTTCGAATATGTCCCTTATGGCGTCGTCTTTGAAGACGACGGCGACACAGGCTACTTTTATGCTGCCTCGAAAGATGGGATTTTGGATGCTTTGCATATCTACAATGTCGAAGATGTATCCGACAAACATATCCCCAATCATGTTTTGATTTTATGGGATGATGCCTGCACCATAGCCGCATTGTGTATCAACGACTACATCCATGCCGTCTATGATTTTGTCGAACAGGCAGGATATTGCCGCAACGGCTTCCCTGAAGCAGGCGGCGAATGGGTGAAAGTCGAAAACCGCATCTTGGACGATGAATTGCTGGACAAAATCCTATCCCGGAAATCTACATAACCTACTCAAAAGGATAACAAAATGCCCCTGTTAGACAGTTTCAAAGTCGACCACACCCGTATGCACGCCCCCGCTGTGCGTGTGGCGAAAACCATGACCACGCCCAAAGGCGATACCATTACCGTATTCGACCTGCGCTTTTGCGTTCCCAACAAAGAAATCCTGCCCGAAAAAGGCATACACACGCTGGAGCATTTGTTTGCAGGCTTTATGCGCGACCACTTGAACGGCAACGGCGTGGAAATCATCGACATTTCCCCGATGGGCTGCCGCACCGGTTTTTATATGAGCCTTATCGGCACGCCCGACGAGCAGCAGGTTGCCGATGCGTGGCTGGCTTCGATGCAGGATGTTTTGAATGTCAAAGACCAAAGCAAAATCCCCGAGTTGAACGAATACCAATGCGGCACTTATCTGATGCACTCGCTCGCCGAAGCGCAACAAATCGCGCAAAACGTGTTGGCGCGCAAAGTGGCGGTTAACCGAAACGACGATTTGGCTTTGGATGAAAGCCTGCTGAACGCTTAATCTGTTTTGAAATGCCGTCTGAAAGTCAGAATCTGCCTTCAGACGGCATTTTGTTTTCCGACAGTTTATAAACTGTCGTTGTTTCTTGACAGAAACAACGACCTTATTTATTTGAAACGATTGGAGAACATGATTATGGGCTTTGGGGATAGCGCGACAAAAGCAGCAAAAGCAGTAGGCGAGGGAATGATTGAAGCTGGTAATGAGCATAAGGCATTGAAAATGGAATATGCGGAGAAATCAAGCGAGGAGCTGCATGAAATCGTAAAGAGTGATGGTTTTTTTAAAAAATCCACACGGGAGAAAAGTGCGGCTTATGCTATTTTAAAAGAGCGTGGCGAGGTTTGAACAGGAAACGGCGGCATTTGCCGCTGTTTTTTTATCGGTAGGTATCCGTCCGAATATCGGGGCAAGGTTTCAGACGGCATCGAAGGTTGCTATGATATAGTGGGTTGACTTTAAACCGGTACGGCGTTGCCTCGCCCTGATCCAAAGTTAAACCACCATAACATTCCCATCATTCTTCCAAACGGAATCCGAAATGTCCGACAACCGCCTCGACACCGCCCGCCGCTATTCTCTGTTCCTTACCCGCCAGCTCGACAACGGCAAACTCAAGCCTGAAATTTTCCTGCCCATGCTGGACAAGGTGTTGACCGAAGCGGATTTCAAAGCCTTTGCCGACTGGGACACAATCCGCGCAGAAGAAAACGAGGAAGAATTGGCGCGGCAGTTGCGCGAGTTGCGCCGTTATGTCGTGTCGCAGATTATCGTGCGCGATATAAACCGCATCAGCGATTTGAACGAAGTAACCCGCACGATTACGCTGTTTGCCGATTTTGCCGTCAATACCGCGCTGGATTTTGCCTACGCCTATTATCGGGATATGTACGGCACGCCGATCGGGCGTTATACCAAATCGCCGCAGCATTTGAGCGTGGTGGCGATGGGCAAGGCGGGCGGCTATGAGTTGAACGTGTCTTCCGACATCGATTTAATTTTCGTCTATCCCGAATCGGGCGACACCGACGGCAGGCGCGAACGGGGCAATCAGGAGTTTTTCACCAAAGTCGGGCAGAAACTGATTGCGCTGCTGAACGACATCACCGCCGACGGGCAGGTGTTCCGCGTCGATATGCGGCTGCGGCCGGACGGCGATTCCGGCGCGCTGGTGTTGAGCGAAACCGCGCTGGAGCAATACCTGATTACGCAGGGGCGCGAATGGGAACGCTATGCGTGGTGCAAAGGCCGCGTAGTTACGCCGTATCCGAACGACATCAAATCGCTGGTGCGCCCCTTCGTGTTCCGCAAATATCTGGATTACAGTGCGTATGAGGCGATGCGGAACCTGCACCGCCAAATCCGCAGCGAAGTCAGTAAAAAAGGTATGGCGGACAACATCAAACTCGGCGCGGGCGGCATCCGCGAAGTCGAATTTATCGCCCAAATTTTCCAAATGATACGCGGCGGGCAAATGCGCGCGCTGCAATTGAAAGGTACGCAGGAAACGCTGAAAAAACTTGCCGAGCTGGGCATCATGCCGTCTGAAAACGTCGAAACCCTGCTCGCCGCCTACCGCTTCCTGCGCGACGTCGAACACCGCCTGCAATACTGGGACGACCAGCAAACCCAAACCCTGCCCGCCTCGCCCGAACAACAACAACTGCTCGCCGAAAGCATGGGTTTCGACAGCTATGCTGCTTTTTCAGACGGCCTCAATGTGCATCGGAACAAAGTCAATCAGTTGTTCAATGAAATCTTGAGCGAACCCGAAGAACAAACGCAAGACAACAGCGAATGGCAATGGGCATGGCAGGAAAAGCCCGACGAAGAAGAACGGCAAGGTCGTCTGAAAGGATATGGGTTTGATGCCGAAACCATCGCCGCAAGGCTCGACCAAATCCGCAACGGTCATAAATACCGCCACCTTTCCGCACACGCCCAGCCACGTTTTGACGCGATTGTGCCGCTGTTCGTACAGGCGGCGGTCGAGCAAACCAACTCGACCGATACGCTGATGCGGCTGTTTGACTTCCTAGAAAACATCAGCCGCCGCTCCGCCTATCTCGCCTTTCTCAACGAACATCCGCAAACCTTGGCGCAACTGGCAGAGATTATGAGCCAAAGCTCGTGGGTGGCGGCGTATCTGAACAAATATCCGATTTTGTTGGATGAACTTATCAGCACGCAGCTTTTGGATACCGCGTTTGATTGGCAGGCACTCGCCGCCACCCTTTCAGACGGCATCGAAGCCTGCGGCGGCGATACCGAAGCGCAAATGGACACCCTGCGCCGCTTTCAGCACGCCCAAGTCTTCCGTCTCGCCGTCCAAGACCTCGCCGGACTGTGGACGGTAGAATCCCTCTCCGACCAACTCTCCGCCCTTGCCGACACCGTCATTGCCGCCGCCCTTTCGTGCGCGTGGGCGGATATGCCCAAAAAACACCGCGACACGCCGCAATTCGCCGTCATCGGCTACGGCAAACTCGGCGGCAAAGAACTCGGCTACGCCTCCGACCTCGACTTAGTCTATCTTTACGACGACCCCCATCCCGAAGCAGGCGACGTGTACAGCCGCCTCACCCGCCGCCTGACCAACTGGCTTTCCGCCGCCACCGGCGCAGGCAGCCTCTATGAAATTGACCTGCGCCTGCGCCCCAACGGCGACGCGGGTTTCCTCGCCCACAGCATCGCCGCCTTTGAAAAATACCAGCGCGAAAACGCGTGGACGTGGGAACACCAATCCCTCACCCGCGCCCGCTTCATCTGCGGCACACCCGAAATTCAGACGGCATTTGACCGCATCCGCACCGAAATGCTGACTGCCGAACGCGACCAAACCGCCTTGGCAGGCGAAATTATCGAAATGCGCGAAAAAATGTTCCCCACCCATCCGCCGGTTGACAGCAACGTCAAATACGCACGCGGCGGCGTGGTCGATGTCGAATTTATCGTCCAATATCTGATACTTGCCCATACCCGCCAATATCCGCAACTCCTCGACAACTACGGCAACATCGCCCTATTGAACATCGCCGCCGACTGCGGCCTCATCGACAAAACCCTCGCCGAACAAAGCCGCACCGCCTACCGCTTCTACCGCCAGCAGCAACACAACACCAAACTGCGCGACGCGGCAAAAACCGAAGTAAGCGACGAATTACTGTCCCACTACGGCAATGTCAGGAAATTGTGGCGGGAAGTGTTCGGCGAAGAAGCGGCAACCTCCTGAACAAAAAATGCCGTCTGAAGCCCGACAATCCGGGTTTCAGACGGCATTTATTTTTGGCTGTGTCTGAACAATCGGTACGATTTCGGTTGTTTGTAAAGTGAAAGGCGGTTATTCCTATGTTCAGGCGGCAAACCGAAATATTCTCCCCAGCCGATAGGGCGGTATTAAAGCCTATTCGAACACTGCCTTTACGGGGAAGGGGCTTTTCGAGCTTGACCATGGTCAGGTACGGCAAATCAGCCCGTATCCTGCCGATGCGTCCGTCCAAATCGGTTTGGAACGCCGCAATGTGATATCTGCCTATCAAGGTTTTGCGTGTGTGTGTCGGCGGAGGTTTTGCCAAAACCGAAATCAAAATCAAGTTGTCAGGCATCCTTCCGTTTCTATTAAAATAGCGCATTCCACTTTTCAGACGGCATCCCTATGTTTCCCGACCAATCCGCACCAAATCTGCTGCAAGGCTTGAACCCCGAACAACTTTCCGCCGTAACCTGGCCGCCGCAATCCGCCCTTGTGCTGGCGGGCGCGGGCAGCGGCAAAACGCGCGTACTGACCACGCGCATCGCATGGCTTTTGCAAAGCGGACAAGCCAGCGTGCACAGCATTATGGCGGTAACGTTTACCAACAAAGCCGCCAAAGAAATGCAAACCCGTTTGGGCGCGATGATTCCCGTCAACGTCCGCGCCATGTGGCTCGGCACGTTCCACGGACTCTGCCACCGTTTTCTACGGCTGCACCACCGCGACGCAGGCCTGCCGTCTTCCTTTCAAATTCTCGACAGCGGCGACCAACTTTCCCTGATTAAACGCCTGCTCAAAAGCCTCAACATCGCCGAAGAAATCATCGCACCGCGTTCGCTGCAAGGCTTTATCAACGCGCAAAAAGAATCCGGCTTGCGCGCTTCCGTCTTGAGTGCGCCCGATCCGCACACGCGCCGCATGATTGAGTGCTACGCCGAATACGACAAAATTTGCCAACGCGAAGGTGTGGTCGATTTTGCCGAACTCATGCTCCGCAGCTACGAAATGCTGCAAAGCAACGAAATCCTGCGCCAGCATTACCAAAACCGCTTCAACCACATTCTGGTCGACGAGTTCCAAGACACCAACAAACTGCAATACGCGTGGCTCAAACTCATGGCGGGCGGTAACACGGCGGTATTTGCCGTCGGCGACGACGACCAAAGCATCTACCGATTCCGCGGCGCAAACGTCGGCAATATGACTGCGCTGATGGAAGAGTTCCACATCGACGCGCCTGTCAAACTCGAACAAAACTACCGCTCCGTCGGCAACATCCTCGCCGCCGCCAACGCCGTGATTGAAAACAACGACGAACGCCTCGGCAAAAACCTGCGCACCGACGCCGAAGCAGGCGACAAAATCCGCTACTACTCCGCCTTTACCGACCTCGAAGAAGCCCAATTCATCGTGGACGAAACCAAAGCCCTCGAACGCGAAGGCTGGGATTTGGACAAAATTGCCGTCCTCTACCGTAGCAACGCCCAATCCCGCATCATCGAACAAAGCCTGTTCCGCAGCGGCATCCCCTACAAAATCTACGGCGGCCTGCGTTTTTACGAACGCCAAGAAATCAAACACGCGCTCGCCTATTTGCGCCTCGCCGTCAATCCCGACGACGACAACGCCCTCTTGCGCGTGATTAACTTCCCGCCGCGCGGCATCGGCGCACGCACCGTCGAAAACCTTCAGACGGCATCGCAAGAGCAAGGCGTTTCCCTCTGGCAAGCCGCCTGCAATGCCGGCGCGAAAGCCGCCAAAGTCGCCGCCTTCGTCCGCCTGATTGAAGCCCTGCGCAACCAAGTCGGACAAATGCCCCTGTCCGAAATTATCGTCGGCATCCTAAAAGACAGCGACCTGACCGAACACTACCGCACCCAAAAAGGCGACAACCAAGACCGCCTCGACAACCTCGACGAACTCGTCAACGCCGCCATCGAGTTCAAACCCGAAGACAGCAACTTTGAAACCCTGCCTGAAAACATTTCAGACGACCCCGCCTTCCCCATCCTCGCCTTCTTGAGCAACGCCGCCCTCGAGTCCGGCGAAAACCAAGCAGGCGCAGGCGAAAAAGCCGTCCAACTGATGACCGTCCACGCCTCCAAAGGCTTGGAATTTAACGCCGTCTTCCTCACCGGCATGGAAGAAGGCCGCTTCCCCAGTGAAATGAGCCTTGCTGAACGCGGCGGCCTCGAAGAAGAACGCCGCCTGATGTACGTCGCCATCACCCGCGCCCGCAAACGCCTCTACATCACCATGGCACAGCAAAGAATGCTGCATGGGCAAACCCAATTCGGCATCGTCTCTCGTTTCGTTGAAGAAATCCCGCCCGAAGTGTTGCATTACCTGTCCGTCAAAAAAACCGCCTATGACGGCTACGGCAGCCCGCGCCAAACCGCCGCGCCCAAAGACAAAATCATCGACGACTACAAACAGTCGCAAACCTACGCAGGCTTCCGTATCGGACAAAACGTCCGCCACGCCAAATTCGGCACCGGCGTCATCATCGATGCCGTGGACAAAGGCGAATCCGCCCGACTGACCATCAACTTCGGCAAACAAGGCGTGAAAGAGCTGGACACCAAGTTTGCAAAATTGGAAGCGATGTAAATTTAAAATGCAGGCCGGATACTTGTATCCGACAAAAAAAATTTGACGCGTTTATCGTTTCCGAAAAACCGCTGTTGGAGATGTCGGATTCGAGAATTCGACCTACGGAAAAAAACTGTAGCAAGGACAAGGCAAAAGGCCGTCTGAAAACGGGAAGGGCAATTTTGCCGAAACCTCCGCCGTCATTCCCGCGCAGGCGGGAATCCAGACCTTTCGGCACGGAAACTTATCGGATAAAAGGTTTCTTTAGATTCCACGTCCTAGATTCCCACCTGCGTGGGAATGACGGACGGTAAAAGCCGGGTATGAATACCCAACCCCCTGTTTATAGCTGAAATCAATAAGGAAGAACATTATGTCCCAAGTTTTTAAAGATTTTGATTTGTCCTCCGTATGGGAATCCGACAGTTGGGCAGATGAAAACTACAAAGAAGCCCCGTTTACCCCTGAAATTTTGGCTGCCGTAGAAAGTGAGCTAGGCTATAAATTGCCGCAAAGTTTTATTGAATTGATGGCAGTACAAAACGGCGGGATATTTGTCAAAAACTGCTTTCCGACCACGCAGAGAAATTCGTGGGCGGAAAATCATGTGCAAATTTGCGAGGTATCGGGAATCGGTTTTGAAAAAGAAGGGAGTCTGTGCGGTGCGATGGGGCAAAAACTTTGGCTGGAAGAATGGGAGTATCCTCCTATCGGCGTGTATTTGGTCACCGACCCGTCAGACGGTCATGCCCTGTTTGCCTTGGACTATCGGGAGTGTGGAAAAGACGGAGAGCCGAAAGTGGTGCTTCCGGACTTAATTTTCCTAATTCATTAATATCTTGTGAAGTTTGCTGTGCAGAGATGTAGGTCGGATATTTGTATCCGACAAAAATATTTGACGCGTTTATCGTTTCCGAAATGCCGCTGTTAGAAAATGTCGGATTCGAGAATCCGACCTACGGCTATATCCGTAAAGTCTGACCATTGTTCAATGCGGAAGGCGCGAATATTGCGGACGGAATGTAGAAACCAATATACTCAATTGCCATACCATTCTCATCAAAATACCTATGCTGTTTAAAGTGCGTGGTTCATTACACGAGTAATTTTATTTTCAGGCTACCTGAAAGAAAGATAGGCAACTTATTACTCATCTTACGCTAGCTCTCAATAATTGAATACGTTGCACTAGAACCAATTATCTCTATGAATGTTTGCTCAAACATAAAAATATAGTATTTAAAGAATTCTCTATTCAAAGGAAAATAACTTTCTTTCAATATCCATTCCGCATAACGCTCATCAAGAAGTTCAAAAAAAGATTGACCACCATTTTCATGAAGCAAAGCTCTATCTGCATCTTCCGAAATTAAATCCATAAAAGTATCTATAAAATACGATTCATCAACAACCCTAAAATGAATAACATCTTCAATAGAAATTTTTATGGTTTTATCCGTATTTCTATAACCAACTGCTATAACTTCTACTTTATCAAAGTTTATTGCTGCATTATCAAAATAGAAATAGCCAGTTGGGAAATCTAAGCTTTTTAATTTCATAATTTATCGTGTATTTCCATATCTGATTTTTATTTTTCGGTTATTACTAATTGTTATTTCAAGTGTTGGTTCTCCACCACTACTATCATTACGAACATTAACCGCACGCCCATCAGGCAAATTGCCCGTTATCGTTCCATTAGGACGTGTTTGTACATTTCGAACATTCAGACTATTAAAATCATTTAGTGCGTCATTGTAATCTCCCACTTTATCATACTGAACAGCGGGACCTTGTGTTTTACTCCTTTGAGTAGTATTGCTCAAAATGTCTTTGATTTGTAAATCACTGCGCACCTTACCGGCTTCTATGTGAGCTGCCACACTACTCGGGTTATAAGGGTCGTTATCAATCTCAGGATTACCACCGCTGGTTTTTTGTCCGCCAGCCTGTTTCCCAACCTGCTGTACTGTATCGCCAATTTCATCTACCGTACCTAACGCCTTAGTCTGCATATGGCGGGCAGCAGGTTTTTTATAGCCGGTATTTTTAACCCAATCCCATTTAGTCGGGTTAAGTTCTACTTTTTTACCGCCCCAAACCTCTGCTATGGCAAGGACAGTTTGGGCTGTTGCAGTTATATTCGGATGGGCATCAGCCCATTGTCTGGCGGAATTGATACCGTCTTTTACCGCAAAAGCACTGTCCTGTAATAGGCTCGCGGCAGCAAGTTGTGCTTCCGGACTTAAATTTCCTAATTCATTAATATCTTGTAAAGTTTGCTGCGCAGAGATGTAGGTCGGATATTTGTATCCGACAAAATATTTGACGCGTCTATCGTTTCCGAAATGCCGCTGTTGAAAAATGTCGGATTCGAGAATCCGACCTACGGCTGCTAAAAATTAGATTAGTTTCAAAAATGAAAAATTACTGTTTTTTCATTCTTTATAGCATATTCAAGTACATGAATAATATTTTTCACTAAGGGCTCTGTAGAAAAATCTGAATTTTGTAATTTTTCTTTTACAGCCAAAATACTTTCCTTATCTATTAGCCAATCCCCCTCACTTGGTCCAAATAACCAATTATCGGTAATTTCAGAAACAAGCCCCCATAATCCACGATTTTGATATTCAATAATTTGATTTTCCGTAATTTCTACAACTGTTTCAGATTGAATGTTTTTATAAGCCCAATCAACCATTTCAGTATATTCACTAATTGAAACATTGTCTTTTAAACAGAAAATTAACAGGTTGTGTTCATTCATTTGTCTAAGTTCCTGATATGAGTTTGTTGTTGTAAATAATCTTTTGCTTGCTTACCTTGTAAATTACCGGTTTTCACAACATTACCATTTGAATCGAGATACTGTTTTCGTGAACTATCATAGATTCTAAAATAGTTGTTTTCGTTATCTTTTATAATTGTAATTTTTCCATCTAAACTAGTGTATCGAGTTTTAACTTTATCAGGACTTAAAATACCAGGTGTATTGGGAGTTAGTGTTTTGTGCACTGAATCAAAACTTGCTGAACTCCAGTTACTACTAAACTTCTCAAAACTTTGTTTTCTTTTTTCAGCGGTGCTGTTTGGTAAAGATTTAATAGGTTTATTCCCACCTGCCATCTCCCCATCTACAGTCTGCATATGGCGGGCAGCAGGTTTTTTATAGCCGGTATTTTTAACCCAATCCCATTTGGTCGGGTTAAGTTCTACTTTTTTACCTCTCCAAACCGTACCTGCGGCCTCTGCTACGGCAAGGGCAGTTTAGGCTGTTGCTGTTATATTCGGATGGGCATCAGCCCATTGTCTGGCGGAATTGATACCGTCTTTTACCGCAAAAGCACTGTCCTGTAATAGGCTCGCGGCAGCAAGTTGTGCTTCCGGACTTAAATTTCCTAAATTATTAATATCTTGTAAAGTTTGCTGCGCAGAGATGTAGCAACTGTATTTGTACCCCGTCGGGTAAAAATACAGTTGCTACGGCTGCTGGGAAAGCAGTTACTATTTTCCCAGTGGCTCAAAATTAATTGTTTCAGCAGATATTTTTATAATAATCCCTACATCAATAATAATTTCACTATAAAATTGGTATTTATATAGCTCTATTTCGGGTATAAACAAGGGAAACAAGCTATCTTCCTTATCCTCATAATCTACGAAATTATTTGTATCTAATTTAAAATTCAAAATATTACTGCATTTGATATATCCGAAATAATTACCTTCAATTGTATCTGTAAAAGATAATGTAAGGGTATTTCCATTATCGGAAAAGATTATTTCATAAAGGCTTACATTGTGAAAAATATTTTTTTTCATTTGATAAAGTATCCAGAATGATGATGATTATTTGGCAATGGATTGCCTTCATAATCTTGTCGTTGCGGATATTTTCCCTGTACACCATCGGTTCGCGGCACTCTTTGGGTTCTTATAACCTCTCCATTTGGACGAATATCTATTTTCACGCCATCAGGACCTTTCCATGTTTCATATTGAGCCGCATCTGAACCAGTACGTCTAAAACCTTGTTCTTGCAATGCTTGACGTAATTCATCTCGCGTAGTTGGTCTGATAGATTTAACAACTGGCTTGTTTCCTCCTGCCATCTCACCGTCCAACGTCTGCATATGGCGGGTAGCAGGTTTTTTATAGCCGGTATTTTTAACCCAATCCCATTTGGTCGGGTTAAGTTCTACTTTTTTACCTCTCCAAACCGTACCTGCGGCCTCTGCTACGGCAAGAGCAGTTTGGGCTGTTGCAGTTATATTCGGATGGGCATCAGCCCATTGTCTGGCGGAATTAATGCCGTTTTTACCGCAAAAGCACTGTCCTGTAATAGGCTCGCGGCAGCAAGTTGTGCTTCCGGACTTAAATTTCCTAAATCATTAATATCTTGTAAAGTTTGCTGTGCAGAGATGTAGGTCGGATATTTGTATCCGACAAAAATATTTGACGCGTTTATCGTTTCCGAAAAAACGCTGTTGGAAAATGTCGGATTCGAGAATCCGACCTACGGCTGCTTCTCTGTCTAAATAAAATCTTACGATAAGTTTTTGTCTAATTTCATCAAATTCTGCCGTAATTAATCTTATATTGATATGAATACACGGTTCATACCTGCTATTAACCAGTCAGGTGTAGTTGGATGGGGATTCATTTTTAATAATATCTTCAAGCAAGTGAAATGTAAGAAAAGCGTAGATACTTGAAGGCCGGCTATCTGATTGGCAAAAAGAAATTTCGGAGATAAAGAATTTCCGTTTATATTTCTCATAAATTAAATCAACACCTTGTTTTGCATAAAAACTAACTTCCCCAGGAAGGATATTTATAACATTCTCTCCTTTTACTTTTATAGTTAATGGTTTGATTTTTATATTTTCATGAATATCTGATAGGATTATTTCTAAAAAATTATTTTTATTTCCAGTCATTCTGGCTATTTTATGTATATTTCCATTGTGTTCGATTATCATTTTATTTTTTCCAAGGATTTCCTTCTATATTGATAGTTTATCTAAAGATTTCATTTAAAATATCCTGACTAATTTCTTGTTTATATAATTCTACAATTTTCTGTTTCTGTGTATTTGTATAAAATTTTTCGTTGGTATCTGCTTGATATTTTAATTGTCTCAATATTTCCATGATTTCATATTCTGATTTTTCATCATATTCTTCAATCATGTAATCAACAAATTGTTTTAGAATATCAAAGGCTTCGTAACTTTCCAAAATTTTAATATGTTTATCGGCAAAATTGGACATATACCATTCGTCAGTGATTGGATTAGTATTTAAATCATCTAAAAAAACATTTACATCATCTAAAAACATGACTAATCCTTAAACTTAAAATCTGTTTTTTCACCGGTTCTTGTGTTTTCAATGTAATGTATCTCAATTTTGTTTACGTTTTGAACACGCTTAACCCAACCGTCTTTTGCTAACCAACCATTTTTAGTATCGGACATAGGAGGTATTCTCGCAGGAGTTTTGCCCTGTGGGTTTGCCTTAACTTCTTCCATTGCTAATTGTTCCTTTAAATTATTAGGTATTGTACGACCGGTTGATTTTTCAACAGATTGTGTCCCTATTTTTAATGATTTGTTTCCCTCAGCTATTTCCCCGTCAACAGTCTGCATATGGCGGGTAGCAGGTGTTTCATAGCCGGTATTTTTAACCCAATCCTATTTAGTCGGGTTAAGTTCTACTTTTTTACCTCTCCAAACCGTACCTGCGGCCTCTGCTACGGCAAGGGCAGTTTGGGCTGTTGCTGTTATATTCGGATGGGCATCAGCCCATTGTCTGGCGGAATTGATACCGTCTTTTACCGCAAAAGCACTGTCCTGTAATAGGCTCGCGGCAGCAAGTTGTGCTTCCGGACTTAAATTTCCTAAATCATTAATATCTTGTAAAGTTTGCTGTGCAGAGATGTAGGTCGGATATTTGTATCCGACAAAAATATTTGACGCGTTTATCGTTTCCGAAAAAACGCTGTTGAAAAATGTCGGATTCGAGAATCCGACCTACGGTTGCTGAACAATGTTTTGTAGAACTTGCTCAAAATCCATGTTTCGCCATTTTCCTTTATATGTACCTAATGCAGCACGGGTTACGATTTCGTTTAAGTCATAAATAGCCATTTACGTCCTCTGCTAATTTTCAGCGAGTAGATTGAGTTACTAAACCCAACAAAAAAGCAGCCTGAAAAATTTCAGGATGCTTGTTTTATGTTTTTTATCAATGAATTAGGTTTTAATCCAGCCTGCGCTTGCTAGTTAAACAGTATTTACATAAAAATCTTGCACTGAACAAACAAGCGTATCATGTTCATCATGAAATGATGGGCATAACGTTAATCTACAAATGTTTACATTTAAAGATATTTTTCCAGTTTCAATATTTTTAATTTGTAAGGTTAATACATGAGGATATTTGTGATATAGCTGATTTTTTAATTGTTCGTTGTCTAATATAGCAAAAGGTAATTTTGCACACAAATAACCAATAACTTTGTTTTTATGAAAAAAAACTATCCAATTTTCAATTCCTTCATCCCAATCAAAAGTAAAATCCGTTCCTTCTATGATAAATTTAGCACAAGATATTAAATCTAACTTAACCCAAGTGGATTTATACAGACTCAATGCTGATGAAGTTATAATATTATCTAAATTATAAATTTTCATAAATCAACGTTCCTTACCTGGTGTTCCATGCACAGGTCTAATCCCATCTTTATTCGGCTTTCTACGATAAATGTTAATTATATGTGTCGGTTTTCCGTCTGTATAGCCAACTACGTCGTTCGTTGGAACTTTTGCCTTATTTTGACTATCCCATAAATTATGTTTATCTGCATATCTAGCAGCATCTAATGTAGCTTTTTCCGCATCAACATCTGATTTAAATAAACTTTTGCTATCTATTTTGTCTAGACTAGATGCATCAGGTTTGTGTCGTACCATACTGAGAGGGTCAGTAATATATTTGCCATCTGTAATAGCTGATCCACCATTATAGGTAGTATGCGTATAATTTTTTTGTGGAACGAGACTATTTTGCAAAGATTGTTGTGTAGAAACGCCAGCTTTGCCATTAGGAGTAGCTTGCTTCGCTGGCTTATTCCTACCTGCCATCTCCCCATCTACAGTCTGCATATGGCGGGCAGTAGGTTTTTTATAACCGGTATTTTTAACCCAATCCCATTTAGTCGGGTTAAGTTCTACTTTTTTACTGCCCCAAATCGTACCTGCGGCCTCTGCTACGGCAAGGGCAGTTTGGGCTGTTGCTGTTATATTCGGATGGGCATCAGCCCATTGTCTGGCGGAATTGATACCGTCTTTTACCGCAAAAGCACTGTCCTGTAATAGGCTCGCGGCAGCAAGTTGTGCTTCCGGACTTAAATTTCCTAATTCATTAATATCTTGTAAAGTTTGCTGCGCAGAGATGTAGGTCGGATACTTGTATCCGACAAAAATATTTGACGCGTCTATCGTTTCCGAAATGCCGCTGTTGGAAAATGTCGGATTCGAGAATCCGACCTACGGCTGCTACCAACCATCATTTTCAGCTTCTTTTAGCCAAGTATCAAAATTTTCAAAAGTCTCGTAATATTTTGTATTATCTAAATTAACTACTATAATTTTAGGATTACCTGATTTATCTGAAATATCAAAACAGGCAGCCCACTCTTGGTTTCTAGCAAAAGGTAATAGGTTTGGAATGCCAGTTATTTCAAAATAAATGTCAATTACTTCTGATATATTGCTTTCTGCATTTTCAAACCACCAAGGAAAAGAATATTGTTCATCGTAGTTAATGGCATGAGTGGATTGAGCTAATTTTAAATAACTTTGCGGATATTTAAATCCTTTAGGAAGCATTGCTTCAGGATACGGAACAAAACTATTTTGTTTTATCATTTCCTAAGTACCTTTACATCATAAATACTTCCGTTAGGAAATCTTTTGCTCCACCCTTCTGGAACTCCTTTTTGTGTTTCTTGCTTTCTAATTCGTAGCTGGATAGCTTCTCCCCAAGTTTGAGGCTCAATACCATCATGCTTAAACCTGATTCTCTCTTTTGATGATAATCGGTCATTAAAATTATGAACATTCGCTTCCACTTTTACCCCTGCTTCACGTGCTGCCATAATACGCGTGTTATCCATACTAGTAGGTGCTCCATCAGGCATATTAACAACATCAACCCTGTCGCCAACCCATGATTTTTTTCGTTCATTGCAGCTACAAGAGAATCATAGTTGTAATTTGCACCACGCTTCTGATAGCTAACTGTAGCTTGTGAAAAAGATGTACGAGTAGGATCTATGATTTGTCTGCCTACCGGCAAGACATAATCTCCTGAAGAAGGTTTAATAGGCTTGTTCTTGCCAGCTATTTGCCCATCTAAAGTCTTTCGGGTAACAGTTGTTTCATAGCCGGTATTTTTAACCCAATCCCATTTAGTCGGGTTAAGTTCTACTTTTTTACCGCCCCAAACCGTACCTGCGGCCTCTGCTATGGCAAGAGCAGTTTGGGCTGTTGCAGTTATATTCGGATGAGCATCAGCCCATTGTCTGGCGGAATTAATGCCGTCTTTTACCGCAAAAGCACTGTCCTGTAATAGGCTCGCGGCAGCAAGTTGTGCTTCCGGACTTAAATTTCCTAAATCATTAATACCTTGTAGAGTCTGCTGAGCGGCTGTATCTGTGACCGGGCTTACCGCACTGTCTGTAATTGCCCCAATCCCTACTCCTTGAAAACCCATTAAAAAAGGATTAACCGCACCTTGGACGATGCCGCGAATATCATCCATACGGTTAGCCCACCAATTTTTATTGGGGTCGTTTTCCCATATCAGTTTTCTTGCTTCATCCGCACAATTAGGGTTAGCATTGATGCCCACCCAGTTTCAGGCAGCCTGAAAAGGATTTTTAAGATACGGCTAGGTGGGCTGCGAGAACCCACACTCTGCATAACCATTTAGTTAGATGTATCCATTAGATTATATGCTTCAATTAAATGTTGTTCTAGCTCTTGCACTAATTGAGGATTGCGAATTCCTGACACAATCTCAAATTCTTCTGCATCTATGCAAACACCTGCATAAATTTCAATAACAAGGGAACGCAATAATTGAAGCTCTTCTCTTGTTAAAGAAATAATAATGTCATCACCTGTGTAATTGATTATATTCATAATAATTTTATTTTTGCTTGTCAAAGTAAGTTTTACCTAAGGTTGGTCTAAATGCAGTCCCACCATCTTTTGAATTTGGGTCTCTAATTACAATTGTCCCAGACTTATCGTCCCAATATGTACTACGCCCATTGGATAATTTTTTGCTTTCGGAAGGATTGGCAACAATACTTTCAATATGCCGAGCAAAATCTGCTGGCGAATTGATATTTAAATCCGTAAATTCTTGTTGTCTGATAACATGCTTGTTATAAGCATGCCCGCCACTAATTTGTTCACCAATTAGTTGTGCTTGCAAAGACGGTCGTGTAGAAGCATCAGCTTTACCGTTGGACGTAATGGGTTTAGGCGATTTATTCCCACCGGCCATCTCCCCATCTAAAGTCTGCATATGGCGAACAGCAGGTTTTTTATAGCCGGTATTTTTAACCCAATCCCATTTAGTCGGGTTAAGTTCTACTTTTTTACCTCTCCAAACCGTACCTGCGGCCTCTGCTATGGCAAGAGCAGTTTGGGCTGTTGCAGTTATATTCGGATGGGCATCAGCCCATTGTCTGGCGGAATTAATGCCGTCTTTTACCGCAAAAGCACTGTCCTGTAATAGGCTCGCGGCAGCAAGTTGTGCTTCCGGACTTAAATTTCCTAAATCATTAATACCTTGTAGAGTCTGCTGAGCGGCTGTATCTGTGACCGGGCTTACCGCACTGTCTGTAATTGCCCCAATCCCTACTCCTTGAAAACCCATTAAAAAAGGATTAACCGCACCTTGGACGATGCCGCGAATATCATCCATACGGTTACCCCACCAATTTTTATTGGGATCGTTTTCCCATATCAGTTTTCCTGCTTCATCCACACGGCTGAGAAAACCAGAGGCGGCACCGGCATTTTCTTTTAGCCAACGGTCTGAAAATGGGGCTTGAGGAACAATATTAATCTTTGTTTTTGTTGAAGTTCCTTTGACATAATAGCTGTATATATCCCTTGCTCCTCCGGGGGGCGGATAATCGCTGCCTTGCGGCCCGTCATATCCATCCTCCGGATGGATTTCCGACCCTGTCCGATGAAGTTGGTAAACAGTAAAACCGCCGTCTACACCGCCACTGAAATCAGAAGTGCTTTTTGAATCATGATGATCAAACGGACTGTGTACTTCGTGTCCGTGTCCTGAAAAATGGGTTTCATAGCCGATAACACCTTCAAATCCTGTCCGTTCGTGTGTAATAGGCAGTATGGGGCCGACCGCAGTTGCATCAAATGTTTGGACGGCGTAAACCCGATTTTTAACACTGCCGCGACCATTACCAAACAGATGGTATTTACCACCCGGTTCGTAGTGTTTTGCCTGCATATCATCGTGTAAACGGGCATCTAAACCGTTCGCATGACTAATGGGGATTTGCAGCAACGATATTGCCGCTGCAAACAGCATCATGAATTTTTGAATAGGCAATTTCATTTTGTTTTCCTTGGTAGCAAGCGGTTATGGTAGTGTGAATCAAGGTTGCCCTTGTCTATGTTGTCGCACTACTTCATCGCTGTATCCATACCCCTCATGACTGTTATCAGCCTCTACGGATGGGGCAGAGTTACCCGTATGATTGTCGTATGGTCGGATATCGGAGAAATCGACCATTAATCCTTCTGTCGGTTTAATTCCTTTGCTTACTTTATACGGCCCCATCCACAATGCGTAATTTTCTTTATAGGCAGCTTCAAACGCATTGGTTTTTGGTTTGATGAGCAATTTTTTGTTATTTCTGTCTACTGCGAAATATTCCAGTTTTGTTTGGGCTTTCAGTGTTTCGGCATTGTATAGGTGCATTTCGGTTCTGTTGCGGATAGTTCCGAATACGTCGATGTTAATAAACACATCTGTATCGGCATTGGCAGGAGAAACAACGTCTATGCCGCGCAGGAAAAATACGGTCTGTACCAAGTGGGAAAGAAAGGCAGTGTCGCGCGGGTTAGTCGTCAAGGTTTCATTTCGATAATCCCCCATCCCGCCAATATTTAAGCCCAGACTGCTCCTACTTCCGCTACCGTCTGATTGGGTGCGCGAGAGTGCAGGGGCATTAAGTGTAGATAAAGAAGTGGTTAAACCTGTCAAACCGCCTGATGTTGTTTCAGCGGTGGTTTCGTAACGTGGATAGGTGTAATCGGTACGGACGGCAGGGCTGTTTATGTATTCGCCACGAATCAGTGCATCAATGGAGTAGCGACCCCCTGTCAAACTGCCTGAACCTTGGTCGCCCATAGTGGCAATGTACAATGCAACTTTTCGTCCGTGTAATGCCTGTAAATCCATGTCTTTAACAGCAGCTCTGGCAGAAGCGGCCACAAGTTCTTGTTCGACCGCGAAGCGTTTACCTCCGCCATGCGATGGAATACCTGTCAGTGTCCCGCAGGCGGATAAAATAAAAACTGAAAAAAGAATAGGTATCAGCAGCCGTGCTTGCATAGATTTTCTCCTTTGATGAAAGACAAATTGTATCAAAATTGTAAACAAATTATAAATTAAATAAAATATTTCTTTACTGGTTTTGTGGTTTGGTTTTCAATAGGCTGCCCGCACATAGCGGGATTTACGGTTGCAATGGCAGCGGAGGATTTTATAGTGGATTAAATTTAAATCAGGACAAGGCGACGAAGCCGCAGACAGTACAAATAGTACGGCAAGGCGAGGCAACGCTGTACTGGTTTAAATTTAATCCACTATAGGCTTTTTTCGGTCAGTTGCCGGTTAATCAGTCCCGGCAGTTCGGACAGGGTGTCGCCTTGCGCCAACCTGTTGCGGTAGCGGCATAAGGTGCTGTAATCGAGGATGCTTAGTTCGTCAAAACGGCAAAACAGGTTGAAATCGGTGCGAGTGATGAGTACGGCGTTGCCCTTATGCCGATTTTGTCCGCCTGCTGCAAGGCGGTTTGCCCAATGAAAAACAAAATGCCGTCTGAACATTGTTCAGACGGCATTTTCAAATGGAAGGCAATATAGTCGGCATATGAAAAATTGATGTATAAGGCAGGATGGCTCTAGGCTTGTTAATCTCCATATAATAAATGGCCGTCTGAAGCCCATATGCGACTATATCTGCCGGCCTTATGAGCAATCAGCAGTGAACCAGCGTGCCTTCGTTTTCACCGGTTACTACACGTTTGAGCGAGCCTTCTTTGGCGATGCCGAAGACGACAATATTGAGTTTGCGTTCGCGGCAAAGGGCGAAAGCGGTGGCGTCCATGACTTTGAGGTTTTTCAACAAGGCTTCGTCAAAAGTAATGGTTTCGTAGCGTGTTGCGGACGGGTCTTTTTTTGGGTCTGCGGTGTACACGCCGTCGACGTTGGTAGCTTTGAGCATCACGTCGCAGTTCATTTCCGCACCGCGCAATGCAGCGGCAGTGTCGGTCGTAAAGAACGGGTTACCGGTACCGGCGGCGAAAATCACGACTTTGCCTTCTTCCAAATATTGAATGGCTTTAGGGCGGGCGTAAGTTTCAGCGATTTGCTGCATAGACAGTGCGGATTGTACGCGCGCTTTGATGCCCAAGGTTTCAAATGCGTCTTTGAGTGCCAACGCGTTCATCACGGTTGCCATCATGCCCATGTAGTCGGCAGTGGCGCGGTCCATGCTGCCTGCTTGTGCAGATACGCCGCGGAAAATGTTACCGCCGCCGACAACGATGCCGACTTGCACGCCCATTTTAACGACTTCGGCAATTTCGCCGACAGTTTGAACGATGGTGTCGTGATTGATGCCGAACGGATCGGAACCCATCAGGGATTCGCCGGAGAGTTTCAGTAATACGCGTTTGTATTTGATTTGCTGTGTCATGGGATACCTTGCTTTCTTGAATGTCGTCGGTCGGAGTTTGGGCCGTCTGAATTTTCAAACGGTCGGAATTACAATGATATGGTGTGTCGTTCTGTTATAGTGGATTAAATTTAAATCAGGACAAGGCGACGAAGCCGCAGACAGTACAAATAGTACGGCAAGGCGAGGCAACGCTGTACTGGTTTAAATTTAATCCACTATATTGTTTTGTTTTCAGACGGCCTGAATATTCGGTCGTCTTAAAATAGGTACCGTAAACGGTTTTCTCAAAAAAAAGCACCCTGATTCGTTTGGAATCCAGGTGCTTTCTTTTTCATAAGTGCCTTACATTACACTTTAGCAGCGGCAGCAACTTCGGCTGCGTAGTCAACAACGGCTTTCTCGATACCGTCGCCTACTTTGTAGCGTACGAAGCTGATCACTTCAGTGCCGTTTTCTTTAGCGAATTGGGCAACAGTTTGGTCAGGGTTCATCACGAATGCTTGGCCGTTCAGAGTGATTTCGGCCAAGAATTTGCGGATACGGCCTTCAACCATTTTAGCGGCGATGTCGGCAGGTTTGCCGGAAGCGATAGCTTGCTCGGTGTAGATGTGGCGTTCTTTTTCAACAGTTTCAGCATCTACTTCGGCTTCGCTTACGCATTGTGGTTTAGCGGCAACGATGTGCATACCGATTTTACGTGCTACGTCTTCAGAGCCTTTGTACTCAACCAATACGCCTTCGGTAGCCAAAGCACCGTGGATGTAGGCAACCAGTTGGTTGGCAGTGTCGATCACTTGGAAGCGGCGGACAGACATGTTCTCGCCCAATTTAGCGATGATGGCTTTGCGTTCTGCTTCAACCAGTTCGCTCAGTTCTTCAACAGAAGCCGGTTTTTTCTCGGCAGCAGTTTTAGCAACGAAGTTGGCAAATTCTACGAAGCCCGCGTCTTTAGCAACGAAGTCGGTTTCGCAGTTTACTTCAACCAATGCGCCGACATTGCCGTTGATCGCGTAAGCCAATACGCCTTCGGCAGCAGTACGGCCAGCCAGTTTACCGGCTTTCGCACCAGATTTAATACGCAGGATTTCTTCGGCTTTGTCGAAGTTGCCTTCAGCTTCAACCAAGGCTTTTTTGCATTCCATCATGCCCAGACCGGTAGCGGCGCGCAGGTCGGCAACCATTTTTGCAGTAATTTCTGCCATTTTGAATCTCCTAGATTTTTGGGAAATACGGAAAGGATTTTCCGCATTCGGGAATCGTGTGCCGCGAACGGACGTTCAGACGGCATATTTGAGAAAAGGGGCATAACGCCCCTCTTCATGTATACTGAATTACTCGGCAGCAGCTTCTTGGGCAGCGGCTACAGTTTCTTGCAGCGCTTGGTTTTTGCCTTCCAAAACTGCGTCAGCGATGCCGCGGCAGTACAGGCGGATGGCTTTGGCGGAGTCATCGTTACCAGGGATAACGTATTTCACGCCGTCAGGGCTGTTGTTGGTATCGACTACGGCGATAACAGGGATGCCCAGTTTTTCAGCCTCAACCAGAGTACCTTTTTGGTAGCCGGTATCGATAACGAAAATCGCGTCAGGCAGGCCTTTCATGTTTTTGATACCGCCCAAAGAACGTTCCAGTTTTTCAACGTCGCGTTGCATTTCCAGAATTTCTTTTTTGTTGAAACCGCCTTCAGCAGCGTTTTCCAGGGCAGCAGTTTTTTCTTCCAGGCGTTTGATGGATTGCTTAACGGTTTTGTAGTTAGTTAGCATACCACCCAACCAGCGGTAATCAACGAAAGGCATACCGGCGCGGGTAGCTTCTTCGCGGATGATTTCACGCGCTTGACGTTTGGTGCCGACGAACAGCACGGTGCCTTTGTTGGCAACCAGACGACGTACGGCTTCTTGCGCCTCTTGGAACATCGGCAGGGTTTTTTCCAGGTTGACGATATGGATTTTGTTGCGCGCACCGAAAATGTATTGTGCCATTTTCGGGTTCCAGAAACGGGTTTGGTGGCCGAAGTGGACACCGGCTTCAATCATCTGACGCATAGTAATTTGAGACATGTTATTTCCTTGAAAGGGTTAAAGAGCACACATTCAATCGCATAGAACTTGATAGGCGGCGCCTATTGTCAAGCACCCTTCGGCGAAAGTGGGCATAAGTTTTAAAAAATAGTGTGTTTCCGAAATGGAAAACTGACGGATTATAGCGGATAAGAGGCCGTCTGAAAAGGGATTTTATACACTGCCGTCGTGTTTGCCACCTTCTTGTCCGACTGTGCGGCGGCTTTGTTCGAATGCTTCTTTTTCCTGTTGCTTCATCAAGCGGTTGCGGCGGCGGACGGTTACGACGAAGACCGTGAATACGGTAGGCAACACTGCCCAAAAAACCAAATAAATCAACGCACGCGCAATGCTGGGTTGGGCGGCGGAATACATGACGGCGACGAAGAGATAGCCGATAAGGACGATATGCCACATGGCGGAATCCTGTTTCGAGGTTAACAGAGTGTTTATAATTGCCGTATTCTACAACAACACTTAAAAGGCCGTCTGAAATGAGGAATGAGGAAAAACACGCCCTGCGCCGAGAATTGCGTCGCGCCCGCGCGCAGATGGGGCATCAAGGGCGGTTGGCGGCGGGGCAAACGATTAACCGCCTGCTCAAGCGTTACATCAAAAAGGGGCGGAAAATCGGCGTGTATTGGCCGATGGGCAACGAACTGCGGCTGGACGGCTTTGTCCGTGCAGCGCAAAAACGCGGTGCCAAACTCTATCTGCCTTATATCGAACCGCGTTCGCGGCGGATGTGGTTTACGCCCTATCCCGCCGACGGAGTAAAACAAGAACGCAAGCGCGGTAGGGCGAAGCTGCATGTCCCTCAGTTTGTAGGTTGGAAAAGGCGTGTGCATGATTTGAACCTCCTGCTTGTGCCAGTGGTCGGTATGGACAGGTTGGGCTACCGTTTAGGACAGGCAGGCGGCTATTACGATGCGACGCTCGCAGCGATGAAATACCGTTTGCAGGCAAAAACCGTGGGCGTGGGCTTTGCCTGCCAGTTGGTGGACAGACTGCCGGTCGAGGCGCACGACCGGCCTTTGGGCGGGTTTGTTTCGGAAGCGGGAGTATTGTGTTTTTAGGTGTTCAGACGGCATTTTGAACGGAAATGCCGTCTGAAGGTGGAATATTGGGAGAAAAGGATGTCGGAAAGGATAATACTGCCGGTCTTGTCATTGGGCGGCGTTCGTCTCGAACCGTTGGATGTGCATCATGAAACGGGTTTGCGCGAAGCGGTTTGCGATGGGGAGGTTTGGAAGCTGAGGGTAACGTCCGCGCCCCATCCGGATAGGGTGGCAGACTATATCGGAACAGCATTGGCAACGCGTTTGGCGTTTGCGGTTGTCGATGAAGAGGTGGGCAGGGTGGTCGGGACAACGGCGTATTATCATTTTGAACCGCAGATTCCGCGTTTGGACATTGGGTTTACATGGTATGCGGCATCGGCACAACGAACACGGATAAACACCTGTTGCAAAATCATGTTGTTGGATTACGCGTTTGATGTTTTGTCATGTTGCTGCGTAGGGTGGCGTACAGATATCTTAAACCGTGATTCTCAACGGGCCATCGAACGGTTGGGTGCGGAAAAAGACGGCGTGCTGCGTATGCACATGCTCCGCAAAGACGGCAGTGTGCGCGATACGGTTGTATACAGCATGCTGAGGGAAGATTGGTGCAGAAACAGGGAAATCCTGACCGGCAGGTTGGCGGGATACGGCGTGCAGGTGTGAGGCAGTATTTTTAAATTGAAGAAACTTAACACAAGATGCTGACAATTTTTTAAAAATTAATATATAAATAGTTTCGATTGTTTATTTTATAAGAATTTGATATATATAAATAAATAACTATTTCTATTTTTTATTTCCTAGTCTTCACCCTGGTGCTTGGCAGAAAATCTTTGCATTTCTCAGTAAAATCCACTAAATTCACGATAACATATTATAAGCACCTGAAGCGGTGTCAGAAACCATACTTGCAACGCATTCCTAATCAAAAAAAACAGTGTATTCGGACACACACCATTGCTAGTTTTCTCTGCTTCCACAAGTCAGGCGTTTGTAGTAAGACGAATAATCATAAGGGCAGGATATGCCTGTTTTCTAGGAGTAGAACCATGGCTGAAGCAACAGACGTTGTGTTGGTGGGTGGAGGTATCATGAGCGCCACTTTGGGCGTGTTGTTGAAGGAACTCGAACCGTCTTGGGAGATTACCCTGATTGAACGGCTGGAAGATGTGGCTTTGGAGTCTTCGAATGCATGGAATAATGCGGGTACGGGGCATTCCGCCCTGTGCGAGCTGAATTACGCGCCGTTGGGTGTAAATGGGATTATCGATCCGACGCGTGCCCTCAATATTGCCGAACAGTTCCATGTCAGCCGCCAGTTTTGGGCGACGCTGGTTGCGGAAGGCAAGTTGGAAGACAATTCTTTCGTCAATGCCGTGCCGCATATGTCTTTGGTGATGAATGAAGACCATTGTTCTTATCTTCAAAAACGTTATGACGCGTTTAAAACCCAAAAACTTTTTGAAAATATGGAATTTTCTACCGATCGGAACAAGATTTCCGATTGGGCTCCGCTGATTATGCGCGGCCGAGACGACAGTCAGCCTGTTGCGGCAAACTTTTCCGCAGAAGGTACGGATGTCGATTTCGGCATGTTGACGCGGCAAATGGTGAGATATTTGCAGAAGAAAGGTGTGAAAACCGAGTTCGGGCAACACGTTGAGAGTATCAAACGTCAAAACGACGGTACATGGGAAATCAAAACGTCGCATATGAACAAACAGGAAGGCTTGGTTTTACGGACGAGGTTCCTGTTTCTCGGTGCAGGCGGCGGCGCATTGACCCTGTTGCAAAAGTCCGGGATTCCCGAGGGAAAAGGTTACGGCGGTTTTCCTGTTTCCGGCCTGTTTTTTAGAAACAGCAACCCGGAAACTGTCGCACAGCACAATGCAAAAGTTTATGGTCAGGCATCTGTCGGCGCGCCGCCGATGTCGGTTCCGCATTTGGATACACGCAATGTCAACGGTCAGCGTCATTTGATGTTCGGCCCGTATGCAGGTTTCCGTCCCAATTTTCTCAAGCAGGGTTCGCTGATGGATTTGCCGCTGTCCATCCATAGGGACAATATTTATCCGATGATGTGCGCAGGTTGGGCCAACCTGCCATTGACCAAATACCTGCTGGGCGAATTGCGTAAAACCAAAGAACAACGCTTCGCTTCGTTGAGAGACTATTATCCTGAAGCAAATCCTGACGACTGGGAACTGATTATTGCGGGACAGCGTGTCCAAGTGATTAAGAAAGACGCGAAAAAAGGCGGCGTATTGCAGTTTGGTACGGAGATTGTCGCCCATGCCGACGGCTCGCTTGCCGCACTGTTGGGTGCCTCACCGGGTGCTTCGACTGCCGTACCGCTGATGATCCGTCTTATGCACCAATGTTTTCCCGAGCGTGCGCAATCTTGGAAATGCCGTCTGAAAGAATTGGTGCCCGGTTACGGTATCAAGTTGAACGATAACTCCGGAATGGCTGATGAGATTATTGCTTATACTGCTAAGATTCTGGGTATTTGATTTGTAATATAAAAAAACAGCGTTTTCATTTTTGAAAACGCTGTTTTTTGTTGCCTGATTAACGTGGAGAACAGTCTTTGAAGACGATTTGGTTGTCAGGTGCGGTAATCATAATGGGCTGTTTGCGGTAGGATTTGCTGTCCATTGCGCCGGTGCTCAGCACATAACCGCCTTCTTTGCCGTAGAACGTGTCCATATTGTCGGATTTATCCAAATTGATGGGCATTTGCACGCGTTTGCCGTTGATGGCGGCAGAAGCGTATGTGGTCAGACCCTGTTTGTTGAAGCCGTAGGTTACTTTGACTTTTTTACCTTGCTGGCAGACGTAGCTGACGGTTTTTTTGGCAACGGTGGGGTTGTCCGTGCCGGCGGCGGCAGCCATACTGCTGAGCGCGATTGCGGAAGACAGGATTGCGGTGGTCAGAAGTTTCATTTTTATTCCTTTGGATAGATGTGGAGTTTGCCCGTTTCGGGCTATTTGACATTTTAATGTCGGCGTATCTTGAAATAAACAGGAAATTGGATAAAGTTTGTAAAAAGGCAGGTTCGGGCGGTTCGGCGGTTTGATGCAGGGGCGGCAGGCGGGGTACGGCAGCCTGTCCGGTGTTTCAGACGGCATTGTTTGCGTTCTTCGGAAATAAAAAACCTCCGGACATCCGGAGGTTGCGGTTTAACCTTGTTTTTTTCTTTCAGACTTGGTCTGTTTGGACAATTCGGCATACAGGTCGGGATGGTGTTTTTTCAACAGGGCGGCGATTTCCATATCTTTTTTGTTGACTTTTGCTAAATCGAGGCATTCGATATGGACGAGGCGGAGCAGCTCGCGTACGGGCTTGGGCATCTTGCGTCCGGTTTCGTAGCGGGAACCGCCGGATTGCGTTACGCCGACCTTGCCCCAGAAGTCTATCTGGTTAAGACCGGTTTTTTTGCGGATTTCTTTAATGTCTTCAATCTCTTCAAATACTTTCATGGGAATTCCTTTTAAAGTTTGTTTGGTTGCCACGTAAATTTTAATTTGCTTTATTTTTGTAATGTGTCGAGTCAAGCCTGTTTTTATATTGCATATTATATCTGCCGTTTCTTTCAGGCGGCATTGTTTGTTTTTATAGGGGGGTTAGGGTTTGCCGGTGGCCGGGCTGACGGTGAGGATTTCGTAGCCGGTTTCGGTAACCAAAACTTCGTGTTCCCATTGGGCGGAGAGGGAGCGGTCTTTGGTAACCACCGTCCAGCCGTCGTTGAGGATACGCAGGTGGCGTTTTCCTTGGTTGATCATCGGTTCGACGGTAAAAATCATACCCGGTTTTAGAATGGGGCCCTGTCCTTTTTTTCCGTAGTGCAACACTTGCGGGGCTTCGTGGAAACCGCGCCCGATGCCGTGTCCGCAGAATTCTTGTACAACCGAATAACCTGCATTTTCGGCAACCTGTTGGCAGGCGTAACCTACGTCGCCCAGTGTTGCGCCGGGTTTGACGGCTTCTATGCCCGCCATCATGGAGGCGTGGGTTACGTCAATTAGCCGTTGGGCGATGGGGGAAACTTTGCCGACGGTAAACATACGGCTGGAGTCTCCGTGGAAACCGTCTTTTTTGATGGTGAGGTCGATGTTGATAATGTCGCCTTCTTTGAGCGGCTTGTCGTCGGGAATGCCGTGGCAAATGACGTGGTTGACGGAGGTGCAGCAGGATTTGGGGTAGGGCGGGTTGCCGTAGTGGAGGGGGGCGGGATAGCCGCCTTGGACGTTGACGTGGTAGTCGTAAACGAGTTTGTCGATTTCGTCGGTGGTTACGCCGGGTTTGACGAATTGTCCGATGTAGTCGAGGGCTTCGGCAACGAGGCGGCCGAGTTCGCGCATTTTTTCGATTTCTTCGGGTGTCTTGATGATAATGCCGTTCATGATGATTCCTTGGGTTTCCGGCTTATCTGCCGTACCTATTATCCGTGTCAGAAGAGGTTGTCGATGACTTCTTTATGGTTTTTTTGGGGGGTGTTTTGCGGTTTGTCTGTTTGGGTATGGTTTTCTTTTGGGCGTGCCTGTTCTTTGGGTGTTTCTTTAGGTTCTTCGGTATGGGGGATGTTTTTAGGCAGTACGGGGGTTTCTACGATTGCTTTTTCTGACTGGGGCGGCTGTTTGTCCGCCTGATCGATATTTGAAGGTTGCAGCTTGGTGCGCTGTTTCTTGGGCGCAGCAGGTAGCGGCAGTTTGTTGCCGTTCTCGTCCGTATCTTTTGTATCGTTTGTTTGCTCGGGTTCTGATGCGGCGGTTTGTTGGTTTACGGGTTGGACGATATCTTGTCCGACTGTACCGTTCGGTCTCCAGATTTCGGTTTCGAAGATGCTGTCGGTGTGTGCTTGTTCTACGCGGAGGGTTTTGTCTCCGTTTGGATTAAATGTGCTGATGATGCCTGCAACCAATGCACCTATGGCTATGATGCTGACGAGCAGCAGGGTGCGGATGAGGATTTTTGGCGTCAGCCTGAAAGGTTTGCCGGTTTTTTTTGTCATTTTCGATTGCATTCGGTAGGGTAATCCCATGCCGTCTGAAGGGTGGTTCGGACGGCATGGCGGCGGGTTAGCGTTGGACGTAGTTTTGGTAGAGGGTGATGACTTTTTGTACGCCGACGGTGGTGCTGACTTTTTGGGTAATCTGCGCCTGTTCTTCGGGGGTGAGGATGCCCATAACGTAGGTTACATTGCCGTAGGTAACGATTTTGACGCGTGCCTGCGTGGCGGGGCTGATGCCCAGCAGCGTGGCGCGGACTTTGGACGTGTTCCATATGTCGCCGGCGATGTCGCCGGCGGTGCGCGGCAGGGAGGCGACGGTAATGTAGTTGTACACGCCTTCGGCTGCCTGTTCGGAACGTGCAATCTGACCGACGAACTGTTTTTCGCCTTCGGTGGCGACTTGTCCGAGCAGCAGCAGGTGGCGGTTGTAGCCGACAACGGAGATTTGGGGCGTGTAGCCTTTGGTTTGGTTGTTTTGGCGTAGGTAGGAGCGGGCGGTGGTTTCAATACGCAACGCCATTACGTTGTCGTCGGTTTGCGCGCCGGTGGTGCGGCGGTCGACGGCGGATTTCGCGCCGACCGCCGCCCCGCCGATTACTGCGCTGACGCAGCCGCTAAGGGCAAGGCTGAAAATGGCGGCGGTCAGGATGCGGACGGTGTGCAGTTTGAGTTTCATCGGGGGCTTCCTTTCTTGGGCGTTTCAGACGGCATTGCTTTGCGCCATGCCGTCTGAAAAGGGTTACATTCCTTCAAACAATACGGAGTCGATACAGTCGCACATGGCGTGTATCAGCAAAATATGGTTTTCCTGAATGCGGGCAGTTCGAGGATAGGGAACGTTGAGTAAAACGTCGGTATCTTTGAGTATGGCGGCGATTTTTCCGCCGTCGCGGCCGGTCAGGGCGATGACGTGCATATCGCGTTCGTGTGCGGCTTTGACGGCTTCGATGACGTTGGCGGAATTGCCGGAGGTGGAAATGCCGACCAAGACGTCGCCTGCACGTCCGAGCGCGCGCACTTGTTTGCTGAATACGTGGTCGAAACCGTAGTCGTTGCCGATGGCGGTCAGCGCGGAGGTGTCGGTGGTCAGGGCGACGGCGGCGAGTTCCATACGTTCTTTTTCAAAACGCCCGGTCATTTCGGCGGCGAAGTGCTGTGCGTCGGCAGCCGAACCGCCGTTGCCGCACGCCAGAATCTTGCCGTCGTTCATCAGGCATTGCAGCATCAGCTCGGCAGCCTGTACGGTCGGCTCGACCAGTACTTTTTCGGCTTCCTGCTTGGCACGGATGCTTTCGGCAAAATGGGCGGCAACGCGTTCTTGTAATGTCGTCATATCGTCAACCTGTAATATTCTGTATCCACTCGGGCGGGCGGTTTCCTTCGATAAGTATCGCATCGAGGCGGCACGGTACGTTTGTCAACCTGTTCTGTTGCAGATAATACTCTACACTTCGTTGCAGTTTCAATAATTTGGACGGCGAAATGCTGTATGCGGCACCGCCGAATTGCCGATTTTTGCGGTATTTTACTTCAACAAACAGAATCATGCCGCCGTTTTTGACAATCAGGTCGATTTCGCCGTAGGCGCAGTGCCAGTTGCGGGCAAGCAGAGTGCAGCCTTGGGATTGGAGGAAGGCAAGCGCGGCATCTTCGCCTGCCTCGCCCTGTTTGTGGTTTAAGCGCATAATCGGTTTAACCTTTATATAGTGGATTAACAAAAACCAGTACGGCGTTGCCTCGCCTTGCCGTACTATTTGTACTGTCTGCGGCTTCATCGCTTTGTCCTGATTTTTGTTAATCCACTATAATGTTTGTTTTTCAGACGGCATTCTTATGTTTCAGAAACACTTGCAGAAAGCCTCCGACAGCGTCGTCGGAGGAACATTATACGTGGTTGCCACGCCCATCGGCAATTTGGCGGACATTACCCTGCGTGCTTTGGCGGTATTGCAAAAGGCGGACATCATCTGTGCCGAAGACACGCGCGTTACTGCGCAGCTTTTGAGCGCGTACGGCATTCAGGGCAAACTCGTCAGTGTGCGCGAACACAACGAACGGCAGATGGCGGATAAGATTATCGGCTATCTTTCAGACGGCATGGTTGTGGCACAGGTTTCCGATGCGGGTACGCCGGCCGTGTGCGACCCGGGTGCCAAACTCGCCGGCCGCGTGCGCGAGGCCGGGTTTAAAGTTGTCCCTGTTGTCGGCGCAAGCGCGGTGATGGCGGCTTTGAGTGTGGCTGGTGTAGCAGAATCTGATTTTTATTTCAACGGTTTTGTACCGCCGAAATCGGGAGAACGTAGAAAATTGTTTGCCAAATGGGTACGGGCGGCATTTCCTATCGTCATGTTTGAAACGCCGCACCGAATCGGGGCAACGCTTGCCGATATGGTGGAACTGTTCCCCGAACGCCGTCTGATGCTGGCACGCGAAATCACGAAAACGTTTGAAACGTTCCTAAGCGGCACGGTTGGGGAAATTCAGACGGCATTGTCTGCCGACAGCAACCAATCGCGCGGCGAGATGGTGTTGATACTGTATCCGGCACAAAACGAAAACACCGGGGGATTGCCGGACTCGGCGCAAAATGTGATGAAAATCCTTGCTGCCGAACTGCCGACCAAACAGGCTGCCGAGCTTGCCGCCAAAATCACGGGCGAGGGAAAAAAAGCTTTGTACGATCTGGCACTGTTTTGGAAAAACAAATGATGCCGGACGGACCGGCACCATAGTGCGAACGGAATCAACGGACACGCCCCGTCATGCGGTACAGCACGTCTTTGCCTTGAACACGGTGGACGACGACCATGGCGACGTGTCCGACGACGGCGGCAAACAGCAGCCAGCCCAAATTGCCGTGGAACGTGTTGCCTAAGTTTGCCATCCACTCGATTTTTTCCGGCGAACCCTGCATTACTTCAACGCCGAACACTTTCAACGGGCCGCGGCCGCTGCTGTATTGTCGGATCATGCCGATAACGGGAACGGCAAGCATGAACAGGTACAGAATGCTGTGTCCTGCCGCCGCAGCCTTGCTGTCGCTTTGCGGACGCTTGGCGCGGTTGGCAACCGCCCACACGATGCGCAATGCAATCACCGTCAGCGTGAGGAAACCGAAAGATTTGTGCAGGCCGAACAGGCTGCCCGCCTATTCCGCCTCTTCGTATAGTGGATTAACAAAAACCAGTACGGCGTTGCCTCGCCTTAGCTCAAAGAGAACGATTCTCTAAGGTGCTGAAGCACCAAGTGAATCGGTTCCGTACTATTTGTACTGTCTGCGGCTTCGTCGCCTTGTCCTGATTTAAATTTAATCCACTATAAATCGTCCACAGGACAATGGTGGTCAGAATGCCGATGAAACCGGCAACGGTCAGCCAGTGCAGCGCGCGTGTCAACGGGTCGTAAACGGCAGGCTGGTTTGTGTCCATAAAAAAACCTTATTATATGTAACGGTTTAAACGGACATTCCGTCGGGTCGGAATGTCAAAAAGGCGCGATTGTACAAAAGAAGTTGGATATATTTTGTTTGCAGGCTGAAGATTTGCTTAAAAATTCATTAAGATGGGCGGAGCAAATAGTTTTGGTACGGCGTGTTGAAATACCGCTTATCCCTTATAATAGCGTCCGAAATTCTGTTCAGACGGCATCAAAACACACGCCATGCCGTCTGAACCCCCATTTGAAACCAACAAACAAGAGCATTGAATGAAATTTATCGACGAAGCAAAAATCGAAGTCGCCGCAGGCAAAGGCGGTAATGGCGCAACCAGTTTCCGCCGCGAAAAATTCGTACCGCGCGGCGGCCCGGACGGCGGCGACGGCGGCAAAGGCGGTAGCGTCTGGGCGGAAGCCGACGAAAACACCAACACCCTCGTCGAATACCGCTTCGTCAAACGATACCAAGCCAAAAACGGCGAAAAAGGCCACGGTTCTGACCGTTACGGCGCAGGTGCGGACGATATCGTCCTCAAAATGCCCGTCGGCACACTCATCCGCGACCTCGATACCGATGAAATCGTTGCCGACCTCACTTATCACGGACAGCGCGTCTGCCTCGCCAAAGGCGGCAAAGGCGGCTTGGGCAACATCCACTTCAAATCCTCCGTCAACCGCGCCCCGAAACAATCCACACCCGGCGAAGAAGGCGAAACCCGTTCCCTGCAACTCGAGCTTAAGGTCCTCGCCGATGTCGGCTTGTTAGGCATGCCCAATGCCGGTAAATCCACCCTAATTACCGCCGTATCCGCCGCACGCCCCAAAATCGCCAACTACCCCTTCACCACCCTGCATCCAAACTTGGGCGTCGTGCGCATCGACGAAAACCACAGCTTCGTCATGGCCGACATCCCCGGTCTGATTGAAGGCGCGGCAGAGGGCGCAGGCTTGGGACACCGCTTTCTCAAACATTTATCGCGCACCGGATTATTGCTGCACGTCGTCGATTTGGCGCCCTTCGACGAAACCGTCAATCCCGCCGAAGAAGCACTCGCCATCATCAACGAATTGCGCAAATACGACGAAGAACTCTACGACAAACCGCGCTGGCTGGTACTGAATAAACTCGATATGCTCGATGAAGAAGAAGCCCAAGCGCGTACTGCCGCCTTTCTCGAAGCCATCGGCTGGGACTACCCGAAACCGGACGACCGCTTCCAATTCGACATGGAAACCCCGCGCCTCTTCCAAATCAGCGCGCTGACCCACCAAGGCACGCAGGAATTGGTACACCAAATCAACCAATACCTGACCGAGAAAAAACGCTTGGAAGCCGAAAAAGCCGAAGCGGAGAAAGCGGCGGCAAATGTTGAAATTATCGAACAGCAGCCTAAAACGGATACGGGCGTGTTTAAGCCGGAGTAAAAGGACAATGCCGTCTGAAAGTTTTCAGGCGGCTCATTCTGCAGAGATGTGCTATGTACAAAACAATAGATTTATTTTCAGGCATTGGCGGAATACGCCTAGGCTTTGAAAAATACGGGTGCACCAATGTATTCTCATCGGAATGGGACAAATATGCCCGACAAATGTATGAAGCAAACTTTGGAGAAAAACCTTTTGGCGACATTAACGGCATCGATCCTTCAGATATTCCCGATCATGATATTCTGCTTGCGGGATTTCCGTGCCAACCTTTCAGTATCGCAGGTAAGGGATTGGGATTTGAAGATACGCGCGGGACATTGTTTTTCAATATTGCCGAAATCCTGAAAACCAAACAGCCGAAGGCTTTTCTTCTGGAAAACGTTAAGCGGCTGACTACGCACGATTCGGGCAGGACTTTCCGTATTATTTTAGAAACCCTTAAACAGCTTGGTTATACGGTTTATTTTAAGGTTTTAAATACTTTGGATTTCGGATTGCCGCAAAAACGCGAGAGAATTTATATTGTGGGTTTTTCAGACGGCATCCCTTTTTACTTTCCCGAACCCATAAACCAATATCGGCCATTGGGCGAACTGTTGGAAAACGACCGAGATGTCGAACCAAGCTATTTTTTATCAGATGTCTTGAAACAAAAACGTTTGGCAGCCTTAAAAAAAGCTCCTCCTACTCCATCAATTTGGCATGAAAATATTGGCGGGAATGTTTCCGCACTTCCATATTCCTGTGCCTTAAGGGCCGGGGGAAGTTACAATTATTTGGTGGTAAACGGAGTAAGAAGGCTAACAGGAAGGGAAATGTTAAGATTACAAGGTTTTCCCGATGATTTTGAAATCAATATCCCCTACTCGCAAGTCAGGAAAGTCGCCGGAAATTCTGTATCCGTCCCTGTAATAGAAGCCATCGCGGAAAATATGCTCGCTTCTCTTTCCGGCAAGGTCGAACAAAAAGGGCAATTGGATTTATTGGAGGCAGGATGACGTTTGAAGAACAACAAGCCAAAGAAGTATTGGACGGCATTATCAAAAAAATCCCGTATCCACCTTTATAAACCCATTCAAATTGCAGAAATTTTATATCATGACCGTTGTATAAAACAGTTGGATTTTTTAAATTTAGATACTTACCGCAACCAATCTAAACGCTGGAGGGATGAAATCTGCCGTCGGTTTTTAGGGCGGATTTCTACTTCATCGGCAAAATTCCAAGATAATCTGTTTGAAAAAAATGCAATGCCGCCTGAAAAACTAGCGGTATTGGGAACATTAAACAGACAGTCGGACGGCGGGGTAGAATCGTACATTTATAAACAGTTTTTCAATCGTTTTTCCCAAATGAGCGAAGCATTGGCTTATGTCGGCAATGCAGACAGATACTCCTTCCAACTGTCTGAATTTCTAAATTTATTTTGGCTCGAGCCGGGATTGAAAAGAAGTATAGACAAGATATATGAAATCGTTGTTTATGCGTTGTTTGATGCATTGGTTTCAGAATTAGGCATAACGGTTTCAATTGATTTTCCTAAGGAAAACCTGTTTTTATGGGAGGAATATCAAGATTTTGCCGAAAAAATCATCACTATGCCGAAAAATGGGCATTTAAAACTTCCTGCAAAAATCCATCGTGTAGGCGTAACCAATGCTGCCGATAGAGGGTTGGATATGTGGTCTAACTTCGGATTGGCCATACAGGTCAAACATCTCTCTTTAGACGAAGAGTTGGCAGAAGATATTGTATCCTCCATTAGCGCAGATAGAATTGTCATTGTCTGCAAAAAGGCAGAACAATCGGTGATTGTTTCATTACTGACGCAAATAGGCTGGAAAAGCCGAATTCAAAACATCGTAACCGAGGATGATTTGATAAGTTGGTACGAAAAAGCATTGAGAGGCCAATATCCGATTGCAGAAGCGTTGTTGGAAAATATTAAAACTGAAATTATGCGTGAATTTCCTGCCGTTAATGAAGCCAATGAATTTTTAGATTTCGCCCAAAATCGCGGATATGACATTAATGTTACTCATTTCTAAACTTACTTGATGAATATGACCACCATCTACAACACCCTTACCCGTCAAAAAGAACCCTTCACTCCCATCGACCCTGAAAACGTGCGTATGTACGTCTGCGGCATGACCGTTTACGACTATTGCCACTTAGGCCATGCCCGTGTGATGGTGGTGTTCGACATGATTGCCCGCTGGTTGCGCGAGTGCGGTTATCCGCTCACTTATGTGCGCAACATCACCGACATCGACGACAAAATCATTGCCCGTGCGGCTGAAAACGGCGAAACCATCGGCGAGCTGACTGCGCGTTTCATTCAGGCCATGCACGAAGATGCCGATGCTTTGGGTGTGTTGCGTCCGGATATTGAGCCGAAGGCAACGGAAAACATCCCGCAAATGATTGCCATGATTGAGACCCTGATTCAAAACGGCAAGGCATACCCTGCCGCCAACGGCGACGTTTACTATGCCGTGCGCGAGTTTGCCGCTTACGGACAATTATCGGGTAAATCGTTGGACGACCTGCGCGCAGGCGAGCGTGTGGAAGTCGATGGTTTCAAACGCGATCCGCTTGATTTTGTGTTGTGGAAAGCGGCGAAAGCAGGCGAGCCGGCATGGGAAAGCCCTTGGGGCAATGGCCGTCCGGGTTGGCACATCGAATGTTCTGCCATGAGTGAAAACCTGTTCGGCGATACTTTCGATATCCATGGCGGCGGTGCGGATTTGCAGTTCCCGCACCACGAAAATGAAATCGCTCAAAGCGTCGGCGCAAGCGGTCATACCTGCGGTCATGACCACGCGCAAACCCACCACGGGCAAAGCATCGCCAGCCACGTCAAATACTGGCTGCACAACGGCTTCATCCGCGTGGATGGCGAAAAAATGTCGAAATCGCTGGGCAACTTCTTCACCATCCGCGAAGTATTGAAACAATACGACCCTGAAGTTGTGCGTTTCTTCATCCTGCGCGCCCACTACCGCAGCCCATTGAACTACTCCGACGCGCATTTGGACGACGCGAAAGGCGCGTTGACCCGTCTATACACCACCTTGAAAAACACGCCTGCCGCCGCGTTTGATTTGTCTGAAAACGCCAACGACTACACCCGCCGCTTCTACGCCGCCATGAATGACGATTTCGGCACGGTTGAAGCCGTTGCCGTGCTGTTCGAACTGGCAGGAGAAGTGAACAAAACCAACGATGCGCACCTCGCCGGCTGCCTGAAAGCCTTGGGCGGCATCATCGGCTTGCTGCAACGCGATCCGATTGAGTTCCTGCAAGGCGGCGCAGTTTCAGACGGCCTCTCCAACGAAGAAATCGAAGACTTAATCGCCCGCCGCAAACAGGCGCGCGCGGATAAAAACTGGGTGGAATCTGACCGCATCCGCGACCTTCTGAACGAACACAAAATCATTTTGGAAGACAACGCCGGCGGCACGACTTGGCGGCGCGGTTGAACTGTATCGGAAAGGGCAAAAGTAATAAACATGGAAGATATTATTAATAATATTAAAATCAGATTAAAAGATCTTGGATTTAACCCGGAAGACTTTCTGGAAATAAAAAAAATATCTAATATTATCAATAATAAGCAAAATAATTTTAATAGATGGATTTATAGTTTGCATAGAGTACTCTATGAAATTGGATTAAATGATAAAGAATTGGATGACTTATTAAATAAATTACTAGATTATGGAGAATAAGATAAGAGGTGTTTTTGTGAAAAGTACCGCCTTTTGCCCTTTTTCCGTTTTCAGACGGCATTTCCCGCTTGAAGCCCCGCCGTTTTCAGCAGGCAGGGCCGAATGGGAAATGCCGGGCGGCGCACCGAGTGCCGCTTTGTGTATGGGAACATTGTGAGAACTTATTTTTATTATGCTTAAAATCATTTCCGCCAACGTCAACGGTATCCGCTCCGCTTATAAAAAGGGATTTTACGAATACATCGCCGCATCGGGCGCGGACATTGTCTGCGTACAGGAACTCAAAGCGCAGGAAGCAGATTTGTCTGCCGATATGAAAAATCCGCACGGGATGCACGGCTATTGGCATTGCGCCGAGAAGCGTGGTTACAGCGGCGTGGCGGTGTACAGCAAACGCAAACCCGACAATGTGCAAATCGGCATGGGCATTGAAGAATTCGACAGGGAAGGGCGGTTTGTGCGTTGCGATTTCGGCAATTTGAGCGTCATTTCGCTTTATTTGCCCAGCGGAAGCAGCGCGGAAGAACGCCAGCAGGTGAAATACCGTTTCCTTGATGCGTTTTACCCTATGCTCGAAGCGATGAAAAACGAAGGACGCGACATTGTCGTTTGCGGTGACTGGAACATCGCCCACCAAAACATCGACCTGAAAAACTGGAAAGGCAACCAGAAAAATTCAGGTTTCCTGCCGGAAGAGCGAGAGTGGATAGGCAAAGTCATCCATACGCTGGGCTGGACGGACATGTGGCGCACGCTCTATCCCGACAATCCGGGTTATACATGGTGGAGCAACCGTGGGCAGGCGTATGCGAAAGATGTCGGGTGGCGCATCGATTATCAGATGGTTACGCCCGAACTTGCCGCCAAAGCCGTGTCCGCACACGTTTATAAAGACGAAAAATTTTCCGACCATGCGCCGCTGGTCGTGGAGTATGACTATGCTGCCGAATAAAGTTTTGGGTAAATATGATTGGAATGTGGACGGAAAAACAGGAATAGGCGCGGCATGGGTTGTCGCTGCGTTTATCCTGCCCATGTTGGTGTGGGCGATATTTATGCTGTCGCGGATGCAGGGCTGGCTTGCGCCGACCAAGGCAAACCCGATATGGGCGTTGGTGTGGCTGCTGATTTGTCTGCCCTGCCTGCTGATTGCGGCCAAATGTTTGGGTTGGAAAGGCTGGCGGCGGGTGGTGAATATTTTTGTCTGCCTGACCGTTTGCGCCATATTGAGCGTACCCGCTTCGCTGCTCATCGCCTTTACCCTCCGGGACCTGCTGAAATAGGCGGGGCGGTATGCAGGGTTTTGAACTCGAAGATTTGACGCTGTGGCTGATACGCGATGCCGGAGAGGATCAGATGTGGATAGACCGTTGGGCGGTCAGTTATCCCGTCGTGCAGATGTCCGAAGCATCGGCCGGTCAAAGCATAGGGGAATGGCAGGCAGGGCTTCAGACGGCATTCGAACGGATACAGGGTCGGCATATCGCCGTTGTCGCACACGGAGCGGGCGCGGCCGCATTCTTGGCGTGGCTGTATTGGGCAGATATCCTGACCCGGAAGAAAATTGCCAACATCATCCTTGTACCGCAGCGTCCCGATATTTTCTCCGATGATGCGGAACACACCTTCCAGCGCGTCCGCTGTCCTTGCCGTGCCGCATTAGTTGTCCCCGAACACGGGGGCGTGCCGCAAGGTTGGGCGCAAAAACAGGCAGATACGTGGAACGCCCGCCTTTTGCTGTCCCCACATCCGGGCAGTTTGAACGGCATGCTCGGCGGCTGGCAGTGGGGCATGAAGCTGATGCAGGAAATGTTGCTGGCGTGACCGGTTGCTTTATCGGAATTTCGGTTAACTGGGGTTGCAAGGAAAATGCCGTCTGAAACAGGATTCAGACGGCATTTTTTATTCACATCCGGCTTACAGGCTGCCCAATACGATACGCAACACGCGGCGCAGAGGTTCGGCCGCACCCCACAAGAGCTGGTCGCCGACGGTGAACGCGCTGATGTATTCGCCGCCCATGCCCAGTTTGCGGATGCGTCCGACAGGGACGGACAGCGTGCCGGTAACTTTGGCGGGCGTCAGCTCGTGGATGCTGGCTTCTTTTTCGTTGGGGATGACTTTCACCCAGTCGTTCGCGCCTGCCAAAATTGCTTCGATTTCGGAAACGGGCAGGTCTTTTTTCAGCTTCAGGGTGATGGCTTGGCTGTGGCAGCGCATAGAGCCGATGCGGACGCACAAACCGTCAATCACGGTCGGATTATCGCTGCGGCCGAGGATTTTATTGGTTTCCACGCCGCCCTTCCATTCTTCTTTGGACTGGCCGTTGCCCAAGTCCACGTCAATCCACGGAATCAGGCTGCCGGCGAGCGGTACGCCGAAGTTGGCTTTTGGATAGTCTTCGCTGCGTAGGAAATCGGACACTTTGCGGTCGATGTCGAGAATCGCGCTGGAAGGATCGGTAAGCTCGTCCGCCACTTGGGCGTGAATCGCGCCCATGCCGCTGATGAGTTCGCGCATGTTTTTCGCGCCTGCGCCGGAAGCGGCTTGGTAGGTCATGCTGGTCGCCCATTCGACCAAATCGTTTTGGAACAGGCCGCCCAAAGCCATCAACATCAGGGAGACGGTGCAGTTGCCGCCGATGTAGTTTTTCACGCCGTTTTTGAGGCCGTTGTCGATGACGTTGCGGTTGACGGGGTCGAGGACGATAATCGCGTCGTCTTTCATGCGCAGTGAAGACGCCGCGTCAATCCAGTAGCCGTTCCAGCCGCTGTCGCGCAGGGGTTGGAATACGGATTTGGTGTAATCGCCGCCTTGGCAGGTTACGATGATGTCCATTTTCGCCAGCTCGGCAACGTCGTTCGCATCCAATAATGTTTTAGCCGCCTGACCGAAATCAGGTGCCGCGCCGCCGACGTTGGAAGTGGTGAAGAAGAACGCTTCGGGAATGTGGGCGAAGTCGTTTTCTTCTTGCATACGTTGCATCAAAACCGAACCGACCATGCCGCGCCAGCCGACGAAACCTACTTTCATGTGTTGCTCCTTGAGGAAAATCGTTAACAAAATTATGTATTGCGTAAAGGAAGCGTTTTAACGCCGTCTTAAGAAAATGTAAAGTTCTTTATCGGGATTTCTTTAAATATTGGCGTTTTCGGTGTCAGGACGGTAGAATCGGAGTTAGTTAAGAACCATTATCAGGAAGAGACATGGAAGAAAGAAACAACTATATCGGTGCGGTCGGTGTCGGCAGGTCTGACATTCAGGAAGTCGAGGTAACGGTTGCCGGTGCTGGAGACAGGATACTTGCGGCCTTGCTGAATCAATTGTTTACCTTTTTGGTTTTGTTGGTGCCGTTTGTCGGACTGATTGTCTTCGCCGTCAAGCATGAAGGCAGAATCGGAGACAGTGAGGAAATATTCGGACTGTTGGCAGGCATGGCATCGTTTTGGATCGGGTTGGCCGCCATTTTGGTTTATACCGTCGTCCAAATCTACTATATGAGCAGGGATGGGCAGTCATTGGGTAAGAAAATCATGAAAATCAGGGTATTGAAAACTGACGGACGTAATCCCGGTTTTGTCGGTACGGTTTTGGTACGCGAAATCGCATGGTCGGTTTTGGTTGCCATTATTGCCGCCATTATCGGTCTTATAGCAGGTGAAAACGGAGAAAACGCCATCAACCTGCTGGCATTTCTTGCCAACTTTGTCCTGCTTTTTATGATCAAACGTGACCGCCGCACGCTTTACGACATGATGGCGGATACGGTTGTCGTCAAGCTGCCCAAATAAACGGACACGGCAAAATGCCGTCTGAAAGCCTTTCAGACGGCATTTTTATCTTCAGAACCGCTCAAGCATCGTGCAGCGAAGCCGCGTGCAGGGTGTTTTCCATTAATGTGGCGATCGTCATCGGGCCCACGCCGCCGGGAACAGGCGTAATCATCGCCGCCCGTTCTTTTGCTGTTTCAAATTCCACGTCGCCGCACAGGCTGCCGTCGTCCAGACGGTTGATGCCCACATCAATAACGACCGCGCCGGGTTTGATCCATTCGCCTTTGACAAAGTTCGGAATGCCTACGCCGACCACCAAAATATCGGCCCCGGCAACCTCGTCTGCCAGATTTTCGGTCGCACTGTGGCAGACCGTTACCGTTGCGCGCGCCAGCAGCAGTTCCAAAGCCTGCGGGCGGCCGACAATATTCGATGCGCCGACCACGACCGCTTTTTTCCCCTTCGGATCAATACCGTAAGCCTCCAAAAGCGTCATCACGCCCTTGGGCGTACACGGGCGCATCAGCGGCATTTTGACCGCCAGCCTGCCGACATTGTAAGGATGGAAGCCGTCCACGTCCTTATCCGGCGAAATACGTTCCAAGACCGCTTGGCTGTCGAGGTGCTTCGGCAGGGGCAGCTGAACCAGAATACCGTCCACTTCGGAATCGGCGTTCAGGCGGTCGACCAGTGCCAGCAGTTCTTCCTGCGATGTTGATTCGGGCAGTTCGTAAGACAGCGATTTGATGCCGCATTTTTGGCAGGCGGTTTTCTTGTTGCGGACATAAACCGCGCTGGCAGGGTCGCCTCCGACCAAAACCACGGCCAGGCAAGGCGTGTGCAGATTGTCCTGTTGGCGTTGCGCCACCGCTTCGGCAATCGCCTGCAGGCGTTTTTGCGAAACTTCTTTACCGTTGATCAGTTGTGCCGACATATCCGTCCTTTTGTTTAAACAGGTAGAAAATGCTGAAAATTATCGCATTTTCCGTATATTTTTACAGCAGGATGCCGAAAATAAATTTGCCCTGAAATATAGTGGATTAACAAAAACCAGTACGGCGTTGCCTCGCCTTAGCTCAAAGAGAACGATTCTCTAAGGTGCTGAAGCACCAAGTGAATCGGTTCCGTACTATTTGTACTGTCTGCGGCTTCGTCGCCTTGTCCTGATTTTTGTTAATCCACTATAAAATACGGCTGTTTGGACGGATTAAATATTTTTTCAAATCAAAAAACTATATTTTCCATCTTGGTGTTTTGAAAATAAATGTTGACGCATCTTTCCCTGAACTGTATAGTTCGTTTCTTCAAGTCGGGGCGTAGCGCAGCCCGGTTAGCGCATCTGCTTTGGGAGCAGAGGGTCGTGAGTTCGAATCCCACCGCCCCGACCAATCAATCAGCACGAATCGGCATGAGCGCCCGTAGCTCAACCGGATAGAGCACCGACCTTCTAAGTCGGGGGTTACAGGTTCGATTCCTGTCGGGCGTGCCAAGAATTTGATTGCAAACCGTTTTTATGGTGGCTGTAGCTCAGTTGGTAGAGCCCCGGATTGTGATTCCGGTTGTCGTGGGTTCGAGCCCCATCAGCCACCCCAGATAAAGACCTGTACTTTTCAGTACAGGTCTTTTTCCATTTGTGCGCATTATTTGCATCAGTCATATTGGTGCAGCGGATATGCCGTCTGAAGCTGTTTTCCCTGTGGGGAAAGGGTATTTCGGATGGGGTATGTGTGCCTTCGGCTTTGCCTTTCGTATATGCTTCTGTATCATGTAGGTTTTCTGTCTTTTATGGTTTCTGTCGGAGGCTTTGATGGTTGGCCATTGGTCTGTTCCTGATTTTGAATCGAAAATCTGTCCGCCTGAGGCATTGTCCGAACGGTTGGCTCGGTTGCCGCGCCCGCTGGTGTTTACCAACGGCTGTTTCGACATCCTCCACAGGGGGCACGTTACTTATCTGGCGCAGGCGCGTTCGGCAGGGGCGGCCTTGGTTCTGGCGTTGAATACCGATGCTTCGGTGCGGCGTTTGGGCAAGGGCGGCGACCGTCCGGTCAATCCTTTGGAGAACCGTGCCGCCGTTGCCGCCGCTTTGGAAAGTGTGGATTTGGTAACGTGGTTTGACGAGGATACGCCGGCGGCGTTGATTGAGGCGGTCAAACCTGAGATTTTGGTCAAGGGCGGCGATTGGGCCGTGGATAAGATTGTCGGAGCAGTGGAAACGTTGGCGCGCGGCGGCAAGGTGTTTTCAATTCCGTTTCTGCACCAGACTTCGACGACGAAGACTTTGGCAAAAATCCGTGCGGCAGAGGGCGGAAAATGACGGTTTTGAAGCCTTCGCACTGGCGGGTGTTGGCGGAGCTTGCCGACGGTTTGCCGCAACACGTCTCGCAACTGGCGCGTATGGCGGACATGAAGCCGCAGCAGCTCAACGGTTTTTGGCAGCAGATGCCGGCGCATATACGGGGACTGCTGCGCCAACATGATGGTTATTGGCGGCTGGTGCGCCCGCTGGCGGTTTTCGATGCCGAAAGTTTGTGCGAGTTGGGGGAAAGGTCGGGTTTTCAGACGGCATTGAAACACGAGTGCGCGTCCAGCAACGACGAGATACTGGAATTGGCGCGGATTGCGCCGAACAAGGCGCACAAAACCGTATGCGTAGCCCACCTGCAAAGTAAGGGCAGGGGGCGGCAGGGGCGGAAGTGGTCGCACCGTTTGGGCGAGTGTCTGATGTTCAGTTTCGGCTGGGTGTTTGACCGGCCGCAGTATGAGTTGGGTTCGCTGTCGCCTGTTGCGGCAGTGGCGTGCCGGCGCGCCTTGTCGCGTTTGGGTTTGGAAACGCAAATCAAGTGGCCAAACGATTTGGTCGTCGGACGCGACAAATTGGGCGGCATTCTGATTGAAACGGTCAGGACGGGCGGCAAAACGGTTGCCATCATCGGTATTGGCATCAATTTCGTGCTGCCCAAGGAAGTGGAAAACGCCGCTTCCGTGCAATCGCTGTTTCAGACGGCATCGCGGCGGGGCAATGCCGATGCCGCCGTATTGCTGGAAACGCTGTTGGCGGAACTTGATGCGGTGTTGTTGCAATATGCGCGGGATGGATTTGCGCCTTTTGTGGCGGAATATCAGGCTGCCAACCGCGACCACGGCAAGGCAGTATTGCTTTTGCGCGACGGCGAAACCGTGTGCGAAGGCACGGTTAAAGGCGTGGACGGACAAGGCGTTCTGCACTTGGAAACGGCAGAGGGCGAACAGACGGTCGTCAGCGGCGAAATCAGCCTGCGGCCCGACGACAGGCCGGTCTCTGTTCCGAAGAAGCGGGAACCGGAACGTTTTTTGCTGTTGGACGGCGGTAACAGCCAGCTCAAGTGGGCATGGGTGGAAAACGGCATATTTACAGCAGTCAGCCGTGCACCGTACCGTGATTTGTCCCGTTTGGGCGCAGAGTGGGCGGAAAGGGCGGATGAACGCGTCCGCATTGTCGGTTGCGCCGTGTGCGGGGAATCAAAAAAGGCACAGGTTCAGGAACAGCTCGCAAGTACAATCGAATGGCTGCCGTCTTCCGCTCAGGCTTTAGGCATACGTAATCACTACCGTCATCCCGAAGAACATGGTTCCGACCGTTGGTTTAACGCCTTGGGCAGCCGCCGTTTCAGTCGCAATGCCTGCGTCGTCGTCAGCTGCGGAACGGCGGTAACGGTTGATGCGCTCACCGATGACGGGCATTATCTCGGTGGAACCATCATGCCCGGTTTCCATCTAATGAAAGAATCGCTTGCCGTCAAAACGGCCAATCTAAACCGTCCTATCGGTAAAGTTTATCCGTTTCCGACCACGACGAGCAATGCCGTTGCCAGCGGTATGATGGATGCGGTTTGCGGCTCGGTTATGATGATGCACGGGCGTTTGAAAGAAAAAATCGGGGCTGGCAAGCCTGTCGATGTCATCATTACCGGCGGCGGTGCGGCAAAAGTCGCAGAAGCCATGCCGTCTGCGTTTTTAGAAGCCAATGCCGTGCGCGTTGTCGACAACCTTGTTATTTACGGGTTGTTGAACATGATTGCCGCCGAAGGCAGGGAATATGAACATATTTAGGGAATACAGAGATGAAATGGCTATTTATCCTTTTGGTTGCGATTAATATTGCCGTATTCGGCGGTACGGTAGGCTACAAACTGACGCTGAAACAGGCCGACAGAATACCGGAGGCACAAAATGCCGCAAACAATTTGCAGGTTCAACCAGTTTCCCAAACTATGCCAGTTGTTCGGAATATTCCAGTATCCGATCCTGCCGTTCGGACGGCATCTGAATCGGATACAGGCGTACTGCTCAAACAGGGCGACATCCTGAGCGAAGAACAGGCGGAGCAGTTGCGCTTGAAAAAAGAAGCGGAACAGAAAAAACTGAAAGAGAAAAAACAGCGTGAAGAAAAAGCACGCCGCGAAAAACTCGCCGCCGAAAAGGCAGGCAAAGAGGGGGGGAACAGTGAAATGAATACTGCGCCGGACGGACGTGCTTCATGTGCGGCGCAGGCAAGCCTCACGATGGATGAAGACGACTACCATCGGATTAAAGGACTTCTGGGCAAATGGTCGCACGTTGCCAGCAGGAGCGTTGAAAAACGTACCGCCAAAGCCAAACCTGCCGACAAAACCTATCGCGTCGTCCTGCCCGTTTCCACCGATGCCGAAAATCAGGCGGCGGAGCTGTCTGCCAAAGGTTTCAACCCCATACCGTTTGACGGCGCATTGAGTTTGGGTGTCGGCAACAGCCGGGAAAACGCCCAAGCCCTGCAAAACCGGCTTGCCGGCGCAGGATTCGGCGGGGCGCATATTGTTGAACGCGCTGCGGAAACCGGCCGGCAGGACGATTCTTTGAGCGTGTCGCGTATGACGGTTTTGTTTACCGGCGTGAATGCCGCCGATGCGGACGAAATCCGTAAAATCACGTCCCCATACGGCAAACTGAGCCTCAAGTCTTGCAAATAGGCGCGAAAGCCGGACAATAAATGCCAAACCCACCGCGAAGGTGGGTTTGGCATTTCGGTTTTGAGTATCTGATATATAAAAAGGGAATGTATGTCTCGTATATGCCGACTCCAAGTGTGAAAGTGAATGATGAGGGAATACAGTGTTTAATGGTTCGGAATTGACGACTTCCGAATGGTTTTAATTATACGCTAATAATAATAATTATCAATAAAAATTTAAAAATAAATGTGGATTTTTTGTAACACGATGAAAAATAAACAAATTAAACTATTTGCCGATGTTTGTGATTCGGGTCGGCAAACTTTCATTGTGCCGGACAAATCGGGGTCGGCAGGCATAACTGAGGGCTTCGTGCCTGACGGAAATAAGGTTGCCCGTGTTTGAACATCCGTCCGATTTGGCGCGGACAGGGTTGTCATTCGGGGGTGTTTGAGTGTGGATTCGGGGATGCAAAAGCGGTGAAACCGTTGCGGATGAAGGCTTACGGATGGCTTTAGGTATTTTTAAATGTATTCAAACAACAACAAAACGCTTCTTCTGTTGCCGTACTTGGGGCTTGCGTGGCAGCCTGCGCACCGTGGAGGCCGGGTGTTTCGTTGGTTGCGGTGTCGGGGCGGGCGGCAAGGTTTTCCGGCTGGTTTCCCTGTTCCTCACGACAAAGCCGTGATGCCGGGGAATGGCGGTTTGTCCGTTTCAGGCTGCCGCCGTTTTGAGCCACGATGCCGTCTGAAGCCTTCAGACGGCATTTTTGCCGCCTTTTTCAATATTCCGCCGAATGCCAAAACGGTTGTCCGACTGTCGGCGTACTGGCTTGCGCTTTGGTGCGAGCCTCGACCGGTTCGGCTTCAAATGCCAGTCGTCCGGATTCGACGGCGAGTGCAAAAGCGCGCGCCATATTGACCGGATCGCCGCTGCGGGAAACGGCGGTGTTCAAAAGCACGCCGTCAAAGCCCCATTCCATCATTTGCGCCGCTTGAGAAGGCAAGCCCAAGCCTGCGTCGATAATCAGCGGTGTATCGGGCAGGCGTTCGCGTAGGACGTTCAACGCGTAGGCGTGAACCGCGCCCAAACCCGTGCCGATCGGAGCCGCCCACGGCATCAACGCCTGACAGCCCGCGTCGAGCAGGCGGCGGCAGGCAATCAGGTCTTCGGTGCAATAAGGCAACACTTTGAAGCCGTCTTGAATCAGGATTTCCGCCGCTTCGACAAGTTGGAACACATCCGGCTGCAAGGTGTCGTCGTCGCCGATGAGTTCGAGCTTAATCCAATCGGTTTCAAACACTTCGCGCGCCATCTGCGCCGTCGTAACCGCTTCCTGCACGCTTTGGCAGCCTGCGGTGTTCGGCAGGACGGGCACGCCGGTTTCCTGAAGCAGCGACCAAAACCCCTGACCGTGCGTCTCGCCGCCGCTTCCCGCGCGGCGCAACGAGACGGTAATCATCGCGGGTTGGGCGATACGGACGGATTGTTTGAGGATTTCGGGGGTCGGGTAGGCAGCCGTACCGAGCAGCAGCCGTGAAGGGAAAGTTTCTCCGTATAGGGTGAGCATGATGGGTTCCTTGGTATGGTTGTCGGGTGCGATGCCGTCTGAAAGCCGGAGGCGTGCCTTTGGGGTTTCAGACGGCATTCAGCCGCCGACCACCGGCCGCACGATATCGACTTTGTCGTTTTCGTTCAAAACCGTTTCCGCATACGCGCCTTTGGGGACGAAAACGGTGTTGACCGCCACGGCAAAAGGCTTTTGCGGCGCGGTTTGGGCGATGAGGTCGGCAACGGTCGTGCCGTGAAGTTCGGCGGGTTCGCCGTTTAAGATGATGTTCATGGTTTCTCGATATTTCGGTGTTTATAGAGGTTTTCAGACGACCTTTGTAAATGTTGGGTTGCAAGCGAACCTGCAACATTTGTGTCTATTAATATTTTTATGTTCAATTATTTATTATTTTTCTATTTCAATCCCATTAATATAGGCAAATTTAATCATAGTAGCTCCATTAAATTCACATATGTCTAATGAAATGCTTTCCTTTGGTAATTCATTCAAAGAATTATAAAAACCAATATACTTTTTTCTTAATTTGTCTTTTTTGATTATTTTATTAAAATACTGCTGCGCCTTAGCTTTTCCGCTAAAATAATAGATGTAATACAATAAATTATAGTCATTCATATCCTCATTTATAATTTTTTCAATATTGGTTTCTGTGTCCTCAAAATCGTCAAATAACGGTATTATATGCTCCCTTATAAGTTTGCTAACATCCTCTACCGTATATTTATAGCTTGCTCCTGCTAACTGCCACCAAATCCAAGGTTTTCTATTTATCAAGCTCCCCAACTCTCCGCCATATATAAAACCATTATTGATATTTGCCTTTTTCATATCTTTTGAGTAAATGGCGATATGTGGAATAAATTGCACGCTACATTGATAATTGTGCCTATCAGCCTGAAAATAGATTTCAAATGTAATATCCCTGTTTTTAGATACTCTCTTTAATTTCTGCCCTTTAGAAATTATCTTAAAATCAGGAAATTTACTTGCTATTTCTTGCCATGCTTTTTCACATAACTCTCTTGGTTTCATTGTTATCAAATTGCTCCTTATGTATCTTTTTAAAATTTTAAAATATGATAAAAATGAATAAAATAAAAAATAAATTCCTCTGTAAATATATTATCTGGTACGTCTGGTTTTAGACTTTATTATTTTCAGACGACCTTATTCATTCCACAAAGCCTGAAACGCTTTAACCACGGCTTCGGGATTTGTCGCTTCGGTAACGGCACGGACGACGGCGAGTGAGGAAACGCCGGTTGCCAATACCTCTTCAGCATTGTTCAAATCGATGCCGCCAATGGCGACGACGGGCGTGCCGCCTGCCTGTTTCACATATTCGCGCAGTTTGTCCAAGCCTTGCGGGGCGGTGGGCATTTGCTTGGTCGTGGTCGGGAAAATCGCGCCGCTGGCGACGTAGCTGGGGTGTACGGACAGGGCGCGGTCGAGTTCGGCGACGGAGTGCGTACTCAAACCCAAGCGCAAACCGGCGGCGGCTATGGCGGCAAGGTCGGCGGTGTCCATGTCTTCTTGTCCGAGATGCACGCCGTACGCGCCTGCTTCTATCGCTTCGCGCCAGTGGTCATTGATGAAAAGCTGCGTACGGCTGCCCTGACAGGCGGCGACACAGCGGGCGATTTCGCGTTTCAATTCATCGCCGTGCAGGGTTTTGCAGCGCAGTTGCACCGTGTCGGCACCTGCTTTGACCATGCGCTCCACCCAATCGGCGGTGGGAACGACGGCGTAGAATTTGAGCGGGGATTTCAAGGGGGGGAAGGTCATAGGGTGTCCTTTCAGACGGCTTTAATCTTGTCTTCCAATATACGCCAAACCGCTTTCTTCATCACGTTCGGGTGCGTCTTTTCCGTCAAACAGTGCCACTGCCAATCTGACGGCGGCGGCGGTTACGGCGGGGGAAATCATGAAACCGTGGCGGAAAAGGCCGTTGATTTCAATCAGGCGTCGGGCGCGGTTGTAACGGATTTCGGGGTTGTGGTGATTGAGCGTGGGGCGCAGGCCGGTAGCGATTTCGAGGATGTCGGCTTCGCCGAAGGCAGGATGGACGGCATAGAGTGCGGATAAGAGTTCCAGCCCGGAACGCACGCTGGCGGGGGCTTGGCTTTCGCTTTCGATTTGGGTCGCGCCGATGACGAAGATGTGGTTTTCTTTTGGGGCGATGTAGAGCGGATAACGCGGGTGCAGTAGGCGCACGGGGCGGTTGAGCGTGATTTCGGGTGTGTAAACCCGCGCCACTTCGCCGCGTATGCCGCGCAAGGTGCTGGTGTGCTTGGGGGATTGGTTCCACGCGGTTTTTGCGCCGTAGCCGCGGCAGTCGATCAGCCAGTCGTATTGAGCTTGCAGGTCTTCGGGGGCGCATTCGTGTTCCCAATGGCAAGGGACGTTCAGTTCGTCCAAAGCGTCGGCAAGTGCAGACAATATTTGCCGCCCGTCGAGCTGGCCTTCGGTCGGCAGGTAGATGCCGTCTGAAAAACGTCCGCCGAGTTGCGGTTCGCGTTCGGCGATTTCATCTGCGCGCCAACGGACGATTTCGTCATCCGCCACGCCGCCGCGTTTGAGATGGCGGACGAACTCGCTGGATAAAGGTTTGTCCTGCCCGTGCCACACAATCAGGCTGCCGTTTTCCTGCATCATGGCAGGCGTTTTCAGACGGCCTCTGATGTTGCGCCAAAGCGGAATGCTCTGTCTGCCCAGTTTGATGATTTCAGGTGTGGCTTCGACCGCTTCCGCCGCAGGCGCGAGCATGGCGGCGGCAACATAAGCGGCGGCGTGTTCGCCTTGGCGGGTGCCTTTGTCGAAAAGTGCAATCTGATAACCTTGTTCTGCAAGTTGCAGTGCGGTCAGCCTTCCTGAGAGGCCGCCGCCGAGGATGGCGATACGGGTCATGACGGGTTCCTTTGTATGTCGGATGATTTTTTAAATGGTAGGCGTACCGATACGGTGGCAATGGCGGTAGCAATCATTACGGGTGCGGTCAGGCCGATGCTGCTTTCCCAGCCTGCCGACAGCAGGGAGCGGTAGAGGATGAAGCCGGCCAGCCATAAGGCCAGTCCGACAACATCAAAGCCTTTTACTTCCTCACGTCGTTTTAAGACGAAGAAGTCGGCAATCAAAACTGCCGCCATCGGCGCAAATACCGAGCCGATCAAGAGGAGGAAGTTTTCATATTCGGTAACGGGCAGGAGGACGGCAAGCAGTGTGCCGACAACGGCGACGGCAACAGCGACGGGTGTTTCCGAAAGTTTGGCGGAAATATTGTTGGCACTTACGCCGGCGGAGTAAGCATCGAGAAAAGTGGTGGTAACGGTCGACAGGACGACTGCCAGAATGCCCGTTATGCCCAAGCCCGCGCCCAACAGGATTTTTGCCACATCGGTTTCTCCGGTAAACAACGCCGCTGCCAAACCTAAGGCATACATCCAGCAGCCCGTCAGCGTATAGGCGAGCGTTGCCGTCAGGGTTGCCGCAAACGGGCGGCGTGCTTGGCGCGTGTAGTCGGCGGCCAGCGGCAGCCAGGAAAGCGGCATGACGGCGGACAGTTCGACTGCCGTTCCGAAGCTCATGCCGTCTGAAACCTGTGCGGCGGTGCTGCCTGCCGTGGAAAAGACTTCGGCACTCAGCCACAGAACCGCCAACAGCATCAGCACCATCGAACCGGTTTTCAGCCAGCCTGTTTTGCGTGCGCCGAAAACCAGCCACAAGATAATCAGCGCGCCGTTGGCAAAAGCCCACCAGGAAAACGACCCGTTTTGCCAGAGCATTTTGCCCAGTGCGGAACTTGCCGCCGCACCCGAATAAATCATGACGGCCGTCCAGCCGACCAGTTGCAGCACGTTCGCCGCCGAAAATAAGACGGAACCGCCTGTGCCGAACGACAGGCGTATGCTTTCCATCGCGCTTTTTTGCGTGAATGCGCCGATATATGCCGCCGCGAAAAACAATATGCCGCCGATGGCATGGCCGATCAGCAGTGCTGCCAAACCGCGTTGCCAGCCCAAGGGGGCGAGCAGTGTGCCCGTGCTGATTTCGGCAATTGATACCGCCGCGCCGAACCAAATCAGTCCGATGCCGGCAGCGGAGGCGGCAGACGAAGGTTGTTGTGAAATATTGCCCGACATATGGCGTCCTTTAAAAAGAAGGAAGGTGGGCGGGGAAGTGCGGAAAGGGAACGGAAGCCCGAACGGGCAGGGAAGGTTTGTTTCCTACGCAGGCATTACCCCGACAGGTTCTACGGATTTTGCTTTCGCAATCTCAGCCGCCCAGCGGGCAGCACTCCGACAAAGAGCTTTAAGTGTACACAAAAGCAGGGGATGTTGGCAAAAATCTTACATTTCAGGCGGCACGATACATTTTAATAACAAATGCCGTATAATCGGCCCACTGATTTTTTATGCTCAGACACCATGCATCAAACCTATTATGCCGTACGGCGAGATTTGCTCGAAGCCAACCATCTTTCTCCCGATTTGCTCGCCCAAAGCCTGAGCATTATCGGCACCAACCATGTCGATTATGCCGACATTTATTGTCAGCGCACCGCCTATGAAAGTTGGCATCTGGAAGAAGGCATCGTCAAATCGGGCAGCTTCCAAATCGATCAGGGTGTGGGCGTTCGTGCCGTTTCGGGCGATAAAACCGCTTTTGCCTACGCTGACAGCCTGTGTATCGATTCGATCAACCGCTCTGCCAAAGCCGTGCGCGTGATTGGTGCGGCCGGTGGCGAAGCTAGCGTCAAAGTGCCGACACCTGCCTACGGCAAGCCTGTCCACATGGCGATGGATCCTATTGCCAGCCTTGATTCCGCTGCCAAAGTCGCGTTGTTGAACAAAGTTGAAACGCTGGCCAAAACCGCCGATCCGCGCATCGTGCAAGTGATGGCCGGTTTGACCTGCGAATACGATATGGTGTACATCGCCCGTTTGGACGGTAAACACGCTGCGGATATCCGTCCGATGGTGCGCCTGAACGTTACCGTTATCGCCAAACAGGGCGACAGGCGCGAACAGGGCAGCGCGGGCGGCGGCGGACGTTATGATTTGGCGTATTTCGATGAAACTTTGGTACGGCAGTTTGTCGATTCCGCCGTCAAACAAGCCCTGATTAATCTCGAATCCCGTCCTGCGCCTGCCGGTGAGATGACCGTCGTTTTGGGCAACGGCTGGCCTGGCGTGTTGCTGCACGAAGCGGTCGGACATGGTTTGGAAGGCGATTTCAACCGCAAAGAAACCAGCGTTTTCTCCGGACGAATCGGCGAGCGCGTGGCTGCCAAAGGCGTTACCGTTGTGGATCAAGGCGATATTGCCGACAGACGCGGCTCGCTCAATATCGATGACGAAGGCAACGAAACCCGCCGCACCGTATTGATTGAAGACGGTATTTTGGTCGGCTATATGCAGGACGAAACCAACGCCCGCCTGACGGGTACGCAATCGACCGGCAACGGCCGCCGCGAAAGCTACGCCTCCGTCCCTATGCCGCGCATGACCAACACATTTATGGAAAACGGCGGCTACGAACCCGACGAAATCATCGCGTCCATCGACAAAGGCATTTACGCCGTCAACTTCGGCGGCGGACAAGTGGACATTACCAGCGGCAAATTCGTGTTCAGCGCATCCGAAGCGTGGTGGGTGGAAGGCGGTAAACTGCAATATCCTGTCAAAGGTGCGACCATTATCGGCAATGGCCCCGAAGTGTTGAAACACGTTTCGATGATAGGCAACGATACCGCGCTGGACAGCGGTGTCGGCGTGTGCGGCAAAGAAGGGCAGAGCGTCCCCGTCGGCGTGGGACAACCGACCTTGCGGATTGATGCCGGACTGACTGTCGGCGGTAGCGAAATCTGACGCGGAATCCGGCACGATGCCGTCTGAAAGGTTTTCAGACGGCATCGCCTTATTCTTTTTTCCGATGTTTGATATTCCCAAGCATTCTTTAACATTATCTTGCAAGTTCATTAAAATACCGCCTTTCGTTAAGCTGATTTCTGATTCTGATGAACTGGCCTTATTTAATCGATGCCGTACCCAAATTCGCCGATGCGGCAAAGTTGACGCTGGAATTGTCCGTTTACGGCGTTGTTTTGTCGTTGCTGTTCGGCCTGCCCGTCGCCGTGGTAACGGCATACCGCATCCGCCCCTTCTACGCATTGGCGCGCGCCTATATCGAGCTGTCGCGCAATACGCCCCTGCTGATCCAATTGTTTTTCCTGTATTACGGCCTGCCGAAAATGGGCATTAAATGGGACGGTTTCACCTGCGGCGTGATCGCACTGGTTTTCTTGGGCGCAAGCTATATGGCAGAAGCCATCCGCGCCGGTATTTTGTCCGTCCCAAAAGGACAGATTGAAGCGGGCAAGGCTATCGGTTTGAGCCGATTTCAAGTCTTCCACTATGTCGAATTGCCTCAGGCATGGGCGGTCGCCGTTCCCGCCATCGGCGCAAACGTATTGTTTTTGATGAAAGAAACATCTATCGTCAGCGCGGTCGGCATTGCAGAATTGTTGTTCGTTACCAAAGACATCATCGGCATGGACTATAAAACCAACGAAGCCTTGTTCCTGCTGTTTGCCAGCTACCTGATCATCCTTCTGCCCGTTTCGCTTCTGGCGCGCTGGGCCGAAAACCGCGTACGGAGTGCAAAATATGGTGTTTGACTGGCTGTTTGAAGGACAAAACGCGGCGCGCTTGGGCGAAGGCCTGCTCTTAACGGCACAAATTTCTTTAATCTCTGTTGCGGCTTCTTGCGTATTGGGCACGCTGTTCGGCTTGGTTCTGCGTTCGCGCAACCGGCTCATCCGCTTTATCGGACGGTTTTATCTCGAAACCATCCGCATCGTGCCGATTTTGGTGTGGCTGTTCGGACTGTATTTCGGACTGTCCGCTTGGACAGGCATCCACATCGACGGATTTTGGGTCTGCGTCTGGGTATTTACCATGTGGGGCATCGCCGAAATGGGCGATTTGGTCCGCGGCGCATTGGAATCGATTGAAAAACACCAGGTCGAATCAGGCCTGGCACTCGGCTTGAGTCGCGGGCAGGTATTCCGCTACATCGAGCTGCCGCAAAGCATCCGCCGTGTATTGCCCGGCGCAGTCAACCTGTTCACGCGCATGATCAAAACCAGCTCGCTCGCCTCGCTTATCGGCGTCATCGAAGTCGTCAAAGTCGGCCAGCAAATCATCGAAAACTCTTTGCTGACGCAGCCCAATGCTTCATTTTGGGTTTACGGCCTGATTTTTATGCTGTATTTCTTCTGTTGCTGGCCGCTGTCGCTGCTGGCGGCAAAACTTGAACAAAAATGGGAACACTGACATGGCTTTACTGAGCATCCGCAACCTGCACAAACAATACGGCAACGTAACCGCCATCCAATCCTTAGACTTGGACTTGGAAAAAGGCGAAGTCATCGTACTGCTGGGCCCGTCCGGCTGCGGCAAATCCACACTCCTGCGCTGCGTCAACGGTTTGGAAGCGCACCAAGGCGGCAGCATCGTGATGGACGGTGTCGGCGAATTCGGCAAAGACGTTTCCTGGCAAACCGCCCGGCAAAAAGTCGGCATGGTCTTCCAAAGCTATGAACTGTTTGCCCACATGACCGTCATTGAAAACATCCTCTTAGGCCCGGTAAAAGTACAAAACCGCAACCGTGCCGAGGCAGAGGCTCAAGCCGACAAGCTGTTGGAACGCGTCGGCCTGCTCGACCGCAAAAACGCCTATCCGCGAGAACTCTCCGGCGGCCAGAAACAGCGCATCGCCATCGTCCGCGCCCTGTGCCTGAATCCGGAAGTCATCCTGCTGGACGAAATTACCGCCGCACTCGACCCCGAAATGGTGCGCGAAGTCTTGGAAGTGGTTTTGGAACTCGCCCGCGAAGGCATGAGCATGCTCATTGTAACCCATGAAATGGGGTTTGCACGCAAAGTTGCCGACCGCATCATCTTCATGGACAAAGGCGGCATAGTCGAATCGTCCGACCCCGAAACCTTCTTCTCCGCACCAAAAAGCGAACGCGCCCGCCAATTTCTGGCAGGTATGGACTACTGATTTACCGCAAACCGTCCGAACCCTTTTCAGACGGCATTTCATCCCAAGCAAACATTCAAAAAGGAGATTCTCAATGAAACTGAACGCCAAACTCAAAGCCCTTTTGGCTTCCGCTGCCATCGCCGTCGGTCTGACCGCCTGCGGGGGCGGCTCCGGCGATGCCCAATCTTCACAAAGCAGCGGTGCGGCAACCGTTGCCGCCATCAAAGAAAAAGGCGTGATCCGCATCGGCGTATTCGGCGACAAGCCCCCGTTCGGCTATGTTGACGCCAACGGCAAAAACCAAGGCTTTGACGTTGAAATCGCCAAAGATCTGGCCAAAGACCTGCTCGGCAGCCCCGACAAAGTCGAATTTGTCTTAACCGAGGCCGCAAACCGCGTCGAATACGTCCGTTCCGGCAAAGTCGACCTCATCCTGGCCAACTTCACCAAAACTCCCGAACGCGCCGAAGCCGTCGATTTTGCCGACCCCTACATGAAAGTAGCCTTGGGCGTAGTTTCCCCCAAAGACAAACCGATTACCGACATTGCGCAACTGAAAGACCAAACCCTGCTGGTCAACAAAGGCACCACCGCCGACGCCTTCTTCACCAAAAACCATCCTGAAGTCAAACTGCTGAAATTCGACCAAAATACCGAAACCTTCGACGCACTGAAAGACGGCCGCGGCGTAGCACTCGCCCACGACAACGCCCTGCTGTGGGCATGGGCAAAAGAAAACCCGAATTTTGAAGTCGCCATCGGTAACCTCGGCCCTGCCGAATTTATCGCCCCCGCCGTTCAAAAAGGCAACGCCGACCTCTTGAACTGGGTCAACAGTGAAATCGCCGCCATGAAAAAAGACGGCCGTCTGAAAGCCGCCTATGAAAAAACCCTCTTGCCCGTATATGGCGAAAAAGTCAAACCAGAAGAATTGCTGGCCGAATAAGTTTGTTTGACAAGAAAATCTGTATCCGCATTTGAAGGCGGGTGCGGATTTTTTTTCAGCCGCCGAAAATATCGAAAGTCCAAAGGAAAAATCAACTATCTCATTGTTTTCTTTATTTGTTTTATCATTCTTGTATGTGCGGAAATCAAGTTCGTCCGGTTTTGCCTGTGTTTGAATTTCGGGCAACTTTCAAATCGTCATTCCCGAAAAACGCTTCAGCCTTATGTTTCCGGATGACTGTTTTTGTGAGAATGACGGCGGAGCGTTTCTGTTATTCGGATAAATTCCTACGGTATTGAAACGGCGATAAGGTGTTTTTCTTTATTATATAGTGGATTAAATTTAAACCAGTACGGCGTTGCCTCGCCTTAGCTCAAAGAGAACGATTCTCTAAGGTGCTGAAGCACCAAGTGAATCGGTTCCGTACTATTTGTACCGTCTGCGGCTTCGTCGCCTTGTCCTGATTTAAATTTAATCCACTATAATTATATAATTTCAATGCAAAATGATATTTTTTGAACAAGCGTGCCGCAAAGCCGGAAAAAATGTTCGAGCCGCATCGGCGGCAGACGGGATAAAAAATGACGTTTGACGAATGGTTGGGCTTGTCAAAACTGCCTAAAAATGAAGCAAGAATGCTGCTGCAATATGTTTCGGAATATACGCGCGTGCAGTTGTTGACGCGAGGCGGGGAAGAAATGCCGGGCGAAGTCCGACAGCGGACGGACAGGCTGGCGCAACGCCGTCTGAACGGCGAGCCGGTTGCCTATATTTTAGGTGTGCGCGAATTTTATGGCAGATGCTTTACAGTCAATCCGAGCGTGTTGATTCCGCGTCCCGAAACCGAGCATCTGGTCGAAGCCGTATTGGCGCACCTGCCCGAAAACGGGCGCGTGTGGGATTTGGGGACGGGCAGCGGCGCGGTTGCCGTAACCGTCGCACTCGAACGCCCGGATGCCTTCGTCCGCGCATCCGACATCAGTCTGAGCGCACTCGAAACCGCCAGGAAGAACGCGGTAGATTTGGGTGCGGCGGTCGAGTTTGCACACGGTTCCTGGTTCGACACCGATATGCCGTCTGAAAGGCAATGGGATGTCATCGTTTCCAACCCGCCTTATATCGAAAACGGCGACATTCATCTTTCTCAAGGGGATTTGCGGTTTGAGCCGAAAAACGCGCTGACCGATTTTTCAGACGGCATGAGCTGCATCAGGGCGTTGGCGGAAGGTGCCCCCAAGTATCTGGCAGACGGAGGGTTTCTGCTGTTGGAACACGGATTCAATCAGGGCGGTGCGGTGCGCGGCGTGTTGGCTGCCCATGGTTTTACGGAAGTGAAAACCTTGACCGACCTGGCCGGGTTGGACAGGGTTACGTTGGGGAAACATATGAAGCATTTGAAATAAGTGTTTACAAAATTGGCGGTTTTTCCATTATTGGTTTATGATAGGTTTCGATATGTAAATTTTATTTTAATTTTTGGAGAAAAAAATAAGGAGGAACGAAGATGAATGCAGTCGTAATCGCCGTAATCGTCATGTTGGTGCTGTCGCTGTCGCGCGTGCATGTAGTATTGAGTTTGACGGTCGGTGCATTTGTCGGCGGCGTGGTGGCAGGTATGCCGCTGCAAAATATAACTGATGCGGCCGGACAGGTCAGTCAGGCGGGGATTATCCCCGTATTTAACAAAGGCTTGGAAGGCGGCGCGAAAATTGCGCTCTCTTATGCCATGCTCGGTGCGTTTGCCATGGCAATCACTCATTCGGGACTGCCCCAACAGCTTGCGGGTGCGATTATCCGCAAATTGAACCGGAGCAGTATGCCCGACAGCGTACGTTCGGGAGAAGGCGCGGTCAAATGGCTGCTGCTTTCTATTATTTTGGTGATGGGCATCATGAGCCAGAACGTCGTGCCTATCCATATTGCCTTTATTCCGATGATTGTTCCCCCGCTGCTTTTGGTGTTCAACCGCCTGAAGGTCGACCGCCGACTGGTTGCGTGCGTCATCACTTTTGGTCTGGTTACGACCTATATGTTCCTGCCTTACGGTTTCGGCGCGATTTTCTTAAATGAAATTCTGTTGGGCAACATCCATTCCGCCGCGCCGGAACTCGACGTTAAAAACATCAACGTGATGGCGGCAATGGCGATTCCTGCATTGGGTATGGTAACCGGACTCCTGCTGGCGTTTGTGCATTATCGCAAGCCCCGCCTGTATCAAAGCAATGATACCGATGCGGCGGGCAATGCCGATGCGGCAAACCAACCTCAGGCGTCTTCATACCGCAGCTTGGTTGCGGCCATCGCCATTGCCGTATGTTTTGCCATCCAGCTGATGTACGAAGATTCGCTGGTGTTGGGGGCGATGCTCGGTTTCGCCGTATTTATGATGTTGGGCGTCATCAACCGCAACAAGGCCAGCGACGTCTTCGGGGAAGGCATCAAGATGATGGCCATGGTCGGTTTTATCATGATTGCGGCACAGGGTTTTGCCGCTGTTATGAGTGCAACCGGACACATCCAGCCGCTGGTCGAAAGCAGCATGGCGATGTTCGGCGGCAACAAAGGTATGGCGGCATTGGCCATGCTGCTGGTGGGGCTTTTGGTAACCATGGGTATCGGTTCGTCCTTTTCCACTTTGCCCATTATTGCCGCGATTTATGTACCGTTGTGCATCAGTCTGGGCTTTTCGCCGCTTGCCACAGTCTCTATTGTCGGTACGGCGGGTGCGTTGGGCGATGCCGGTTCGCCCGCGTCCGATTCCACGCTGGGCCCGACCATGGGCTTGAACGTCGACGGACAACACGATCATATTCGGGATTCCGTCATCCCGACCTTTATCCACTACAACATCCCGCTGATGATTGCCGGTTGGATTGCCGCGATGGTGCTGTAAATGGATGGGCTTGAAGGGCTGGAGTGCCGTATTGTCGAATTGGAAATCCAATCCGCGCTTCAGGAAGACGTAATCGTCGGCCTGAACGCGATGGTGGCGGAATTGCGGCAGACGTTGGATTTGCAGCAGGCTCAGTTGAGGCTGTTGTACGGCAAGCTGCAAGACAAAAATTCCGACGCGCAAGAGCCGTATTCCCTGCGCGACGAAATCCCGCCGCATTATTGATGCGCCGTCGGCATCCGGATTCCCCCTAAAAGCTGTGTTTGAGTATTCCGCCGATGCAAACCTAAGATATATAGTGGATTAACAAAAATCAGGACAAGGCGACGAAGCCGCAGACAGTACAAATAGTACGGAACCGATTCACTTGGTGCTTGAGCACCTTAGAGAATCGTTCTCTTTGAGCTAAGGCGAGGCAACGCTGTACTGGTTTTTGTTAATCCACTATAACTTTAATCAGTCGGACAAAATGCCTTTTATCCGATGGGAGCGTTTCCACCCGAACGGAAATAAGCGGCCTTCCCCCTACAAACAGACGAAATCAATCGGGTATTCAAATACAGCCTAAAAAAAGCCGTCCGAACCCAAAAGGGACAGACGGCCAAACACATTACGGGGAAAATATCTTAACTCAATGAATCTGCGAATCAGATATTGCTAAAACAATTGCAATTATAAGGTAAGTTTATTTTTTTTTTTTTTTTTTTTTTGCAAAGAAATGTAAATTTTCAGGTTGTGTTTTTGCAATCCGTGTATTTCGCCCGCCCGTCAGGGAAAAGGCGATTATTTTTTGCTTAGGCAAACAATTATCCTGTTGAGTATATTGAAGATAAGTATGCTTATCGACACTATGTCAAAACACCGCCGATTTTTAAAACCGTTCCGCCGAATCCGTTTTTATGCCGTCTGAAACGGCGGCAGGGTTTATCGCGCCGCGCCGCAAACCGGGCATTCAGGGTTGCGCGGCAGGTCGAAATATCGCCAGCCCCCTTCCAAAGCACGGTAAACCGCCAGCCTGCCGTGCGACGGTTCGCCTGCATCCAGCAGGATTTTCAGTGCCTCCGCCGCCTGCGTGCAGCCGATGATGCCGACCAGCGGCGAGAATACGCCGAAAAGGGAACAGATGCCGTCTGAAGCCGATCCGCCGTCGAACAGGCAGGCGTAACACGGCGAGTCGGGCAAGTCGGGACGGTACACGGCAAGCTGCCCTTCAAAGCGTACCGCCGCCCCTGAAACCAGCGGTGTTTTCGTTTGTACGCAGGCACGGTTGACGGCTTGGCGCGTGGCGTAGTTGTCGCAGCAGTCTAAAACGATGTCGGCGGTTTGAACCAAACCGGTCAGGCGGCCGCCGTCGAGTTTTTCGTTGACGGTGCGGACATCGACGGTATGGTTGATATGGCGCAGACGGTCTGCCAAGGTTTCGGTTTTGAGTTTGCCGACGTCGCCCTCGTTAAATGCGACCTGACGTTGCAGGTTGTGCAGTTCGACCGTGTCGAAATCGGCTATGGTCAGCGTGCCGACACCCGAAGCGGCAAGGTAGGGCAGTGCGGCGGCACCCAAACCGCCGCAGCCGACGACCAAAATATGCGCGTCGGAAAGCTTTTGCTGCCCTTCGATGCCGATTTCGTCCAGAAGGATGTGGCGGCTGTACCGCAGCAGGAATGCATCGTCGTTGTCGTGTTCGGTTGTGGTCATGATGATGTTCTGAAAAAACAGTTGCGGGCGATTGTAACGCTGCCGTTGGGCGGCGTTCAACTTCAGACGGCATTTCGGGAAACGGGCGGTTAAAGTGTGAACGTTTTGGCACGGATGCGGCATTTGAGGTACATTTACAATATTTACGGCAAACGAGAGAGAAAAATCATGCAACTGCATATCCTGAACAATCCGAAGGATGCGGCCTTGGCGGCAGACGCGGAATTTTTAAAACAGTCGTTGTTCAACCTTCTTCACGAGGAAGCATCGCCGTTGGTGGTGGAAACGGTCAAGCTGCTGTCCACTTCGGACGATAGCGCGGCACTGATTGAGAAGGTTTTGCCGCAACTGGACGAACAGCAAACCCACGACCTGACGCTTGCCTGCGGACTGTTCGCACAAATTTTGAACATTGCCGAAGACGTGCATCACGAACGCCGCCGTCAGGTTTATGAAGATGCGGGCAGCAGCGGTGCGGAAGGCAGCCTGGCGGAAACGGTACGTAAGCTCAAAGCCGGAAAAATCAACGGCAAAACGGTGCAGCAGCAGCTCGACAATACGGCCGTTACCGCCGTCTTGACCGCGCATCCGACCGAAGTACAACGCCAAACCGTTTTGAGCTTTAACCGCCGTATCCGCGCCCTGTTGCCCCGTCGGGAACGCTGCGCCAACGCCGATGCGTTGACCGCGCTGCGCCGTGAAATCGACACTATCCTGCTGGGCTTGTGGCAGACCAGCGAAACGCGCCACCACAAACTCAGCGTCAACGACGAAATCAACAACGGCGTGTCCATCTTCCCGATGAGCTTTTTCGAAGCCCTGCCCAAGCTCTACCGCAATATGGAACGCGACTTTCAGACGGCATATCCCGATGTGGACGTTCCCGATATCCTGAAAATCGGCGGCTGGATCGGCGGCGACCGCGACGGCAATCCGTTCGTTTCTGCCGAAACCCTGCGCTTTGCCTTCCGCCGTCATGCCGATGCCGTGTTCCGTTTTTACCGCAGCGAACTCGACAAACTTTACCGCGAGTTGCCGCTCTCCATCCGCCGCGTCAAAGTCAACGGCGATGTGATGGCGTTGTCCGACAAATCGCCCGACGAAGAAATCGCCCGTACCGAAGAACCCTACCGCCGCGCCATCGCCTACATCATGGCGCGCGCCTTGGGCAAAGCACGCGCGCTTGGTTTGGGCATGGGCTGCAAATTCGGCTTTCTCGAGCCTTATGCTTCGGCCCAAGAATTTCTCGATGATTTGAAAAAATTGCAACGTTCCCTTATCGATAACGGCAGCCGCCTGCTTGCCGAAGGCCGTTTGGCAGACCTCATCCGTTCCGTGTCCGTGTTTGGCTTCCACATGATGCCGCTCGACCTGCGCCAACACGCAGGCAAACACGCCGATGTGGTTGCCGAGCTTTTCCAACACGCAGGCTTGGAAGACTACAACAGCCTGAACGAAGAGCAAAAACAAGCCGTCCTGTTGCGCGAATTGAGCCATCAACGCCCGCTGTACAGCCCGTTCATCACATACAGCGACCATACTCGCCACGAACTGGCGATTTTCAATGAAGCGCGCAAAATCAAAGACGAATTCGGCGAAGATGCCGTTACGCAAAGCATTATTTCCAACTGCGAACAACCCAGCGACCTGCTCGCCTTGGCATTGCTGCTGAAAGAAAGCGGCCTGTTGGCGGTGGAAAACGGCAAACCGCACAGCCGCATCAATATTGTGCCTCTGTTTGAAACCATCGAAGCGTTGGAAAACGCCTGTCCGGTCATGGAAACCATGTTCCGCCTCGACTGGTACGATGCCCTGCTCGAAAGCCGCGGCAATATCCAAGAAATTATGCTCGGCTACTCCGACTCCAACAAGGACGGCGGCTACGTTACCAGCTCCTGGTGTCTGTATCAGGCAGAGTTGGGCTTGGTCGAACTCTTCAAAAAATACGATGTCCGCATGCGCTTGTTCCACGGACGCGGCGGCAGCGTCGGACGCGGCGGCGGCCCGTCTTACCAAGCCATTCTCGCCCAACCGGCAGGCAGCGTGGCGGGGCAAATCCGCATCACCGAGCAAGGCGAAGTCATCACCGCCAAATACGCCGACCCCAGCAACGCTGTGCGCAACCTCGAAACCTTGGTTGCCGCCACTTTGGAAGCCAGCATCCTGCCGGACAAAAAAGACCCTGATGCCAAACTGATGCAGGATTTGTCGGACGTATCGTTCAAATACTACCGCGAGCTGATTACCCATCCCGACTTCATCGACTACTTCCTGCAAACCAGCCCGATTCAGGAAATTGCCACCCTCAACCTCGGCAGCCGTCCCGCCAGCCGTAAAACCTTGGCGCGGATTCAGGACTTGCGCGCGATACCGTGGGTATTCTCTTGGATGCAGAACCGGCTGATGCTGCCCGCGTGGTACGGTTTCGGCAGCGCGGTGGAAACCTTGTGCGAAGGCAAACCAGAAACGCTCGCCGCCCTGCGCGAACACGCTCAAAACAACCCATTCTTCCAAGCCATGCTCTCCAATATGGAACAAGTGATGGCGAAAACCGACATCACCTTGGCGGAAAACTACGCCGGCTTGAGCGAATCACCCGAAAAAGCCGCCGTCATCTTCGGGATGATTAAGGAAGAATACCGGCGCAGCCGCAAAGCCCTGCTCGACCTGCTGCAAACCGAGGAACTTTTGCGCGACAACCGCAGTCTTGCCCGCTCGCTCGCCTTGAGGATTCCATATTTGAACGCCCTCAACGGCCTGCAAGTCGCCATGCTCAAACGCCTGCGCAAAGAGCCCGACAATCCGCACGCGCTGCTGATGGTGCACCTGACCATCAACGGCGTAGCGCAAGGTTTGCGCAATACCGGCTGATTGTGCCGTTTCGGGATAAAATGCCGTCTGAACGCCTTTCAGACGGCATTTCCCTGTCTGCACTTGCAGAGAAACAGCGATTGTTTTAAAGTGAACAGCAGTGATATGTTGAAAGACGACCAATGAAAATTACCGTTATCGGCGCAGGTTCGTGGGGTACGGCGCTCGCCCTGCATTTTTCCCAACACGGCAACCGCGTATCCCTGTGGACGCGCAACGCAGCTCAAGTCCGCCAAATGAAGGAAGAACGTGAAAACAAGCACGGGCTGCCCGGTTTCCCCTTTCCTGAAACGCTGGAAGTGTGTACAGATTTGGCAGAGGCGTTGCAAGACAGCGGGCTGGTGTTGATTGTTACTTCTGTCGCAGGTTTGAGAAGCAGTGCCGAACTGCTGAAGCAATACAATGCAGGACATCTTCCGATTCTAGCCGCCTGCAAAGGCTTCGAGCAGGATACCGGACTGCTGACCTTCCAAGTATTGAAAGAAGTATTGCCCGACAATAAAAAAATCGGCGTACTCTCCGGCCCGAGTTTTGCACAGGAACTCGCCAAGCAACTGCCCTGTGCCGTCGTCCTCGCTTCCGAAAACCAAGAATGGGTCGAGGAACTTGTCCCACAACTCAACACTTCGGTTATGCGGCTTTACGGCAGTACCGACGTTATCGGCGTGGCGGTTGGTGGCGCGGTAAAAAATGTTATGGCGATTGCCACTGGATTGTCCGACGGTCTAGAGTACGGGCTTAACGCCCGCGCCGCATTGGTTACGCGCGGATTGGCCGAAATTACCCGCCTTGCCTCCGCAATGGGCGCACAGCCTAAAACCATGATGGGGCTGGCCGGTATCGGCGACCTCATCTTGACCTGTACCGGCGCACTCTCACGCAACCGCCGCGTCGGCTTGGGTTTGGCAGAAGGCAAAGAACTGCATCAGGTGCTTGTCGAAATTGGGCACGTTTCAGAAGGGGTCAGCACCATAGAAGAAGTCTTTAATACTGCCTGTAAGTACCAAATCGACATGCCGATTACCCAAACCCTGCTGCAACTCATCCGCAAAGAAATGACCCCGCAACAGGTTGTCGAAAGACTGATGGAACGCAGCGCGCGTTTCGAATAAACAACAAACAGATGCCGTCTGAAGCCTTCAGACGGCATACGGACAGGTAAGGTTATGAAACAAAATATCGAAAAACTCGAAAGCAGCGTTTATACGTTGGTACAGAAATTCGAAACCCTCATTAGCGAAAACCGCGGCCTCAAAGAAACCGTCGCCGAACTCAAACGGGCGCACGAGCGACAGGAATACGAACACAAAACCGCCGTTGACGAACTCAGCGAAGCCCTGCTCATTCAAGTTAGCAAACTCAAGGAAGACCTGCAAAACAAGATTGACAGCCTGATGGAAGAAAATTCACGATATCGCACCCTACTCGAACAGAGCAGGGCAAGAATCGAAGCACTGATTGCACAGCTTCCCCAAAATCAGGAAACGCAGTGATAAGGAGTAGAGGATGAATATCGAACAAGTCCACATCGAAGTCATGCACGCCCAATTGACCGTCAACACGCCGGCAGAAGAAAAAGACACACTTTTGCAGGCAGTCGAAATGCTCAACAGAAAAGCCGAGGCAATCCGAGAAGGCGGACGAGTTGCCGACAGCGAGAAAATCGTCATTATGGCCGCACTCAATGTCGTCCATGACCTGTTGAAAATTTCCCTTAACGGCGATTTGGCAATCGGCGATTTTGCGCGTAAAATAACCGACATGGACAACGCCTGCCAAAAAGCACTATCCCGCTTGGGGCAGGAATAACAGTTTTTCCCTGCGGTGTCAGCGAAGGCATATATTCCTTTGAACCAATAAGTTCGCTTAAGGTTGTCGGGAGCCGTAGTGGGCGCGAGCGTCCTTTTGCGGACGCACCCGAAACTACCCGAGGCAGCCGCCTTGTCAGCAAGGTTCAAGCGGATTCGGCCGAAACGGCTCTCGCGGGGATTCCCATATAAGGCCGCATCGCAAGATGCGGCCTTTCCTTTAGAATAAAACGCCTAGAGAAATGCAAACTGTCCGCAACCGATGGTGCAATGAGAAAACCTCGTCGTAACGCAGTAATGCGATTGACAAAATGCGCCGTCATCTTTAAAATTTACAACTTTCTATATCTATCTGGATTTCCACTATGAAAACCTTTTCAGCGAAACCCCACGAGGTGAAGCGCGAATGGTTCGTCATCGATGCTCAAGACAAAGTCTTGGGTCGCGTTGCAGCCGAAGTCGCCAGCCGTTTGCGTGGCAAACACAAACCTGAATACACCCCCCACGTCGATACCGGCGATTACATCATTGTTATCAATGCGGACAAACTGCGTGTAACCGGTGCCAAATTCGAAGATAAAAAATACTTCCGTCACTCCGGTTTCCCGGGCGGTATCTACGAACGCACCTTCCGCGAAATGCAAGAGCAATTCCCGGGCCGCGCTTTGGAACAAGCCGTAAAAGGCATGTTGCCCAAAGGTCCCTTGGGTTACGCCATGATTAAAAAACTGAAAGTGTACGCTGGTGCAGAACATGCCCATGCCGCACAACAACCCAAAGTTTTGGAATTGAAATAAGGACGCGACATGAACGGTAAATACTACTACGGCACAGGCCGCCGCAAAAGTTCAGTGGCTCGTGTATTCCTGACTAAAGGTACAGGTCAAATCATCGTAAACGGCCGCCCCGTTGACGAATTCTTCGCACGCGAAACCAGCCGAATGGTTGTTCGCCAACCCTTGGTTCTGACTGAAAACACAGAATCGTTCGACATCAAAGTCAATGTTGTCGGCGGTGGTGAAACCGGTCAATCCGGTGCTATCCGCCACGGCATTACCCGTGCCCTGATCGATTTTGATGCTGCGTTGAAACCAGCCTTGTCTCAAGCCGGTTTCGTTACTCGTGATGCACGCGAAGTTGAACGTAAAAAACCGGGTCTGCGCAAAGCACGCCGTGCAAAACAATTCTCCAAACGTTAATGTTGGAAATTCAAAAAACCCTGCTTATCGCAGGGTTTTTTATTTGTAGCAGACGGTTTCCCATTGGCAATTTAAAGATTGCAAATTGGGCAAAAATCAAAAACAGCACCAGTATCGACTACACGGACGAACTGACCGCCAGGGATGGCTATTACTGGAGAGGACATCGTATTTCTACTTTGTAAAATAACTTTTAATTCATTTGGAGTTATTGAAAAAATAGAACGGCTATTTCAACTAGCTTATAAAAATGGCAATCTATTAAGGAAAAGTTTCCTAGTTTTTAGCTAACCTGTATTACATAATGGGGAGAATATCTTAAATAACCAAGCATCCTTAATCATAATTTAGAGAAATTATTTTTTCAGAGTCTAACTCTTTTAATATAATTAACTTATTAACTTTATCTATTTCCCAGTCTGATATTATGTCGGTAGATACTGAATTCTCTCTTGTTAAGTTTTTATCTGTAATAATTGCACCCAACTCATGAATAATACAAATTTTTTGATTATCCAATAAATAAATATCAAAAACTATTCCATCTATATTTAGCATGTTAACTTTTGAATTTTGTATAGAAATACAAAAAACGACTGAATCAAATCCGATAAAAATATTTTTATCATCAAGTATTAATACTTTTGGGGGAATACTTATGCAGGAAACAGCTAATCCAATACCTATATTGAATTCTTTATAAAAAGAAAGAATAAAACATCGATAAATCTCTTTTCCTCCCTCTTGTAGAATAATATATTTTTGATAGGTGTTTATTAAATAGTCTTCTAACTCTCTTATGGAGTTATAAGGATATTTCGTTAATCTCATTATTTTGTTCCATGCCTAAGACGTCCTGTTGGTCCATATATTTCACCCGTTATGAGTCTGTTCCCATCTCATATAGTTTCAAGTTTAACAACCCCTTGAGGCCATGTTAAAAAGAGTTTTTCTAATAACTATTCCGTTTTCTTAAATATAAAAAATAGAAAAACCGCCCGAGTATGGTTTGAACAAGGGAAATCAGACCGGTCCTAACTCACTTAATCCGGGCAAGTCCGCGAAGCCGCGTTCGCGTATGATTTGGCAAAAATTGTTCAGATAGCTCTTGTCCGTATCTTCTGTACGGATAGCGGCATACAGTTTGCTTTGCAGTCCGTCGTCGGTAATCTGCCGGTGAACGACATAGCCTTTTTCAAGATAGGGCATAACGGTCCAGTAGGGAAGGGCGGCGATTCCCCTTCGGCTGGCAACCAGTTGGATAATGGCAATGGTCAGTTCACTGTGTCGGCGCGGTGGGTTGATGTTTTTCGGAATTAAGATTTTTTTGGGTAAATCCAGCATTTCATCGGGAACGGGATAGGTAATCAGGGTTTCCCCGATAAAGTCTTCCGCCGTCCAAACGTTTTTGGCGGCAAGCGGATGGTCCGGTGCGCAAATGCCGACCATTTCGTAGGCAAACAGCGGTTGGAAAGAAATACCGTTTTGTTTTTCTGCTTCGGAAACAATGGCAAGATCGGCGCGGTGTTGCAGCAGCAGTCCGATAGGGTCCGCTTGGAATCCCGATACGATATCCAATTCGATTTGGGGCCATATCGGGCGGAATTCACCCATTGCGGGCATGAGCCAGTCGAAACAGGTATGGCATTCGACGGCAATCCGCAATTCTCCTGCCTCTCCTTCTATAATGCGCGCCAAATCACGTTCTGCATCGGTAACTTGCGGCAACAGGTCGTGAGCGAGGCGTAACAGCCTTTCTCCAACCGGGGTAAAGCGCAAAGGTGTGGATTTTCGTTCGAACAACGGTGCGCCGTAGTGGTTTTCAAGCATACGGATTTGGTGGGAAAGTGCAGATTGGGTAAGGAAAACCCGTTTGGCGGCAAGGGAGACGCTGCCGGTTTCTTCAAGTGCCAACAGGGTCTTGAGGTGGCGCAGTTCGATGATGGAATCCATGAGGTTTCAGACGGCATATTGAACAGGCGCATATTAAAATAATTCATATGCGGGTGCAAATCGGAAAAATGTGAATTCCGGACATTTTGCGATTAGAATGCCCGCTTGTTTAAAGCGATTAGGAAAAAAGATGGTATTGCGCAGGGATTTTCTGACTTGGTGCAATGAAACATTGCAGATAGCATTGTTTAAAGATTATGCCCCCAACGGTTTGCAGATTGAAGGGAAAGAGTATATCGGTAAGATTGCCACATCGGTAACTGCAAGCAAAGCGGCAATTGATTTTGCCGCGGATCAGAAGGCAGATTTGCTTCTGGTCCATCACGGCATGTTTTGGAAAAACGAGTTGCCGACCATTACCGGTTGGAAAAAAGAACGGATTGCCGCGTTATTGGGTAATGATATCAATATGGCGGCTTACCATTTACCGCTGGATGCGCATCCTGAATTAGGAAATAACGCCCAACTCGCTGAAAAACTCGGTTTTACAGTCGAAAGGCGTTTTGGCGAACAAAACCTGCTTAACTCAGGAAGCCTGAAACAAGTCAAGACACTTGGTGCATTGGCTGTCCATATTGAAGCAGTTTTGCAGAGGAAGCCGGTCGTTATCGGCGATTTGAACCGTGAAATCAGAAAGGTTGCATGGTGCAGCGGGGGGGCGCAGGGGTTTTTTCAGACGGCAATAGACGAAGGTGTCGATTTATATTTGACGGGGGAAATCTCTGAAGCCCAATACCATCTTGCCAATGAAACGGGTACGGCTTTTGTTTCTGCAGGGCATCATGCGACGGAACGTTACGGCGTACAGGCATTGGCGGAGGCGGCGGTAGGAGTGTTCGGATTGGAAGTGTGTCATTTTGATGAAGGCAATCCGGCTTGATTATTGAGAAATATCATAAAACTTTACCTTATTTTAAATAATGCTTTGAGTATCACTGCAAACTGGGTAAAATTGCAATGTTTAATGGCTCGGTATTCCCAAAATATTAGGACGACTGAATAATGGATAATCAAGAAATCAATAACGGCCGCCGCCGTTTCCTGACACTTGCGACCTGCGGCGCAGGCGGAGTGGCAGCATTGGGTGTGGCAACGCCGTTTGTGGCCAGTTTTTTCCCTTCGGAAAAAGCTAAGGCTGCCGGTGCTGCCGTCGAAGTGGATGTCAGCAAAATCGAAGCAGGTCAGATGTTGACTGCTGAGTGGCAAGGCAAACCGATTTGGGTGGTCAACCGTACGGATCAACAGCTTAAAGACCTGAAAAGCCTGAACGGCGAACTTACTGATCCCAATTCCGATGTGGAACAACAGCCGGAATACGCTAAAAACGAGACACGTTCGATTAAACCGAACATTCTCGTTGCCATCGGTATCTGTACCCATTTGGGCTGTTCTCCGACCTACCGTCCCGACATTGCACCTGCCGATTTGGGTGCGGGCTGGAAGGGCGGCTTTTTCTGCCCCTGCCACGGTTCGAAATTCGACATTGCAGGCAGGGTGTATAAAGGTGTTCCTGCGCCGACCAACTTGGTCGTACCGCCTTACAAATATCTGAGCGATACTACCATCTTGGTGGGTGAAGACTGAGAATAAGGAACGATAATTATGGCAAACCAAACCAATAGCAAAGCAAAAGCATTGTTAGGCTGGATGGACGCTCGTTTCCCCCTGTCTAAGATGTGGAATGAGCATTTGGCTCAATACTACGCACCAAAGAACTTCAACTTCTGGTATTACTTCGGCTCTTTAGCCTTGCTTGTCCTCGTGATTCAAATCGTCAGCGGTATTTTCCTGACTATGAACTACAAACCGGACGGCAACCTTAACGCCTACCATCTGCCTGCTGCCTTTACCGCAGTAGAGTACATCATGCGCGACGTGTCCGGCGGTTGGATTATCCGCTACATGCACTCCACCGGCGCATCTTTCTTCTTCATCGTCGTTTATCTGCACATGTTCCGTGGTTTGATTTACGGTTCGTACAAAAAACCCCGTGAGTTGGTGTGGATTTTCGGTTCTCTGATTTTCTTGGCATTGATGGCGGAAGCCTTTATGGGCTACCTGTTGCCTTGGGGTCAAATGTCCTTCTGGGGTGCGCAGGTAATTATTAACCTGTTCTCCGCCATCCCTGTTATCGGTCCTGATTTGTCCACTTGGATCCGCGGCGACTTCAACGTTTCCGATGTTACCCTGAACCGCTTCTTTGCCCTGCACGTTATCGCAGTACCGCTGGTATTGCTCGGCTTGGTTGTGGCGCACATCATCGCACTGCACGAAGTGGGTTCTAACAACCCTGACGGCGTTGAAATCAAGAAAAACAAAGACGAAAACGGTATTCCACGCGATGGTATCCCATTCCATCCTTACTACACCGTTAAAGACATCTTGGGTGTTGTTGTATTCCTGATTGTCTTCTGTTCCGTGTTGTTCTTTGCACCAGAAGGCGGCGGCTACTTCTTGGAAGCGCCAAACTTCGATGCAGCAAATGCGCTGAAAACACCTCCGCACATTGCGCCGGTATGGTACTTCACTCCGTTCTACGCCATTTTGCGTGCGATTCCCTCGTTCTTGGGAACACAGGTATGGGGTGTAATCGGTATGGGTGCGGCAGTTGTACTGATTGCCCTGTTGCCTTGGCTGGATAAAGGTGAGGTTAAATCCGTCCGCTATCGTGGCCCGATCTTTAAAACCGCATTGGTCTTGTTCATCATTGCCTTTATCGGTTTGGGTATTTTGGGTGCGATGGTGGCAACTGATACGCGTACTTTGGTTGCGCGCATCCTGTCCTTCGTCTATTTTGCATTCTTCCTGGGTATGCCGTTCTATACCAAACTGGATACCAACAAACCGGTTCCCGAACGTGTAACCATGAGTACCGCCAAACAGAAAATCATGTTTTTTGTTTATGTAGGCATTACGGCGGTTTGTGCATATCTGTTTGCAACCAACATCTGATGAGGGCAGTCAAAATGAAACAAGTTATGAAAAACTGGTTTGCTGCCTTACTGTTGGCAGTACCCATGAGTGCGGCATTTGCTTCGGGCGGTCATGCACACTATGAGAAAGTCGATATCGATTTGCGCAACCAAGTAAGCTTGCAGCGCGGCGCACAAATCTTTACCAACTATTGCCTGTCCTGCCACTCGGCAAGCGGTATGCGTTTCAACCGTTTGAAAGACATCGGTTTGACTGACGAAGAAATCAAGAAAAACCTGATGTTTACCACCGATAATGTCGGCGATGTGATGCATGCTGCAATGGATCCTAAAGATGCGGCAAAATGGTTTGGTGCTGCTCCGCCCGATTTGACGTTGATTGCGCGTTCCAAAGGTGCAGACTACCTTTACGCCTATATGCGCGGATTCTATAAGGATCCTACGCGTCCGAGCGGCTGGAACAATACCGTATTTGATAAAGTCGGTATGCCTCACCCGCTGTGGGAACAGCAAGGCGTTCAAGCCGTTGAGTTGGATGCCAAAGGTCAGCCGGTTATGGTAAAAGACGAACACGGCGAGATGAAGCCTAAGCTGTATTGGGAATCTACCGGTTTGCACAGCCGCCGTCTGCCTAACGGCAAAGTGATCCAAAAAGAGTACGACGCATATGTACGCGATTTGGTGAACTATCTTGTGTACATGGGCGAGCCTGCACAACTGCAACGCAAACGTATAGGCTATGTCGTGATGATTTTCTTATTGGCGGTTATGCTGCCTTTGGCGTATTTCCTGAAAAAAGAATATTGGAAAGACGTACACTAAGCGTTTGGAACAAAAGGGCAAATCCTTTAGGGTTTGCCCTTTTTGCATGCTTCGGCCCTTTTGGAAAATCAGCACCCGTATGCCGTCTGAACATAGCTGCAACATTTCAGACGGCATCATTCTGAAAATGTCAGACATCGGGAACTTAATCAGGGTTTGTGGCAGATTGATATTGAATGGTGATTTTTTATTTTTGGAGATGGAAAATGAATGAAGCCAAGAAATTGCAAGAAGATTTGGGTGTAAATACCGTTGTGAAACTGAAATATCCGGTACGGCTGGCGACGGGTCAGATGTTGGAACAAGTAACGCTCCGTCGTTTGCGCGTGGGCGATTTGCGCGCCGTGTCGCACCTGACGAATGAGGCGGAGCAAGAACTGGCCCTGTTTGCCCGTATGACAGGCATGATTCCCGAAGACTTGGATTGTTTGGATTTGGCGGATTGGAAACAGATGCAGGAAACGTTTCGCCGCCTCACAGAAACCGACCAAGACAAATAGTCCTCCTCTTTCAAAGGCTGAAACGCAGCGGCAGCTGCTGTCTGCCGCCGCCGATTTGGCTTGGTGGTTCGGTTGGAGCGTGGATGAGGTTTACGCGCTGCCGCTGGACGAATTTGAAGACTGGCAGAAAGAAGCAACCCGCCAAATGAAGGCGGGTTATCGGAGGGGGATGTGATTCAGATTTGGTGTCGGCGTTCTTCTTCGATTTCGCGCTGCAAATCGCGACACCAACCATTGTCAGGCTCAGCTTTTTCAAAAAACGCCTGCCATAACTCGACTGCTACCAGCCAAACAGCGGAAGCAGCAAGGACGACGCAATAAAAAATACCAGCTAAAACTGCGAGCATACCGACAACAAACATACAAACAACCCATCACTTTAATAGGTGCATATTAGCATATGGCAAGCGATTTAGGTATATCAATCAGCGTTTCCGCCGTTGTCGGCGGAGCTTTGTCTGGGTTGACCCATATCGGCAAGGCGATGAATACGCTGAAAACGACGACCAATACCCTGTCCGAACGTCAGAAGGAACTGGGCAGGGTATTGGAGCGGAACAAAGACCGTTTGGGCGTATCGTCTGCCAAACAGCTATGGCAGGAATACGACAAAATCGGCAATTCCGTCGCCAAACTGACCCGCCAATATGAAAAGCTCAATGCCGTCCGCGCCCAATAGGAAAAGGTCTGAAACCGCAAGCAGCATGGTAAGGCGATGTCGAACAGGTTTAAAGCCAATCCGCTATATTTTTTGGAGCTATGTCGAACAAACAGGTAGAATCGGAATAAGCGGCGGTTTTGTCCGGTGTGAAAATGTTTGAATATTAGGATGATTTATGGAGCTGATGACTGTGTTGCTATTGCTGGCGGCTTTGCTGTCAGGCGTGTTGTTTACATGGTTGCTGATGAAGAGTCGGTTTCAAGGTGTATTAGCCGTATTGAACGCGCAATTGGCGGAAAAGGCGGCAAGATGTGATTTTGTCGAACAGGCACACGCAGAAATGGCATCGGAATTGGCCGTTTTGGATGGGAAATACGAGCATTTGCAAGACGAAAATTATGCTTTGGGCAATCGTTTTTCCGCAGCCGAAAAGCAGATTGCTTATTTGCAGGAAAAAGAGGCGGAATCGGTTCGGCTGAAGCAGTCGTATATCGATTTGCAGGAAAAGGCACAGGGTTTGGCGGTTGAAAACGAACATTTGGCAACCCAGCTCGGACAGGAGCGGAAGGCATTTGCCGACCAATATGCCCTGGAACGCCAAATCCGCCAAAGAATCGAAACCGATTTGGAAGAAAGCCGCCAAACTCTCCGCGACGTGCAAAACGACCTTTCCGATGTCGGCAACCGTTTTGCCGCAGCCGAAAAACAGATTGCCCATTTGCAGGAAAAAGAGGCAGAAGCGGAGCGGTTGAGGCAGTCGCATATCGATTTGCAGGAAAAGGCACAGGGTTTGGCGGTTGAAAACGAACGTTTGGCAACGCAAATCGAACAGGAACGCCTTGCTTCTGAAGAGAAGCTGTCCTTACTGGGCGAGGCGCGCAAAAGCTTGAGCGATCAGTTTCAAAATCTTGCCAACACGATTTTGGAAGAAAAAAGTCGCCGTTTTACCGAGCAGAACCGAGAGCAGCTCCATCAGGTTTTGAACCCGCTAAACGAACGCATCCAAGGTTTCGGCGAGTTGGTCAAGCAAACCTATGATAAAGAATCGCGCGAGCGGCTGACGTTGGAAAACGAATTGAAACGGCTTCAAGGATTGAATGCGCAGCTGCACAGCGAGGCAAAGGCCCTGACCAACGCGCTGACCGGTACGCAGAACAAGGTTCAGGGCAATTGGGGCGAGATGATTCTAGAAACGGTTTTGGAAAATTCCGGCCTTCAGAAAGGGCGGGAATATGTGGTTCAGGCAGCATCCGTCCGAAAAGAGGAAGACGGCAGCACGCGCCGCCTCCAGCCCGACGTTTTGGTCAACCTGCCCGACAACAAGCAGATTGTGATTGATTCCAAGGTTTCGCTGACGGCTTATGTGCGCTACACGCAGGCTTCAGATGCGGATACGGCGGCACGCGAGTTGGCGGCACACGTTGCCAGCATCCGTGCGCACATGAAAGGCTTGTCGCTGAAGGATTACACCGATTTGGAAGGTGTGAACACATTGGATTTCGTCTTTATGTTTATCCCTGTCGAACCGGCCTACCTGTTGGCGTTGCAGCATGACGCGGGATTGTTCCAAGAGTGTTTCGACAAACGGATTATGCTGGTCGGCCCCAGTACGCTGCTGGCGACTTTGCGGACGGTGGCGAATATTTGGCGCAACGAGCAGCAAAACCAAAACGCACTGGCGATTGCGGACGAAGGTGGCAAGCTGTATGACAAGTTTGTCGGTTTCGTACAGACGCTTGAAAGCGTCGGCAAAGGCATCGATCAGGCGCAAAGCAGCTTTCAGACGGCATTTAAGCAACTTGCCGAGGGGCGCGGGAATCTGGTCGGCCGCGCCGAGAAACTGCGTCTGTTGGGTGTGAAGGCAAACAAGCAGCTTGCACGCGATTTGACCGAACGTGCCAATGAAACAACGGCGTTGTCGGAATCTTTGGAATATGCGGCAGAAGATGAAGCAGTCTGACTTGTGCGGAAAAATATTGTTTCAGCCGGAGCGGGAATGCCGAAAGCGCGGCGTAACTGTACCGGTTCTGATTCGGGGTTTGTTTGAAGTACTTACCAAAGCCTTGTCCGGCGAGGTGCTCCGGCAAGGCGGCGGTTGTCTGAGCCTTTTGTGTTTCAGACGGCATCAGTGCAGATGATGCCGTCTGAAGACCGTAGTGAAAGCGGTTAGAAAAACGGATTGTGCCGCTTTTCGTGTCCGATGGAAGTCATACGCCCGTGTCCGGCGACAACTTGCACGGTTTCGGGAAGGGCGAATAATTTGTTGCGGATATTATTGATTAAGTCGGCGTGGTTGCCGCGCGGAAAATCGGTTCTGCCTATGGTTTCGTAAAACAGCACGTCGCCCGCAATCAGCAATTCCGCCTCGGCACAATAAAAGACGACATGTCCCGGCGTATGGCCCGGAATATGCAGCACTTGAAAGGCATAGCGTCCGACCGTGAGCGTTTCGCCTTCTTCGAGCCAACGGGTTGGCGAAAATGCGGGCGAGACGGGAAATCCGTATTGCGCGGTGGTTTGCGGCAGCGATTGGAGCAGGAATTCATCTTCGCGGTGCGGGCCGAGGACGGGGACTTTATGCGTTTTCAACATTTCGACCACGCCGCCTGCATGATCGAGATGGCCGTGCGTCAGCCAGATTGCCGTGAGCGTCAGTTTGCGGTTTGCCAACTCTTGCAGCAGGAACGGCACGTCGCCGCCGACATCGGTCAGGACGGCTTCGCCGCTTTCGTCGTCCCAAATCAGGGTGCAGTTTTGGCGGAAGGGGGTAATGGGGAAGATTTCGTAACGTAGGGTCATCGGCGTGTTCCTAAACGGTTTTCAGACGGCATCGGGTTTGCCGTTTGTTTTATGGCGGTTTGCCGCCTGTTTTAATATTGGGGGAATCAGGTGATTAAAAAGATAATCGGCGGCATCATACCGATTTTTACGGCGGTTTTCATCCCTGCATCGGCAGGCGCGGCGGATTTGATGCTGGCGCAGGAATACAAAGACCAAGAGATTGCAGGCTGGGCGATGAGCGAGAAACTCGACGGCGTGCGCGCCTATTGGGACGGAAAGCACCTGATAAGCCGTCAGGGTTATGCGTTTACTCCGCCCAAAGGTTTTACCGCGCAGTTTCCGCCTTATCCTTTGGACGGCGAATTGTATAGCGGACGCGGTCAGTTTGAGCAGATTTCCGCCGCCGTGCGTTCTGCTTCTTCAGATTGGCGCGGCATCCGCCTGCACGTTTTCGACGTACCCAAGGCGCAGGGTAATCTCTACCAACGTTTGGCAGTCGCAACGCAATGGCTGAAAACGCATCCGAACGCGCCGATTACCATCATCCCGCAAATCAAAGTGCGCGACCGGCAGCACGCGATGGACTTTTTAAAACAAATCGAAGCGCAGGGAGGCGAAGGCGTGATGCTGCGCCAGCCCGAATCCCGTTATAGCGGCGGCAGGAGCAGCCAATTATTGAAGCTGAAAAGTCAATACGACGACGAATGCACGGTAACGCGGCACTATGAGGGCAAAGGGCGCAATGCCGGACGGCTGGGTGCGGTCGGCTGTAAAAACCGACACGGCGAATTCCGCATTGGCAGCGGCTTCAAAGACAAAGACCGCGACAACCCACCTAAAATCGGTACGCTGATTACCTACCGTTACCGTGGCTTTACGCAGAAAGGTACGCCGAAATTCGCCACCTTCGTGCGCGTGCGTACCGACCGCTGAGCAGGACGGTTCGGACGGCATCCGATACTTTGGTTTATAATTTTCCTTTTACCGACTGATTCCGACATATGACCGATTTAGAAACCAAACGCCTTGAAACACAGGCGATGCTTGAAAACGCCGATCTTTTGTTCGACCAAGGGCAATGCCGCGCCGCGCTGCAAAAAGTAGCGGATGAGATTACGCGCGATTTGGGCGGCAGATATCCGTTGCTGCTGCCCGTGATGGGCGGGGCGGTGGTGTTTACGGGGCAGTTGTTGCCGCTGTTGCGCTTTCCCTTAGATTTTGATTATGTTCATGTTTCCCGTTACGGCGATAAGCTGGAGGGCGGCGTGTTCAACTGGGAACGTATGCCCGATGCGGAACAAATCCGAGGCAGGCATGTGGTTGTGTTGGACGATATTCTAGATGAAGGGCATACGATGTCCGCCATTCAAGCCAAACTTTTGGAAATGGGTGCGGCAAGCTGCCGTTCGGCGGTGTTCGCCAACAAGCTGATTGACAAACCCAAGCCTATCCGAGCCGATTATGTCGGACTGGATGTGCCGAACCGTTATGTTTTCGGTTATGGCATGGATGCGGCAGGCTGCTGGCGCAATCTAGGCGAGATTTACGCACTGAACGGCAAATAGGCAGGCATGCCGTCTGAATGTTTTTCAGACGGCATAACGTTTATACGGCAGGTTGGCAGAAGAATTATAAACAGGACGCATATATACCATGATAGGGCTTTTAATCGTTACACACGAAACCATAGGCGAAGCCTACCGCAAGCTGGCACATCATTTTTTCCCAAGCGGGCTGCCTGAAAACGTCCGCATACTCGGCGTGCAGCCGACGGAAGGCCAAGACGACATCATCAACAACGCCATTGCCGCGCTTCAGGAATTTCCCGACAACGACGGCGTGCTGATTATGACCGATATTTTCGGTGCGACCCCCTGCAATGCGGCCCGCCGCCTTGTACGCGAAAACAAATCGGCCATTCTGACCGGCCTGAATGCGCCGATGATGATTAAGGCCGTCCAATATTCGCCGACGGCGGAAGACCTTGCCGCCTTCACCGAGAGTGTCAGGGAAGCGGCGGTAAAAGGCATTTTCGCCATCATGTCCGCACCGGACGATTTGGTGTGCCGGAAAAACCATGATGCCGCCTGAAGGAGTGGTAGGACAAGAAAACATTTTAAACGGCGTCTGCTGCCGATATACATAAAACGGGAATCGAAATGCTCAAACAATCCATCGAAATCATCAACAAACTCGGACTTCACGCCCGCGCGTCCAGCAAATTCACCCAAACCGCGTCTCAGTTTCAAAGCGAAGTCTGGGTTACGAAAAACGGCAGCCGCGTCAACGGCAAAAGCATCATGGGCTTAATGATGCTCGCCGCCGCCAAAGGCACCGTCATCGAGCTGGAAACCGACGGCTTGGACGAAGCCGCCGCCATGAAGGCATTGACCGACTTAATCAACGACTACTTCGGCGAGGGCGAATAATGAGTATCGTGCTGCACGGTGTCGCCGCGGGCAAAGGCATCGCCATCGGACAAGCCCACCTGATTACGCGCGGCACGACTGAAGTGCCGCAATACGACGTTTCAGACGAGCTCATCGACACCGAAGCCGCCCGTTTCGATGCCGCCATCAAAGCCACGCGCAAAGAGTTGGAACAGCTGCGCAGCGCGATTCCCGAAAACGCCCCGACCGAATTGGGCGCGTTTATTTCGCTGCACCTGATGCTGCTGACCGATGTAACCTTGTCGCGCGAACCCGTCGATATTTTAAAAGAACAAAAAATCAACGCCGAATGGGCATTGAAGCAGCAGAGCGACAAACTTGCCGCTCAGTTTGACGGCATAGGCGATGCCTATTTGCGCGAACGCAAGCAGGATATGTTGCAAGTCGTCCAGCGCATCCACAACAACCTGGTTGGGCAGGGCAACGATTTAAATGTTGCCGACAACCTGTTTGACGAAACCGTGCTGATTGCGCACGACCTTTCGCCTGCCGATACGGTTTTATTCAAGGAGCAGCGGATTGCCGCTTTTGTAACCGATGTCGGCGGTCCGACCAGTCATACGGCGATTTTGGGTAGGAGTTTGGATATTCCTTCCGTCATCGGGCTGCACAACGCGCGCAAACTGATTACCGAAGGCGAAACGGTCATCGTCGACGGTATCAACGGCGTGTTGATTATTTCGCCGGATGAGTCGGTGTTGAACGAATACCGCCGCCGTGCCCGAGAATACCGCAGCCACAAACGCGAGTTGAACAAGCTCAAAAAGACCGCCGCTGCTACCGCCGACGGGGTCTGTATCGAGCTTTTGGGCAATATAGAATCAGCCGAAGATGTCAAATTACTGCACAATCTCGGCGCAGACGGCATCGGGTTGTTCAGGAGCGAGTTTCTTTACCTGAACCGCGATACGATGCCGTCTGAAGACGAACAGTATGAAGTTTACAGCGCGATTGTCAAAAAAATGAAAGGCAAAAGCGTGACCATCCGAACCGTTGATTTAGGCGTGGATAAAAACCCCCGTTGGTTCGGTCAAAACGCCACCCCCAACGGCAGCCTCAACCCCGCACTGGGCATGACCGGCATCCGCCTGTGCCTTGCCGAACCGGTCATGTTCCGCACCCAGATGCGCGCCATCCTCCGTGCCGCCGTCCACGGCTCCGTGCGCATGATGTGGCCGATGATTACCTCCTTGTCTGAAGTGCGCCAATGCCTGATTCATTTGGATACCGCCCAGCGGCAGCTTACTGAGCGCGGTGAAGCCTTCGGCGATGTCGGTGTCGGCTGCATGATTGAAATCCCCTCGGCCGCGTTGACCGTCGGCAGCATTTTAAAACTGGTCGATTTTATTTCCATCGGTACCAACGACCTGATTCAATATATCTTGTCCGTCGACCGCAGCGACGACAGCGTCAGCCACCTCTACCAGCCCGGACATCCTTCCGTGTTGAAAATGCTGCAACACGTCATCCGTACCGCCAACCGTATGGAAAAAGACGTGTCCGTGTGCGGCGAAATGGCAGGCGACACGGCGTTTACCCGCGTTTTATTGGGTATGGGGCTGCGCCGTTTTTCGATGAATCCCAACAACATCCTGCCCGTCAAAAACATCATCCTGAACAGCAATATCGCACAGCTCGAAAACGATATTGCCAAAATCGTCCGCTGTGAGGACGAGGAAAAGGCGGAAAAGCTGATCAAACAGATGAACAGCGCGCCGGCAGGGGAGGAAGCCGAAGCCAAAGTGCGGAAATAAATATTGTTGACAATAGAAAAAGATTGCAGTCAAATAACGCCCTTAGAAAAAATATAGCTGCTTTGGTAAAAAAATGCCGTCTGAAAGGTTTTTCAGACGGCATTTTGTTTTTAAGGAAGCATCAACGGAAACGGACGATTTCCTTGTCTTCGATATGGATGCGTACCGTATCGTTTCCCGATATTTCACCGGCGTGCGGCATATCGAGGTTCAGCCACAGGATGCCGTGTTCCGGATGGAGGACGGACAGGCTGAACGATTCGGGCAAACAGGTACGGGATAATACGCGGCACTCCATGCCGTTTTGGTCGAAACGCACCGCATGTTGCGGAATATGGCGGTCATCGTCGGTATTGGGCAGCCCCATCAGTCGGGCGACCTGCACGCAGGACGGTGTTTTGACCAATGTTTCGGGCGTGCCGTATTGTAGAATTCTCCCTTCATGCATCACGGCGATTTCGTCTGCCGTCGTACAGGCTTCTTCGGGCGAATGAGTCACCAAAACGGCAGGGATGCCGCCCTTGCGGATGCGTTCGGCGGTCATACGGCGCAGCGTGCCGCGCAAATGCGTGTCCAAACTGGAAAACGATTCGTCCAACAGCAGCAGGGAAGGGCGGACAACCAAAGCGCGCGCCAGTGCCAACCGTTGCTTCTCGCCTCCGGAAAGTTTTTCAGGCTTGCGGTGCGCCTCGTTTTCCAGTCCGACTTCGGCAAGTGCCGCCATGGCAAGGCGTTCGGCGTCGGCTTTCGGCATTTTTTGCATTTTCAAACCGAATGCCGCATTTTCCAGCGCACTCATATGGGGAAACAGCGCGTAATCTTGAAACATCAGCGAGATACGGCGTTTTTCGGGCGGCATATGGGTAATGTTTCCCCCGTTCAGCCGAATTTCGCCGCCGTCCGGACGGATAATTCCCGCAATCATATTCAGCAGGGTGGATTTTCCGCAGCCCGACCGCCCCAGTACGGCAAGTATTTTGCCGCGCCCGACAGTCAGGCAGATGTCGTCGGCGACGGTTTTATTGCCGAAGCGTTTGCAGAGTCCGTTCAGTTCAAGCATGGCGCATCCTATAAACGTATGCCGTCCAGCCACTCGGACAGCGGATGGGCGGCATCAATCAGACCGTAACGGCAAAACGCGTCCAGCGTAACCAGTTGCGCGTCGTGCATCATGTTTTCCGACAACATGGCATCCAACAGACCGCCGATGTCCATCTTTTCAAAACACGTAACCTCGCCGTCCTGATTTTCAGGCAGGAAGGTTTCGGGCAGGACGGCATCGAATACATACAGGATTTCATTGTGCACACCCCGGCTGACGGGGCGCAGGCTGTGCAGCCGCGATACCGGGCGGATGAGCGGAAACAGCGTTTTATCCAAACCCGCTTCTTCGCTGCTTTCGCGACACACGGCTTCAGACGGCATTTCGCCGCCGGAAACACCGCCGGCGGCAGTATTGTCGAGTTTGTCGGGATCGACTGCCTTGTGCGGACTGCGCCTGCCTATCCAGAAAAGCCATCTGCCATCCGATTCGGTCAGTCCGTTGAGATGGACGGCGCGGCTGAGCAGTCCTAACGGACGGAAAGCGGCGCGTTCGAGTGTGAACAAGGGGTTGCCGCCGCCGTCGGTCAGGTCGAAACACTCGTTGCGCCAGCCGTGAAGCAGCCCCGCCTTGTTCCATGTGCGGGCGAGGTGCTGCAAGCGGCCGCCCATATCTGACCAGCCGTCCGCATTCAGAAAAATGCCGTCTGAAGACTCCGAGCAGCCTGCCTCCCAGTCTTTTTTGACGCGCTCCGCCCATTCCGGCGACAGGTTGCCTAAAGGCAGGCCGTTCAGATACAGCGTTTTCCAGCAACTTTCTGCACCGTAACTTGCTTTTGCCCACTCGAACAGGGCATCAAGGTCTTGTTTGCTGACGGATTCGGTAAAACGGACGGTCGGCATAGTCGGCTTTCTTGAACATAATGCGGAAGATTGTAGCCAAACCGCCTGAATTTGCAACCGCAAACAGACGGCGGTCTGCCGTTCCGATATTGCGGCAGGAAGGAAAATCCGGCAAAAAACGGAGGCGGCAGGAAACAGGCAAAACAAAACCCCTCGGCATTGAACCGAGGGGTTTAATATTTGGTTGCGGGAGCAGGATTCGAACCTACGACCTTCGGGTTATGAGCCCGACGAGCTACCATGCTGCTCCATCCCGCGTCAGAAGGTAAAACTATACAGAAGGCAGTATGCGGTGTCAAGCATTCTTTCCGCGAAAAATCATGAAATCTTGTCCGAGGCCGGTTTATGCCTGATTTGAAATATTATTTTCTTTACAAAAATCCAAGCCCGTGGTTTAATTTTGCCCAACATTGAAACAGGGGTGCTGCCTGATGTTCAGGCGGCTGAGAAATACCCTTTACACCCGATCGGGATAATACCTGCGTGGGGAGTTTTCACGGATTCTGCCTTTCAGACGGCATTGGTTTTCAAATGCCGTCTGAAAACGCAAAACGCTCCTGTTTCTTTATTCTAAACGAGAAAACAGGAGCATTTTTTATGACTACGCCAAAAAAAACTGCCAAAACTTCCGGCAACGAAGCGCGCGAGCTTGCCGACTTGAGCGAAGACATCGGCATCCGCTTCAAATATCCGAACTCCGAACGCGTGTATCTGCAAGGCAGCCGCGACGACATCCGCGTGCCGTTGCGCGAAATCCGTCAGGACGACACCTACACGGCGCAAGGTACGGAAGCCAATCCGCCGATTCCCGTCTATGACACCAGCGGCGTGTACGGCGACTCGGTGGCACACATCGACCTGAAACAAGGCTTGCCGCACATCCGCACGGCGTGGCTGGACGAACGCGGCGATACCGAAATCCTGCCCAAGCTCTCCAGCGAATATGGCATCGAACGCGCACACGATCCGAAAACCGCCCATCTGCGTTTCAACCAAATCACCCGCCCGCGCCGCGCCAAAGCCGGCCGCAACGTAACCCAGCTCCATTACGCCCGCCAAGGCATCATCACGCCCGAAATGGAGTTTGTCGCCATACGCGAACGTTTGAAATTAGACGAATTGTCCCAAAAACCGGAATACGCCAAGCTCTTGAAACAGCACGCAGGGCAAAGTTTCGGCGCGAATATCCCAACCCGTCCCGACCAAATCACGCCCGAATTCGTGCGCCAAGAAATCGCCGCCGGACGCGCGATTATCCCCGCCAACATCAACCACCCCGAACTCGAACCGATGATTATCGGCCGCAACTTCCGTGTCAAAATCAACGGCAACTTGGGCAATTCCGCCGTAACCTCCAGCCTGACCGAAGAAGTCGAAAAAATGGTGTGGTCGCTGCGTTGGGGCGCGGACACGATTATGGATTTGTCCACCGGCGCACATATTCACGAAACGCGCGAATGGATTATCCGCAACGCGCCCGTCCCCATCGGTACGGTGCCCATCTATCAGGCTTTGGAAAAAACCGGCGGTATTGCCGAAGATTTGACTTGGGATTTGTTCCGCGACACCTTAATCGAGCAGGCGGAGCAAGGCGTGGACTATTTCACCATACACGCGGGCGTGTTGCTGCGTTATGTGCCGATGACCGCCAACCGCCTCACCGGCATCGTATCGCGCGGCGGTTCGATTATGGCGAAATGGTGTCTCGCCCACCACAAAGAAAACTTCCTCTACACGCATTTCGACGAAATCTGTGAAATCATGAAGGCGTATGATGTGTCGTTCAGCCTCGGCGACGGCCTGCGCCCCGGCTGTATTGCCGATGCCAACGACGAATCCCAATTCGCCGAGCTGCACACCTTGGGCGAATTGACCGATAAAGCGTGGAAACACGACGTACAAGTTATGATCGAAGGTCCCGGCCATGTGCCGCTGCAACGTGTCAAAGAAAATATGACCGAAGAGCTGCAACACTGCTTTGAAGCGCCTTTCTACACGCTCGGCCCGCTCGTTACCGACATCGCCCCCGGCTACGACCACATCACTTCGGGCATAGGCGCGACCAATATCGGCTGGTACGGCACGGCGATGCTCTGCTACGTTACCCCTAAAGAGCATCTTGGCCTGCCCGACAAAGAAGACGTGCGCACCGGCATCATCACCTACAAACTCGCCGCCCACGCCGCCGACCTCGCCAAAGGCTGGCCGGGCGCACAGTTGCGCGACAACGCCCTGAGCAAGGCGCGTTTCGAGTTCCGCTGGCGCGACCAATTCCGCTTAAGCCTCGACCCCGAACGCGCCGAGAGCTTCCACGACGAAACCCTGCCCGCCGAAGGCGCGAAAATCGCCCACTTCTGCTCGATGTGCGGCCCCAAATTCTGCTCGATGAAAATCACGCAGGAAGTGCGCGACTACGCCGACAAGCAAAAAGCCCAACAGCAGGGCATGGAAGAAAAAGCGATTGAGTTCGTCAAAAAAGGCGCGAAGATTTACAGTTGAAACGTCAAGCAAAAAATGCCGTCTGAAAACCGGAAAAAGGGCTTCAGACGGCATTCTTTCGCTTGTGAAAATGATTAAACAACCGATAATTAAAGTAATTTTTAAAATTTTTATATTCACATAGATGGGGATGATGGGATTTAGGGTTCTGATTTTGTTTTTGAGAGAATGAAGGAATTTGAGATTGTGGGCGATTATCGGGAAAAATAGAATCTTTCCGCCGTCATTCCCGTGCAGGCAGGAATCCAGACCGGTCGGCACGGAAACTTATATGTCGTCATTCCACCCGTCCCGCGCCACCCTCAACGGTTCAAATCCACATAAAAAACACATCCCGTCATTCCCACGAAAGTGGGAATCTAGGACTCGGGGTTGGAGAAACCGTTTTATCCGATAAGTTTCCGCACCGACAAAACTAGATTCCCGCCTGCGCGGGAATGACGGCATATCGGCAGGCACAGGATAAATGCGTAAGGCACTGTATATGGCTACCGTGGTAGCGACACGTTTTAAACCGCTTATTCGGGATTTCTACCAACGCCTGCTGTCCAAGGGTAAGCCGTATAAGGTTGCCGTTACGGCATGTATGCGCAAACTGCTGACGATATTGAATGCCCGGATGCGTGATTATTTTGCCGAAAACGATACCGCCGAAAACGGTATCCGGACGGCTCGATTTGAGTTTTGGTATTTTTGCCCGACGGGGTAAAAAATACAGTTGCTACGGCTCGATGAATCGTCAGAAATACCCGAACCGTCATTCCCGCGCAGGCGGGAATCCAGACTGGTCGGCACGGAAACTTATCGGGAAAAAAGGTTTCTCCGGCCCTGAATCCTGGATTCCCACTTTCGTGGGAATGACGGCGGTAGATTTGGCAGATGCGGCGGATTCGGCAGGCCTCAACCCATCCTACAATCCACCCTGCCCGCCTTTTACGAATCCGCCGCCATCCCGGAAAACGCAAAAAAATGCCGTCCGAAAACCTTTCAGACGGCATTTTCGCGGGCAAATCAGTAAAAGACTTCGCGCCAGCTTAAGCGTTTCATGCCGCACGTCGGATCGGGCGGGTTTCGGAAGGGCAGTGTGAAATGAAACGCGGCGGACGACACGGATGCCGTCTGAAAGCGGCGGGCCGACCCGGCAGCGTCAGCCCAAGGCGAAAAGTTCCCTGCCGTGGATTTTGAGCCACTGTTTCGCTTCGGGCGTGTAGGGGGCGAAGCGGCGGGTCAGCGCCCAGAATGCGTGGCTGTGGTCGGCGTGGGCGAGGTGGCAGAGTTCGTGTATGCAGACGTAGTCGGCAACGTATTCCGGTGCGCCGACCAGCCGCCAGTTGAGGCGTATGCCTGTGGTTTTGCGGCACACGCCCCAGAAGGTTTTGGCAGAGGTCAGCGAGGAGGAGGCGGGGAACAGTTGCGTGGCGCGGGCGTGGTGTTCGAGGCGGGGAAGCAGGTAGCTTTGGGCCTGCCGTTTCAGAAAGGTTGCTAACAGTGCCGCCTGTTTGTCGTGCGTGTCTTCGGGAACGCGGATTTCAGACGGCATCAGCAGGATTTGCGTGTCTTGATGGGTGGTAAGGGCAAGCCGCCTGCCGTGGAAGAGGATGGATTCGGGCAGCCGGTTTTCGGCAGTTTGCGGCGGCGTTTTGGCAAGGGTGCGGCGCAGGACGGCTTCGTTGTCGCGCAGCCAGCGGTTGAGGGTGGCGGCGGACAGGTGTGGTGGGACGCTGATGCTGACGGTATGTGTGTCGATAGGGCGGATAATCAGGTTTTTCTTGGCACGGCGCTTGATTTCTATGGTCAGTTCCATGCCGTCTGAAAGAGTGTGGATCAAGGAGGTCATACGGTTTCAGACGGCATTTTGGCGGCAAATGGGCCTTTGCCGGAAATGAGCGGCTGCTGCGTTTCGATGAGGTGTTCGCATTTTGCCATCAATTCGGCTTCGCTGCCGCTTGCGTGCGGGATAGTCGGACAGATGACGACGGTGATTTCCCCCGGATATTTCAGAAAGGAATTTTTCGGCCAAAATTCGCCGCTGTTGAGGGCGACGGGGACGATGTCCATCTCAAACATTTTCGCCATGCGCGCGCCGCCGAGTTTGTATTTGCCGCGCTTTCCGGGCGCAAGGCGCGTGCCTTCGGGGAAAATGGTAATCCAATAGCCTTCGTTTTTGCGCGCCAACCCCTGTTTTATGAGCTGTTCGTTGGCTTCGCGGCGGTTGCTGCGGTCTATGCCTATGGTTTTGACCAGCTTCAAACCCCAGCCGAAAAAGGGGATTTTGAACAACTCGCGTTTGGCAACGTAAACCTGCGGCGGAAAAATGTCCTGAAGGGCAAGCGTTTCCCAGCCACTTTGGTGTTTGGCGCAGATGACGGCGGGGCGGTCCGGAATGTGTTCCGCGCCGATGATGCGGTATTTAAGCCCGACGATGTGTTTGAGCGACCAGTTGAGGATGCCGACCCAGACCCGCGCCATCTTGTGCGCCCCGTCTCGGAAAGGCGAGGCGAGCAGCATAAAGGGAAAGAGGAAAATCAGGCTGGAACAGAGTATCAGCCAGTAAATCAGGTTGCGGATGATGAGCATGGTTTTGCCTTGTCGGAATGCGGTATGTTCAGTCGGCTTGCGGTGCGGCGTTTTCCTGCATGATATATTGTGAGAAATCGAGCAGGGTATCGAAAACCTGTGTGTGTTCGGGCAATTCGTGTCCGTGTTGGGAGAGCGTTTTTTTGCCTTTTCCGGTCAGAACCAGCGCGGGTTTTCCGCCGACGGCATCGATTGCCTGCAAATCGCGCAGGCTGTCGCCGACCAGCCAAGTTTCCGAAGCTTGGGCGTTGAAGCGTTCGAGGATGTCTTCAATCATGCCCGGTTTGGGCTTGCGGCAGCCGCAGCCGTCGGCGCCGGTATGCGGGCAGAACCAGATGCCGTCGATTTCCCCGCCCGCCTGACGGATGAGGCGGTGCATTTTGGCATGCATTTCGGTGAGGTCTTGAACGGTAAAATATTTGCGGCCGATGCCGGATTGGTTGGTGGCGACGGCAACGGTGCAGCCTGCCTGCGTCAGGAATGCCACCGCATCCATGCTGCCTTCGATAGGTATCCACTCGTCAACGGATTTGACGAAGTCGTCGCGGTCCTGGTTGATGACGCCGTCGCGGTCGAGAATGATGAGTTTCATCACGGTTCCTTTGGGTTGGGCAGGTTTGGGGATGGCATTATACTGAAATATCGGTGGAAATGCGCCTGTGCTGCATTATAATGCACGCTTTCGATAATAATTCGCAACGGCTCAGGTATGCCGTTTTGAGGAGTGGGGCGGGATGGTTGCCTATGCTTTCCTATTTTTGTTTGTAACGGCGGCGTTGGTGCTGATTATCAGGTCGCACTACCGCTGGACGTATTTTTTCGCGTCCGCGCTGTTTGTCTTTTTGGCGGGCGGTATGCTGATGTTGACGGCTCAGTGGCAGCGCGCCTTGAATTTCGCTTCGGTCTGGTTTGTGGTGCTGATACTGTTCCACAGGCTGAAAATCCATTATTACAAACAGCCGCTGTTGATTTCCGACTTTTTGCTGATTGCCGACTGGCGGAATTGGGAAACGCTGTTCCATTATAAGGAAGCGGTTATCGGTATGGCGGGGCTGCTGGCTTTGGCGGCATATGCGGTTTTCGGCTGGAGCGGTGCGGATACTTTGGGTGTGCCGTGGCGGTGTGCAGGCGCGGCGTTGTTTGCGGCGGCGTTCGTGTCGATGCGGCATTTTTCCAAACATCCGGGTGCGGTAAAGACGTGGCTGGACTCGCTGCCGGACGACGGGCGCGACGTGTTTTTGAACCTGCCGATGTCCTGTCGGGCGGTGTTTTTCCAAGTACCCGTGTTTGAGGGCGACGGGGAAGCGTTTGCCAAACAGATGCCGTCTGAAACCCAGCCGTGCGGCATGTCGGATGAAAAGCCCGATATTGTTGTTACCCTGATGGAATCGACGCTCGATCCGCACTGTTTCGACTTTGCCGCCGCCAAGATTCCCGATTTGAAAATGTTCGGACGGCAGGAAGATACCGTATTTTCCTCACCTTTGCGCGTGCATACTTTCGGCGGCGCAACGTGGAAGTCCGAATTTGCGTTTTTGGCGGGTGTTCCGTCCACGGATTTCGGCGCGTTGGCAAGCGGCGTGTTTTACTCGGTCGTACCGCATTTGCAGACCGGTTTTGTCCGCAACCTGCGCGAACACGGTTATTTTTGCGTGGCACTCTCGCCGTTTACCAAGGGCAACTACAATGCCAAGGCCGCATATGACCATTTCGGCTTTAATCTGATGTTACAGCCGCAAGATTTGGGCTATCCCGCGCCGATGGGCAAAAACCTGTGGCACATTTCCAGTGAGGAAATGATGCAGTATGCGCGGATGATTCTCGAAAAACGCCATCCCGATTTGGAAAATGTGCGGCAGCCGATGTTCGTATATGTGCTGACCATGAAGGAGCACGGGCCGTATCGGACGGATACCGACAATGTGTTTGATTTGGATGCGCCTGATTTGAATGCGAAAACCGTATCCGCACTTAATGACTACATCGGGCGCATTGCCGATTTGGACAAAGCGGTGGAAAGTTTCGACCGTTATCTGCACGAACGCGGCAAACCCTTTGTTTTCGGTTATTTCGGCGATCATCAGGTACCGTTTGAGGGCGTGTCCGTCAGGAAGAAATGGGATTACGCTCAGCCGGATTATGTAACGCAGTTTGCCGTCAGGAGTAATATTGCCGGCGGATTCGTGCAGCGGCAGGATTTCCTCGACCTTGCCTTTGCAGGCGGCGTACTGATGGAGGCGGCGGGTTTGGAAGCCAAAGACGGCTTCATGCGTGCGAATATGGCGATGCGCGGTTTGTGCGGCGGAGGGTTGGAAGACTGCCCGAACCGGAAACTGGTCGGAGACTATCGGAACTATCTGTACGACGTTTTGAAAATTGCCCGTTAGCTTTTTGCCGCATGGCTGCAACGGTTGCGAAAATGCCGTCTGAAAACTCGTTCAGACGGCATTTTGCCTTTATCCTTTAAATACGGGGACGAGTTCCATTTGGCTCAATACCTGTGCGGCGATGTTGACGATGCCGAAAAGGAAGACCCAAACCATCAGCCACAAGCCGCCGTAAACTTTATAGGTTTTGCCTGCGCCGAATTTTTTGCGCGAACGGTAGAGCAGCATGGCGGGGATGATGCCTGTCCAGATGGTTGCCGCCAGGCCGACGTAGCCGATGGCGGTAACGAAGCCGGTGGGGAAGAGCAGGCAGGAAATCAGGGGCGGCAGGAAGGTCAGCGCGGCGGTCTTGGTGCGGCCGGACACGCTGTCGTTCCATTTGAAGATGTCGGCGATGTAGTCGAACAGACCTAAGGTTACGCCTAAAAACGAGGTGGCGATCGCCATATAGGAAAACAGGGACAATATTTTATCCATATTGCCGGTTTGGGCGAATTTGGACAGGGTTTCAATCAGGACGGAGACTTGCCCTTCGGCGGCGATGACGGGGGCGAACTCGTTGCGCGGCAGGTTGCCTTGGATGGCGATTTGCCAGAGGACGTAAATCACCAGCGCAATCAGTGTGCCCGTCCAGATGGATTTCGCCACTTTGGGCGCGTCGCCTTTAAAGTATTTGAGCAGGCTGGAAACGTTGCCGTGGAAGCCGAAGGAAGCGAGGCAGACGGGCAGGGCGGTGGCGGCGTAAATCCAGTAGTTTGTGCCGGCCGGTGCTTGGGTGTCGAAGAGGACGGGCATTTTGGCATCGGCAATCAGGCCGCCGGTTGCCCAAATAAAGGTTAATACCATGCCGCCGATGAGGACGCTGGTGAAGCGGTCGACCAAGCGTGCGGATGCCCAAACGCAAAAGGCGAGAATGCCGAAGAAGACGAGTTGGCCGACGGTGAGCGAAATTTCTCCGCCTGCCGCGCTGCCGATGCCTTTAGCGGTCAGGTCGCCGCCGACGAAGATATAAGCGTAAGTAAGCAGGTATAAAACGAAGGCGACGGCGATGCCGTTGATGATGTTCCAGCTCCGTCCGAGCAGGTCTTTGACCATGGTGTCGAAACTTGCGCCGTGGGGATAGTGGGTGTTGACTTCCAAAATCATCAGGCCGCTGGAAAGCATGGAAAACCAGGTGTACAGCAACACGGCCAGCGAGCCGGTAAACCATACGCCGGATGTGGCGGTCGGGTTGGCAAGCATGCCTGCGCCGATAACCGTACCGGCGATAATCATCGCGCCGCCGAACAGGGAAGGGGTTTTGGTTGACATATTTTATCTTTCTGACGAAAAGCGTGGCCGCCATTATGCCGTAAAGTGCGGGGGGCTGTAAGGTGTTTGCGGTCATGCCGTCTGAAAGTCTGTTCAGACGGCATGACGTTCCATAGTATAATCTTTTTCCTTTTGGGCAACGGTGGACGCCGCCGTGTTTTTGAATGATGGGAGGCAGGATGTCTGACAGAAAATATAATGTGGACGCAGAGGAAATTGCCAAATTCAGCCGGATTGCCGACAAATGGTGGGACAAGTCGGGCGAATTCAAGCCCTTGCACGACATCAATCCGCTTCGGCTCGATTATATCGACGGACACGCGGATTTGTGCGGCAAACGGGTTTTGGATGTAGGCTGCGGCGGCGGCATCCTGGCAGAAAGCATGGCGCGGCGTGGCGCGGCGTTTGTCAAAGGCATCGACATGGCGGAGCAGTCGTTGGAAACCGCCCGCCTGCACGCGGCTTTGAACAATGTCGCCGATATCGAATACGAATGTATTCGCGTGGAAGACCTTGCCGAGGCGGAACCGCACTCGTTCGATGTGGTAACGTGCATGGAAATGATGGAACACGTCCCCGATCCCGCCGCCATCGTGCGTGCTTGTGCCAAGCTGGTCAAACCGGACGGCATGGTGTTTTTTTCCACCATCAATAAAAACCCGAAATCGTACCTGCATCTGATTGTGGCGGCGGAATATCTGTTGAAGTTTGTCCCCAAAGGCACGCACGACTGGAAAAAATTCATCGCGCCTGCCGATTTGGCGAGGATGTGCCGTCAGGCGGGCTTGGATGTGGTGGATACGAAGGGTATGACTTACCATGTGTTGTCGCAAACTTATGCCCTGTGCGATTCGACCGATGTGAATTATATGTTTGCCTGCCGTCCGGCGTTCTGACGGCGGGTTTGCCCGTTTTTGAGCAAGTGAGTTGATATGTCTGTCTATACCAGTGTTTCCGATGATGAAATGCGCGGCTTCCTGAGCGGTTACGATTTGGGGGAATTTGTTTCCCTGCAGGGTATCGCGCAGGGGATTACCAACAGCAATTATTTTCTGACGACGACTTCGGGACGTTATGTGCTGACCGTGTTTGAAGTGTTGAAACAGGAAGAGCTGCCGTTTTTTCTGGAGCTTAACCGGCATTTGAGTATGAAGGGCGTGGCGGTTGCCGCGCCGGTTGCGCGCAAAGACGGCCGGCTTGATTCCGTTTTGGCGGGCAAGCCCGCATGCCTGGTTGCCTGCCTGAAAGGTTCGGATACCGCGCTGCCGACGGCGGAGCAGTGTTTCCATACCGGTGCGATGCTGGCCAAAATGCACCTTGCCGCCGCCGATTTCCCTTTGGAAATGGAAAACCCGCGTTACGATGCGTGGTGGACGGAGGCGTGCGCCCGGCTGCTGCCCGTCCTGTCGCAAGACGATGCCGCGCTGCTGTGTTCCGAAATCGATGCGCTGAAGGACAATCTCGGCAATCATCTGCCTTCGGGCATCATCCATGCCGACCTGTTTAAAGACAATGTGTTGCTTGACGGCGGTCAGGTATCGGGCTTCATCGATTTCTATTATGCCTGCCGGGGCAATTTTATGTATGACTTGGCGATTGCGGTCAACGATTGGGCAAGGACGGCGGACAATAAGTTGGATGAGGTGTTGAAAAAGGCGTTTATCGGCGGTTATGAGGGCGTGCGCCCCTTGAGTGCCGAAGAAAAGGCGTATTTCCCGACCGCCCAACGTGCCGGCTGCATCCGTTTTTGGGTGTCGCGCCTGTTGGATTTTCATTTTCCGCAGGAGGGCGAGATGACGTTTATCAAAGACCCGAACGCGTTCCGCAACCTGCTGTTGAGTTTGGGTTGATACCGTCTGCCGGGTAGGAATCCGATGCCGTCTGAAAGGGTTTCAGACGGCATTTTGTTTCGGGTTTGGATGTGTTTTCCGGATGTTTTCCGGTTCGGCATACCGGTTTCGGCTGCTTTGTTACGCACCCGCGCCGGTGTTTGCCTCTGAATTCCGGCGGTTGATAGAGGTTTGACTGCGGACGGATAAAATTGTGCAGTCATTTTTGATTGGCTTTGGGTACAATCCAGCCATTATGTTTTGAAATAGGAAAACGGATGGATATGCGGCGTTGGGCGGTTGTCGGATTGGTTACGCTGCCGCCCCTGTTTTTTTTGACCGCGATGGTGCTTTCGCCTTTGTGGGCGATGGCGGCGTATGACGGTTTTGCATGGGGCGCGGTGCTGTCGGATGCTTATATGCTCGAACGTCTGGCATGGACGGTATTTCAGGCGGCGGCAACCTGTATTTTGGTGCTTCCCTTGGGCGTACCTGTCGCGTGGGTGCTGGCGCGGCTGGTGTTCCCGGGGCGGACTTTCGTGCTGCGCCTGCTGATGCTGCCTTTCGTGATGCCCACGTTGGTGGCGGGCGTGGGCGTGCTGGCTCTGTTCGGGGCGGACGGCCTGTTGTGGCGCGGCTGGCAGGATACGCCGTATCTGTTGTTGTACGGCAATGTGTTTTTTAACCTTCCTGTGTTGGTCAGGGCGGCATATCAGGGGTTTGTTCAAGTGCCTGCGGCACGGCTTCAGACGGCACGGACATTGGGCGCGGGGGCGTGGCGGCGGTTTTGGGACATTGAAATGCCCGTTTTGCGCCCGTGGCTTGCCGGCGGCGTGTGCCTTGTCTTTTTGTATTGTTTTTCCGGGTTCGGGCTGGCATTGCTGCTGGGCGGCAGCCGTTATGCCACGGTCGAAGTGGAAATTTACCAGTTGGTCATGTTCGAACTCGATATGGCGGTTGCTTCGGTGCTGGTGTGGCTGGTGTTGGGGGTAACGGCGGCGGCGGGATTGCTGTATGCGTGGTTCGGCAGACGCGCGTGTTCGGATAAGGCAGTTTCTCCTGTGATGCCGTCTGAACCGCAGTCGGTCGGGGAATATGTGCTGCTGGCGTTTGCGGCGGCGGTGTTGGGTATATGCTGCCTGTTCCCGCTGGCGGCGGTCGTGGTAAAGGCCTGTTCTGCGGGAGAATCTTGGCAGGTGTTGGCGGAACGCGAAACTTGGCAGGCGGTGTGGAATACTTTGCGCTTCTCGGCGGCGGCGGTGTTTGCGGCGGCGGTATTGGGTGTCATGTATGCGGCGGCGGCGCGGCGGTCGGCGTGGATGCGCGGGCTGATGTTTTTGCCGTTTATGGTGTCGCCGGTTTGTGTTTCGGCGGGTGTGCTGCTGCTTTATCCGGGGTGGACGGCTTCGTTGCCGTTGCTGCTGGCGATGTATGCGCTGCTGGCTTATCCGTTTGTGGCAAAAGATGTTTTATCGGCCTGGGATGCACTGCCGCCGGATTACGGCAGGGCGGCGGCAGGTTTGGGCGCAAACGGCTTTCAGACGGCATACCGTATTACGCTCCCCCTCTTGAAACCGGCGTTGCGGCGCGGCCTGACTTTGGCGGCGGCAACCTGCGTGGGCGAATTTGCGGCGACATTGTTCCTGTCGCGTCCGGAATGGCAGACATTGACGACTTTGATTTATGCCTATTTGGGGCGTGCGGGTGAGGACAATTATGCGCGGGCAATGGTGTTGACATTGCTGTTGTCGGCATTTGCGGTGGGCATTTTCCTGCTGTTGGACAACGGCGAAGGCGGAAAACGGACGGAAACGTTATAATGTGAACCCTTTTTCAGAGGACGGCAAAATGAGCGAGTTGAGCGAAATCCTTTCCTATAATCAGAAGTTTGTCGAGTCGGGCGAATATGAGAAATATTTTACCGACAAATACCCGGGCAGGGAGTTGGCGATTTTATCCTGCATGGATGCGCGGATTATCGAGCTGCTGCCCAATGCTTTGGGGTTGAGGAACGGCGATGCCAAACTGATTAAAAATGCAGGTGCGCTGGTTGCGCATCCGTGGGGTTCGGTCATGAGGAGCCTGCTGGTTGCTGTGTTTGAACTGAAAGTCAAAGAAATCATGGTCATCTCCCATCACGATTGCGGTATGCAGGGATTGAATGCGGCCGGCTTTCTCAGTAAGGTGCATGAAAGCAATATTCCCGACGACCGTATCGAAACCTTGCGTTATGCAGGTGTCGACCTCGACGGCTGGCTGACCGGTTTCGACAACGTCGAAGACAGCGTGCGCCATACGGTCGAACTCATCCGCCGCCATCCGTTGATGCCGCGCCATATTGCCGTTCACGGATTGGTCATCCATCCCGTTACCGGCAAACTGACCCTGATTGTGGACGGCAGTGTTTCAGACGGCATGGACTTATCGGAAGGAATGGAAACATCATGAAGAAAATCGGACTGTTCGGCGGCACTTTCGACCCGATACACAACGGGCATCTTCATATTGCCCGCGCCTTTGCCGATGAAATCGGGTTGGACATGGTTGTTTTCCTGCCGGCAGGCGGCCCGTATCACAAAGACGCCGCCTCCGCTTCCGCCGCCGACCGCCTTGCCATGGTCGAACTGGCGACGGCGGAAGATGCGCGTTTTGCCGTCAGCGACTGCGACATCGTCCGAGAAGGTGCAACCTACACTTTCGACACCGTCCAAATTTTCCGCCAGCAGTTCCCGTCCGCGCAACTCTGGTGGCTGATGGGCAGCGACAGCCTGATGAAGCTGCACACATGGAAAAAATGGCAGATGCTCGTGCGCGAAACCAATATCGCCGTCGCCATGAGGCAGGGCGACAGCCTGCACAAAATGCCAGGCGAACTGCACGCATGGCTGGGCAAGTCCCTTCAGGACGGCAGCGTCCGCATCTTGTCCGCCCCGATACATAATGTGTCGTCAACGGAAATCCGCCGCGCCGGTGTTTCAGACGGCATCCCACCTGCCGCCGCCCGTTATATCCGAGAACACCGGCTGTACGAAAAATTATGATAAATAATACTCACTAGAAATATGAACAGCAAAACTAAACTTCGAGTTAATAAAATAATCGAACTGAAGCATCATATTGAGAATTGGGAAACTCAAACAAGCGAAGAGATCGAAAAGCTTCTTGTTGATTTTGAGAAACAGCCTAGGCAAGAAATGTCTTCTTATTATACGGAGCTTTTTAGAGATGTTCAATTTGCGGGTGTTTTGGTGCAAATAGCAAATAAGTATGCGGAAAACAGTAAAATCAATCGCTGTATAGTATCTGCTCTTGGAATGATGATGTGGAGGTATAAGCTTCCTGAGAGTGAGGAAATATATCGCCTTATGTTAGCGAATATTCAAAGAAAGGGAGTAGCTCTTTTTGTAGCATTTCATCTCCCTAAGATGAAAATGTTTGAGGAATTCCCGAATAAATGGGCCTATTTTATGAGTATACCTAAACTCTCTCCTAAAAAGACTTCTGCGGAATACTTTACTGACTTGGTCGAAGAATACATTTACTTTGTACCTATGATGTATAAGTCAGAATTGATTCAATACTTCAGTTTGAAATATAGTGAAACAAAAAGTGAATTTCTAAAAGATAGATACAAAAAAATACTAATAATCCTGCGGGATTAGTACTTAATTGAGTAATTTTTGAGGAAAAACATCAACCCGAAAAGTCAAATCAGTAAGGAACGGCTATAATGCCGTCTGAAAACATCCCGTTAGGAACATAATGAACGAGCAAGAACTGCAAGACCTGCAAAAAATGGTCGAGGTCGCCGTCAACGCCCTCGAAGACATCAAAGCCAAAGACATTTCCGTTTTGGAAACCCAAGACAAAACTTCGCTGTTTGCCAGAATGATTATCGCCAGCGGCGACAGTACGCGCCAAGTCAAAGCACTGGCCAACAACGTTGCCGTCGATTTGAAAGAAGCCGGTTTTGAAATCCTCAGTACCGAAGGCGACAGCGGCGAATGGACGTTGGTTGATGCAGGAGACCTCGTTGTCCACGTTATGCTCCCTGCCGTGCGCGACTTCTACGACATCGACACCCTCTGGGGCGGCGAGAAACCGAGTTTCCACGCCGGAATGCAGAAGCCGTGGCACGCGGCAGACTGATTCCCGATGCCGTCTGAACCTTCAGACGGCATTTTCCTGTAAGGGAGAAAGCATTGAACATCACCGTTTTGGCAGTCGGCACCAAAATGCCGCGCTGGGTTGATGAGGCCGTCGCCGAATACGCCAAACGCTTCGGACGCGACGTCGCCTACGCACTCAAAGAAATCAAACCCGAAAAACGCGGCGCGGGCGTGAATGCCGCCCAAGGTATGGCGGCAGAAGAAAAACGCATCCTTGAAGCCGTTCCGCAAGGCGCGTTCCTTGTCGTTCTTGACGAACGCGGCAAAGCACCGACCTCCGTCGAGCTGGCGGAACACCTCAAAAGCTGGCAGCAAAACGGCGAACACGTCTGCTTCGTCATTGGCGGTGCGGACGGCATGACTGACCGCCTCAAGCAACAAGCCCGCATGATGATGCGCCTGTCCAGCCTCACCCTGCCGCACGGCATGGTGCGCGTCCTTCTGACCGAGCAGCTCTACCGGGCCGTTTCCATCCTGCACAACCATCCTTATCATCGGGAATAAGAAGGCTTTTGTCTGTACCCCTAATCGGTTAAAATTACCCCGTTATTTCTGAACACACAGCAAAGGAATCCGCTATGGCACGCATGGTATTCTGCGTTAAGCTCAACAAAGAAGCCGAAGGCATGAAATTTCCACCGCTTCCCAACGAATTGGGCAAGCGCATTTTTGAAAACGTATCGCAAGAAGCATGGATGGCGTGGACGCGCCACCAAACCATGCTGATTAACGAAAACCGCTTAAGCCTTGCCGATCCGCGTGCGCGCGAATACCTGGCTCAGCAGATGGAGCAGTATTTCTTCGGCGACGGCGCGGATGCCGTTCAGGGGTATGTTCCGCAATAAATGGTTTCCTGCTTCAAATAAAAGGCTGTCCGAACCTGTTTCAGACAGCCTTTAAAATACTCAGAACAACCTTATCTTGACGCAACCGAACAAGTTTTGACGTTGAACAATGTTAAAATCCCCAAGTATTCCCAAGCACACTTTCAGGAGCATATGCCATGCAGCACGACGTTTACGACTACACCGTGCATACGGTTTCTAAAAACACCGTTTTGCAAAAAACTTACCGCCTACTCGGTCTGTCCTTTATCCCTGCGGTGGCAGGTGCGGCATTTGCCGCCGGCATGAACTTCAATTTTTATGCCGCCTTAGGTTCGCGTTGGATCAGCCTCATCGCATTCTTGGTATTTTTCTACGGCATAACTTATCTTATCGAGAAAAACCGTTACAGTAATACCGGCGTTACCCTGTTGATGGTATTCACATTCGGTATAGGCGTATTGATCAGCCCTGTGCTGCAATATGCGCTTAATATTGCCGACGGTGCGAAAATCGTCGGCATTGTCGCAGCCATGACCGCCGCCGTTTTCCTGACCATGTCCGTATTGGCGCGACGTTCGAGGCTTAATATGAACGAACTTGCACGCTTTTTGACTGTGGGTGCGGTGATTCTGATGGTCGCCATGGTGGCCAACCTGTTTTTGAGTATTCCCGCACTCGCCTTGACCATTTCGGCAGGTTTTGTCTTGTTCAGTTCCTTAATGATTATGTGGCAGGTACGCACCGTCATTGACGGTGGAGAAGACAGCCACATCAGCGCGGCACTGACACTGTTTATCTCGCTTTACAACATCTTCAGCGGCCTGCTCAACATCCTGCTGTCCTTAAACGGCGATGACTGATGTAGGCGAAACACCATGCAAACCATGCCGTCTGAAAGCACTTATTTCAGACGGCATTTTGTTTTGGGCATACAATACGGATGCACGCACATATAGTGGATTAAATTTAAATCAGGACAAGGCGATGAAGCCGCAGACAGTACAAATAGTACGGCAAGGCGAGGCAACGCCGTACTGGTTTAAATTTAATCCACTATAAAAACACAGCCAGCTATGAAGCCGGGAGGAATCAAATGTTACCGAATACACCGCGCCGCGCCGTTTATGCCGGCAGTTTCGATCCGCCCACATTGGGGCATCTGTGGATGATACGGCAGGCGCAATCTATGTTTGACGAACTTATCGTCGCCATCGGCATTAATCCCGACAAACGCAGCACCTACACGATAGCCGAAAGGCGGGATATGCTGCACGATATTACTAAAATGTTTCCTAACGTCAGAACCGATGTATTTGAAAACCGGTTTTTGGTGCATTACGCCCGTGAGGTAGATGCAGGATTCATCGTACGCGGCATCCGTTCCGCCTCCGATTATGAATACGAACGTTCCATGCGCCATATCAACAGCGACCTCTCACCCGAAATATCCACCGTATTCCTTATGCCGCCGCGCGAAATCGCCGAAGTGTCGTCCACTATGGTCAAGGGACTGGTCGGGCCGGAAGGCTGGACGGAAACCGTCAAAAGATATGTGCCGCCGGCCGTGTACCAAAAAATGATTGCAGAACATCACAACAATGCCTGACAGAAAGCTTCTGTCAAATATATTCAGGTTCAAATATGTGGGAAATCTTATTCAGACACCAAGATTTTGTCGCCATCAATAAACCTCAAGGCATATCCGTCCACCGTTCCGACGGCGAAGTCAGTCTGACGGCAACACTTGCGGCACAGTTGGGCGTAGAAAAGGTATGGTTGCTGCACAGGTTGGACAAACAGACCGGAGGCATATTGCTGTTTGCCCTTAATCCCCAAAGTGCCGCTGTTCTTGCCGCACAGTTTGCCGAAAGGAAAATGAAGAAAACCTATTTGGCTTTGTCCGACCGCAAACCGTCCAAAAAACAAGGATGGATAAAAGGCGGCATGGAAAAATCCAGGCGCGGGATGTGGAAGCTGACGCGCAATATGGAAAATATTGCCGTTACCCGTTTTTTCAGTATACGTATCAGTGAAAAAATGCGGCTGTTCATTCTTGAGCCTCATACGGGTAAGACACATCAGCTGAGAGTGGCAATGAAAAGTCTGGGTAGTCCTATTTTTGGGGACCGCTTATATGGAGGGACAGAATCCGAAACTACGTTCCTGTATGCATGGAAAATACAATTTACCTATCAACAACAAGAAATCGAAATTACTGCACCTTTGAAAAATGCATGGCAGGCTGAAAATATCTCTCATGCGCTGGAAGAATTTTATATGGCAAAAGCAGGTTAATAAATATAAATTAATTTATAAACAATATGATAAATATTTTTATAAAAATTTTTCAAGAAAACGGTTGACCGCAAATCTCTTCAAGCGTATAGTTCGCTTCTTCGCTGCTGACGAAACGGCGGTGATGAAGCAGTTCAAACGCTCTTTAACAAAACAGATTACCGATAAGTGTGAGTGCCTTGAGCCTCACACTGTTTGAAAGACAGACAAGATAATGTTTTGAACATTGTCCTGTTGGTTTCTTTGAAGCAGACCAGAAGTTAAAAAGTTAGAGATTGAACATAAGAGTTTGATCCTGGCTCAGATTGAACGCTGGCGGCATGCTTTACACATGCAAGTCGGACGGCAGCACAGAGAAGCTTGCTTCTTGGGTGGCGAGTGGCGAACGGGTGAGTAACATATCGGAACGTACCGAGTAGTGGGGGATAACTGATCGAAAGATCAGCTAATACCGCATACGTCTTGAGAGGGAAAGCAGGGGACCTTCGGGCCTTGCGCTATTCGAGCGGCCGATATCTGATTAGCTAGTTGGTGGGGTAAAGGCCTACCAAGGCGACGATCAGTAGCGGGTCTGAGAGGATGATCCGCCACACTGGGACTGAGACACGGCCCAGACTCCTACGGGAGGCAGCAGTGGGGAATTTTGGACAATGGGCGCAAGCCTGATCCAGCCATGCCGCGTGTCTGAAGAAGGCCTTCGGGTTGTAAAGGACTTTTGTCAGGGAAGAAAAGGCTGTTGCTAATATCAGCGGCTGATGACGGTACCTGAAGAATAAGCACCGGCTAACTACGTGCCAGCAGCCGCGGTAATACGTAGGGTGCGAGCGTTAATCGGAATTACTGGGCGTAAAGCGAGCGCAGACGGTTACTTAAGCAGGATGTGAAATCCCCGGGCTCAACCTGGGAACTGCGTTCTGAACTGGGTGACTAGAGTGTGTCAGAGGGAGGTAGAATTCCACGTGTAGCAGTGAAATGCGTAGAGATGTGGAGGAATACCGATGGCGAAGGCAGCCTCCTGGGATAACACTGACGTTCATGCTCGAAAGCGTGGGTAGCAAACAGGATTAGATACCCTGGTAGTCCACGCCCTAAACGATGTCAATTAGCTGTTGGGCAACTTGATTGTTCAGTAGCGTAGCTAACGCGTGAAATTGACCGCCTGGGGAGTACGGTCGCAAGATTAAAACTCAAAGGAATTGACGGGGACCCGCACAAGCGGTGGATGATGTGGATTAATTCGATGCAACGCGAAGAACCTTACCTGGTCTTGACATGTACGGAATCCTCCAGAGACGGAGGAGTGCCTTCGGGAGCCGTAACACAGGTGCTGCATGGCTGTCGTCAGCTCGTGTCGTGAGATGTTGGGTTAAGTCCCGCAACGAGCGCAACCCTTGTCATTAGTTGCCATCATTCAGTTGGGCACTCTAATGAGACTGCCGGTGACAAGCCGGAGGAAGGTGGGGATGACGTCAAGTCCTCATGGCCCTTATGACCAGGGCTTCACACGTCATACAATGGTCGGTACAGAGGGTAGCCAAGCCGCGAGGTGGAGCCAATCTCACAAAACCGATCGTAGTCCGGATTGCACTCTGCAACTCGAGTGCATGAAGTCGGAATCGCTAGTAATCGCAGGTCAGCATACTGCGGTGAATACGTTCCCGGGTCTTGTACACACCGCCCGTCACACCATGGGAGTGGGGGATACCAGAAGTAGGTAGGATAACCGCAAGGGGTCCGCTTACCACGGTATGCTTCATGACTGGGGTGAAGTCGTAACAAGGTAGCCGTAGGGGAACCTGCGGCTGGATCACCTCCTTTCTAGAGAAAGAAGAGGCTTTAGGCATTCACACTTATCGGTAAACTGAAAAGATGCGGAAGAAGCTTGAGTGAAGGCAAGGTTCGCTTAAGAAGAGAATCCGGGTTTGTAGCTCAGCTGGTTAGAGCACACGCTTGATAAGCGTGGGGTCGGAGGTTCAAGTCCTCCCAGACCCACCAATAACGGGGGCATAGCTCAGTTGGTAGAGCACCTGCTTTGCAAGCAGGGGGTCATCGGTTCGATCCCGTTTGCCTCCACCAAAACTTTGCAAATCAAAGTAATCCAGTTGCTTTTATTTTATTTGTACTTTTATATTTTATAGCAACTTATTTTGATTTGCGGAGTAAAATAACGACGCATCGATCTTTAACAAATTGGAAAGCCGAAATCAACAAACAAAGACAATGAGTTTGTTTTGATTTTTACCCTTTGCAAAGGGTAAAAATCTCTCGCAAGAGAAAAGAAAACAAACACAGTATTTGGGTGATGATTGTATCGACTTAATCCTGAAACACAAAAGGCAGGATTAAGACACAACAAAGCAGTAAGCTTTATCAAAGTAGGAATTTCAAGTTTACTTCCCTAGTCAACGGGTAGGTAAACGAAGTCAAAGAAGTTCTTGAAATGATAGAGTCAAGTGAATAAGTGCATCAGGTGGATGCCTTGGCGATGATAGGCGACGAAGGACGTGTAAGCCTGCGAAAAGCGCGGGGGAGCTGGCAATAAAGCTATGATCCCGCGATGTCCGAATGGGGAAACCCACTGCATTCTGTGCAGTATCCTAAGTTGAATACATAGACTTAGAGAAGCGAACCCGGAGAACTGAACCATCTAAGTACCCGGAGGAAAAGAAATCAACCGAGATTCCGCAAGTAGTGGCGAGCGAACGCGGAGGAGCCTGTACGTAATAACTGTCGAGATAGAAGAACAAGCTGGGAAGCTTGACCATAGTGGGTGATAGTCCCGTATTCGAAATCTCAATAGTGGTACTAAGCGTACGAAAAGTAGGGCGGGACACGTGAAATCCTGTCTGAATATGGGGGGACCATCCTCCAAGGCTAAATACTCATCATCGACCGATAGTGAACCAGTACCGTGAGGGAAAGGCGAAAAGAACCCCGGGAGGGGAGTGAAATAGAACCTGAAACCTGATGCATACAAACAGTGGGAGCACCCTAGTGGTGTGACTGCGTACCTTTTGTATAATGGGTCAACGACTTACATTCAGTAGCGAGCTTAACCGAATAGGGGAGGCGTAGGGAAACCGAGTCTTAATAGGGCGATTAGTTGCTGGGTGTAGACCCGAAACCGAGTGATCTATCCATGGCCAGGTTGAAGGTGCCGTAACAGGTACTGGAGGACCGAACCCACGCATGTTGCAAAATGCGGGGATGAGCTGTGGATAGGGGTGAAAGGCTAAACAAACTCGGAGATAGCTGGTTCTCCCCGAAAACTATTTAGGTAGTGCCTCGAGCAAGACACTGATGGGGGTAAAGCACTGTTATGGCTAGGGGGTTATTGCAACTTACCAACCCATGGCAAACTCAGAATACCATCAAGTGGTTCCTCGGGAGACAGACAGCGGGTGCTAACGTCCGTTGTCAAGAGGGAAACAACCCAGACCGCCAGCTAAGGTCCCAAATGATAGATTAAGTGGTAAACGAAGTGGGAAGGCATAGACAGCCAGGATGTTGGCTTAGAAGCAGCCATCATTTAAAGAAAGCGTAATAGCTCACTGGTCGAGTCGTCCTGCGCGGAAGATGTAACGGGGCTCAAATCTATAACCGAAGCTGCGGATGCCGGTTTACCGGCATGGTAGGGGAGCGTTCTGTAGGCCGATGAAGGTGCATTGTAAAGTGTGCTGGAGGTATCAGAAGTGCGAATGTTGACATGAGTAGCGATAAAGCGGGTGAAAAGCCCGCTCGCCGAAAGCCCAAGGTTTCCTACGCAACGTTCATCGGCGTAGGGTGAGTCGGCCCCTAAGGCGAGGCAGAAATGCGTAGTCGATGGGAAACAGGTTAATATTCCTGTACTTGATTCAAATGCGATGTGGGGACGGAGAAGGTTAGGTTAGCAAGCTGTTGGAATAGCTTGTTTAAGCCGGTAGGTGGAAGACTTAGGCAAATCCGGGTCTTCTTAACACCGAGAAGTGACGACGAGTGTCTACGGACACGAAGTAACCGATACCACGCTTCCAGGAAAAGCCACTAAGCTTCAGTTTGAATCGAACCGTACCGCAAACCGACACAGGTGGGCAGGATGAGAATTCTAAGGCGCTTGAGAGAACTCGGGAGAAGGAACTCGGCAAATTGATACCGTAACTTCGGGAGAAGGTATGCCCTCTAAGGTTAAGGACTTGCTCCGTAAGCCCTGGAGGGTCGCAGAGAATAGGTGGCTGCGACTGTTTATTAAAAACACAGCACTCTGCTAACACGAAAGTGGACGTATAGGGTGTGACGCCTGCCCGGTGCTGGAAGGTTAATTGAAGATGTGAGAGCATCGGATCGAAGCCCCAGTAAACGGCGGCCGTAACTATAACGGTCCTAAGGTAGCGAAATTCCTTGTCGGGTAAGTTCCGACCCGCACGAATGGCGTAACGATGGCCACACTGTCTCCTCCCGAGACTCAGCGAAGTTGAAGTGGTTGTGAAGATGCAATCTACCCGCTGCTAGACGGAAAGACCCCGTGAACCTTTACTGTAGCTTTGCATTGGACTTTGAAGTCACTTGTGTAGGATAGGTGGGAGGCTTAGAAGCAGAGACGCCAGTCTCTGTGGAGCCGTCCTTGAAATACCACCCTGGTGTCTTTGAGGTTCTAACCCAGACCCGTAATCCGGGTCGGGGACCGTGCATGGTAGGCAGTTTGACTGGGGCGGTCTCCTCCCAAAGAGTAACGGAGGAGTTCGAAGGTTACCTAGGTCCGGTCGGAAATCGGACTGATAGTGCAATGGCAAAAGGTAGCTTAACTGCGAGACCGACAAGTCGAGCAGGTGCGAAAGCAGGACATAGTGATCCGGTGGTTCTGTATGGAAGGGCCATCGCTCAACGGATAAAAGGTACTCCGGGGATAACAGGCTGATTCCGCCCAAGAGTTCATATCGACGGCGGAGTTTGGCACCTCGATGTCGGCTCATCACATCCTGGGGCTGTAGTCGGTCCCAAGGGTATGGCTGTTCGCCATTTAAAGTGGTACGTGAGCTGGGTTTAAAACGTCGTGAGACAGTTTGGTCCCTATCTGCAGTGGGCGTTGGAAGTTTGACGGGGGCTGCTCCTAGTACGAGAGGACCGGAGTGGACGAACCTCTGGTGTACCGGTTGTAACGCCAGTTGCATAGCCGGGTAGCTAAGTTCGGAAGAGATAAGCGCTGAAAGCATCTAAGCGCGAAACTCGCCTGAAGATGAGACTTCCCTTGTGGTTTAACCACACTAAAGAGTCGTTCGAGACCAGGACGTTGATAGGTGGGGTGTGGAAGCGCGGTAACGCGTGAAGCTAACCCATACTAATTGCTCGTGAGGCTTGACTCTATCATTTGAAGAACTTCAAGAGATAAAAGCTTACTGACTGATTCAGTCATTACCGAATATATTGATTAAGGCTTTACCGATTTGTAACAGTTTAAGTTTGGCGGCCATAGCGAGTTGGTCCCACGCCTTCCCATCCCGAACAGGACCGTGAAACGACTCAGCGCCGATGATAGTGTGGTTCTTCCATGCGAAAGTAGGTCACTGCCAAACACCCATTCAGAAAACCCCCGGATATCCGGGGGTTTTTGCTTTGCCCGGAAAAAATGTCGGGGGTGGTAGGACGGTATCTGTACGGTGTCCGGTTGGGTTTGTGGAGGGACAACTTGAAACTTTGGGATATTCATTTTAAAATGACGTAATTTTATTATTTACCACACGTTGAAGGAAAAACCATGAAAAAAATGTTTGTATTGTTCTGTATGCTGTTCTCCTGCGCCTTCTCTTTTGCTGCGGTAAACGTCAATGCCGCTTCTCAGCAGGAATTGGAGGCGCTGCCGGGAATAGGTCCGGCGAAGGCAAAGGCCATTGTGGAATACCGTGCGCAAAACGGTGCGTTCAAGTCTGTGGATGAGTTGACGAAGGTTAAGGGTATCGGCCCTGCGGTGTTGGCGAAGCTGAAGGATCAGGCTTCTGTCGGCGCGCCTGCGGCTAAGGCCCCTGCTAAACCGGCTTTACCGACTGCTAAAAAGTAGAGCGTAAGTGCTGATAAAGTGCCGTCTGACCATAGGTCGGGCGGTGTTTTATTGTGTGTGCTTTATAGTGGGGCAGGGTGTTTGATTTTGTTATGGCTGTGTTGATGGAATTAAAATCTGCTGTTTCAGTAATGGTTGCTTATGAGCGTAAAGCCAACTATTTGTATGCCCGCTCAAGAGAGAATGGGGCGTACATATTTGATTTTAATTGACTATGTGCCGTCTGAAAATTGCTTTTCAGACGGCACTTCCGGTCTGTGTGAAACAATGAGGTAAACTGTGCTACGGAATATTTCTGTTGAAAATTGGCAAAGGCGGCACTTCTATATTGCCTTTCATGCGTAAGGGAATTAGAACTTTGCGGCTACGCGGAAACCGTATTCGTTGAATTTTATACCGCCCATTTTAAATTTGTTGCTATCTAAGATAAGCTCGGTGTTGCGGGTTGCACCATGGCGGTAGTACGGACCAAATTCCATGTTGAGACCGTCGGTCAGTTGTTTGCCCTCATTCAGACCAGCGCCAAATTCCTATACTTTGGTGCTTGTGCTGATATCGTGGGAAGCCCCCATTTGAGTGGTCGCCACTTTGGTTTTGCCGTGCAAATCTACATGGGGATCTGCTCGCGGAGTTAGGGATCAGCCTTCACAAGGTTTTGATGAATTTCGCTGTCTATAAGGTGTTTACCTTTTGAAGAGACGGGCGTAGCCGTCGCGCCTTTCTCCCAGAGGACGTTCCGCTTGGATGTACTGTATCCCAGACCGATGCCGCTACGGAAGCGTGTGGATTCGCTGACCGATTGGGTGTGGGTATAGCCGGCATACACTGTAGCTGTTTTGCTTATTATGCTGTTAAGCTTCTTCCCTTCTTTATTGTAGATATCGATTTTATTTTTGTTGTATGTCGCTTCAAAACGCATACCGTGACGTTCGTCAAACGGTATGTCCGCACGCAAACCGATAACCGGCTTGCGTTATTTTTTTCAAATTGCCAGTAGTGCCTTTCCGGTAAAGACTTTGTACTCGCCTTTGGCGATAAAATCGAGAACGTTTGCCATTGTGTCGGCAAAAACGGCTGCCAATGAGCGTGTAAGTAAGGTTTTTTCATGTCCTGTTTTCTGCAATGAAGATAAGTTAAAAAGATTGCAGGGAAATGCCCACTTATCAATTAAATCTTTTTTTAATTAATTCGTTTATTTTCTTTTCAAGGGGTTTCTGTGTATTTTCGGTTGTTTCGGTTTTGCCGTGCAGGTTTGCCTGAATGAATGGCGAGTATTGTTTTTATCAATTTATTTTCTTTTTATTTGGAATAAAATTTCTAAAATATTAAAAATATGAAATTTAAAATCTATAAAAAAAGCTTTGTCGGTTATTTTGGAATAAAATAGCTTTGCGGTGGACTATTGAGCTTGTTATGGTTATACAAACCATGTAATCTATATACAAAACCAATCAGGAAAGATACCCGATGACACACCATTACCCCACTGACGATATTAAGATTAAAGAAGTTAAAGAACTGCTGCCGCCGATTGCCCATCTTTACGAGCTGCCAATTTCCAAAGAGGCTTCGGGTCTGGTTCACCGTACGCGCCATGAGATTTCGGATTTGGTGCATGGTAAGGATAAACGGCTCTTGGTCATTATCGGGCCGTGTTCGATTCACGATCCAAAAGCGGCGTTGGAATATGCGGAGCGTTTGTTGAAACTCCGCAAGCAGTATGAAAACGAGCTTTTGATTGTGATGCGAGTTTATTTCGAGAAGCCGAGAACGACGGTGGGTTGGAAAGGTTTGATTAACGACCCGCACTTGGACGGAACATTCGATATCAATTTCGGTTTGCGTCAGGCGCGCAGTCTGTTGTTATCCCTGAACAATATGGGCATGCCTGCCTCTACCGAATTTTTGGATATGATTACACCCCAGTATTATGCCGACTTGATTTCTTGGGGGGCAATCGGTGCACGGACGACTGAAAGCCAGGTCCACCGTGAATTGGCAAGCGGTCTGTCCTGTCCCGTCGGCTTTAAAAACGGTACGGATGGTAATTTGAAGATTGCAATCGATGCAATTGGTGCGGCGAGCCATTCCCATCATTTCTTGTCTGTAACTAAAGCCGGACATTCCGCCATTGTCCATACCAGTGGCAATCCAGATTGTCATGTTATTTTGCGGGGCGGTAAAGAGCCGAATTATGATGCGGAACACGTCAGTGCTGCGGCGGAACAACTGCGTGCGGCAGGCGTAACCGACAAGCTGATGATTGATTGCAGCCATGCTAACAGCCGCAAGGATTATACCAAGCAGATGGACGTGGCACGGGATATTGCCGCCCAATTGGAGCAGGACGGGAGCAATATTATGGGTGTAATGGTAGAAAGCCATTTAATAGAAGGCAGACAGGATAAGCCGGAAGTTTACGGTAAGAGCATTACCGATGCGTGTATCGGTTGGGATGCGACTGAAGAACTGTTGGCATTGTTGGCGGGTGCCAACAAAATACGTATTGCTCGGGCAAGTTGAGATTTTTGATACGGAATATCATAAAATGCCGTCTGAAGCTTTCAGACGGCATTTTTATGGAGACGATATGACTAAAATAACCTTAATTGCAGCGTGTGCGGAGAATCTGTGCATTGGGGCGGGAAACGCTATGCTTTGGCATATTCCGGAAGATTTTGCATTTTTCAAAGCATATACCTTGGGGAAACCGGTGATAATGGGACGGAAAACATGGGAGTCTTTACCGGTCAAACCCCTGCCTGAAAGAAGAAACATTGTTATTAGCAGGCAGGCGGATTATTGCGCGGCAGGCGCGGAAACGGCGGCAAGTTTAGAGGCGGCATTGGCATTGTGCGCAGGCGCGGAAGAAGCCGTCATTATGGGCGGTGCGCAGATATACGCACAAGCGATGCCGTTGGCGACCGATTTGCGGATAACCGAAGTGGATTTGTCTGTGGAAGGAGATGCATTTTTCCCCGAAATAGACCGGACGCATTGGAAAGAAGCAGAGCGGACGGAACGCCGTGTCAGCAGCAAAGGCGTTGCATATACATTCGTGCATTACCTCAAGGGATAACCGCAAGGCAGATGCCGTCTGAAGCCGTTTCAGACGGCATTTTTCCAGCTTGAGAACGGGTGTTTGCTCAAGTACGCATTGGTAAACATGCCGTCTGAAGTGATTTCCCGTCCCAGCCAGTCCGGCCGGTCAAAATCGGCATTCTCGTCGGGCAACTCAATTTCCGCAACGACTAAAGGCGCGTTTTCGCCAAGAAAAACATCGATTTCAAACAGGCTGCCGCCCCATCTGACCGGATAGCGCCATTTTTCCATTTTAAACGGGCACATCGATTCCATCATCTTTTCCGCATCTGCAAGCGGGATTTCGTATTCAAACTCACTGCGGCTGAGTTCCGAAATATAGCCTTTCAGTGTCAGCCACGCCCGTTGTCCGACAATACGGACACGGACGGTACGTTCTTTCTCGACAGAAAGATAAGCCTGTTTCAAGAGCAGCGGCTCATCGGCGTATTGATGCCATTTGTCATTTTCAATCAAAAAGCGGCGTTCGATTTCTACCGGCATAAGATGCTCCGTCAAAACGGTTTGAACACAACCAGGTAAAGCGCACCTATCATCAGCAGTACAGGGATTTCGTTAAATACGCGATACCAGCGGTGTGAGAAAGTATTGCTGTAATTCTGAAAACGACGCAGCAGCACGCCGCAATACAGCTGATAGGCCAAGAGCATCAAGCCCAAACACAGTTTGACATGTACCCAACCGCTGCCCCACCAACCGGCGGCAAACGGTATCGCCGAGCCGAACACGACCGCACCGAAACCTAAAGGGGACATAAAACGGTACAACCGCACCGCCATGCCCGACAGACGCACATACTCGGGATTGCCGCGCGGCGCACCAATCATTGCCATATTGACAAAAATCCTCGGCAGGTAAAACAGGCCGGCAAACCATGAAATAACAAAAAACAGGTGAAACAGTTTGAACCAAGAATACATAAATGCCAGCACATCATACTGAAAAGCGGTATTGTACAGGCAAACCGCCCGTGAAACATGATAAAATAAGGCATACAGACGGATTAAATATAATCGTTATCGAAAACGGAGGCAAAATGCTCAAATCCATCGAACTCAATTCACACATCCGCAACCGCCTTGCAGCATATCTGAAAGGCAGGGGCATGGATTTTCAGACGGCAATGCAGGAAGAAGAAGGCAACAAAGAAATCGCCGCCATCGTCCACAGCGGTCTGCCCACTCTGGTACGCAAACTGTATTCCGAACAAAAAATGCAGAAGTTTTTTTGGGAAAAGCGGGATTTGATTGCCGACTACATCAGCCACCGGATGCAGGGATAGGCGGCTGAAATCTGTTTTCAGGCAAGTGAAAAGACAATATGGCAGATTGAAATTACGCTTATCGTCATTCCCGCCCGCGCGGGAATCCGATTTGTCTGGTTTCGGTTATTTTTCGTTTCGTAACTTTTGAGCCGTCATTCCCGCGCAGGCGGGAATCTGAACACGTCCGTAGGGAAATCTATATCCCGTCATTCCCACGAAAGTGGGAATCCAGGATGCAGGGGAAACTGTTTTATCTGATAAGTTTCTGCCCCGAAAGGTCTGGATTCCCGCTTTCACGGGAATGACGGCGGAGGATTTTTAGTTTTCCCGATAAATGCACATCATCCAAAATCCCGTTATTCCCACAAAAACAGAAAATCAAAAACAACAATCTGAAATTCCGTCATTCCCGCACAGGCGGGAATCCGGCTTGTTCAGTTTCGGTTCTTTTTCTCGTTTCGGGTGATTTCTAAACCGTCATTCCCGCGCAGGCGGGAACCCAGACCTTTAAACTCTGGTCATCTCCGATAAATTCTTGCGGCATTAAAATTCTAGATTCCCGCTTTCGCGGGAATGACGGCGGAGGGTTTTTAGTTTTCCCGATAAATGCACATCATCCAAAATCCCGTTATTCCCACAAAACAGAAAATCAAAAACAACAATCTGAAATTCCGTCATTCCCGCGCAGGCGGTAATCTGAACACGTCCGTAGGGAAACCTATATCCCGTCATTCCCACGAAAGTGGGAATCTAGGATGCAGGGGAAACCGTTTTATCCGATAAGTTTCCGCCCCGAAAGGTCTAGATTCCCGCTTTCGCGGGAATGACGGCAGAGGGGTTTTAGTTTTCCCGATAAATGCACATCATCCAAAATCCCGTTATTCCCACAAAACAGAAAATCAAAAACAATAATCTGAAATTCCGTCATTCCCGCGCAGGCGGGAATCTGAACAAGTCCGTAGGGAAACCTATATCCCGTCATTCCCACGAAAGTGGGAATCCAGGATGCAGGGGGAACCGTTTTATCCGATAAGTTTCCGCCCCGAAAGGTCTGGATTCCCGCTTTCGCGGGAATGACGGCGGAGGGGTTTTTTGTTTTTCCTGATTTTTCATTGCGATGTAGTGTGATGTAGCATATAATCATTATAATTTCAACACTTGACAAAGGAAAATTTCTCATGACACTGAAAGCAAGCAAGCAAGCAAGCAAGCAAGCAAGCAAGCAAGCAAGCAAGCAAGCAAGCAAGCAAGCAAGCAAGCAAGCAAGCAAGCAAGCGGTCGGGTTAATCTATTAACATTATCTGTTTTATCGCTGTTTTGCACGCCATATGCTTGGGGTTCGGATGCGTACGATCCCGTCAAAGAAGCCGAGATTAAAAACAAATTTATTTTAGAAGCGGCGGAAGACAGAAATTCCCACGTTTGGCGCGGCCCGTGCAGCATATCTTTTGATTGCTTCGGTGCTTTCAGTTATCAGCCCGGTTCGGATACTCGTTCTACAAATATTGGCGATGCTGCCGATTTTTCATTTTCAGACAAGCCGGTAAACGGTGTTTCCCATTATTTTTCCAGCGGCAAAACCGATCAAAATTCATCCGAATACGGGTATGACGAAATCAATATCACGGGTAAAAACTACAATAGCGGCATCCTCGCCGTCGATAATATGCCCGTTGTTAAGAAATATGTTACAGATACTTACGGGGATAATTTAAAGGATGCGGTTAAGAAGCAATTAAAGGCTTTGTACGACACGAAACCCGAAGATTGGGAAAAAAATAAAAAAATAGTTGAGGAAGTATATAGAAAACAGCTTGGAGGAACATTTGATATACTTAAACAGAAAAGACCCAATATAATTAATCAATTGATAGAAGACGCCGTACTTACTCCTTATACACCACAGATTAATCTCGACAACATCTTCAATAAAACACTGCACGTCAAAATCGAAAACAAATCCCACGTCGCCGGACAGGTGTTGGAACTGACCAAGATGACGCTGAAAGATTCCCTTTGGGAACCGCGCCGCCATTCCGACATCCATACGCTGGAAACTTCCGATAATGCCCGCATCCGCCTGAACACGAAAGATGAAAAACTGACCGTCCATAAAGCGTATCAGGGCGGCGCGGATTTCCTGTTCGGCTACGACGTGCGGGAGTCGGACGAACCCGCCCTGACCTTTGAAGACAAAGTCAGCGGACAATCCGGCGTGGTTTTGGAACGCCGACCGGAAAATCTGAAAACGCTCGACGGGCGCAAACTGATTGCGGCGGAAAAGGCAGACCCTAATTCGTTTGCGTTTAAACAAAATTACCGGCAGGGACTGTACGAATTATTGCTCAAGCAATGCGAAGGCGGATTTTGCTTGGGTGTGCAGCGTTTGGCTATCCCTGAGGCGGAAGCGGTTTTATATGCCCAACAGGCTTATGCGGCAAATACTTTGTTTGGGCTGCGTGCCGCCGACAGAGGCGACGACGTGTATGCCGCCGATCCGTCCCGTCAAAAATTGTGGCTGCGCTTCATCGGCGGCCGGTCGCATCAAAATATACGGGGCGGCGCGGCTGCGGACGGGCGGCGCAAAGGCGTGCAAATCGGCGGCGAGGTGTTTGTACGGCAAAATGAAGGCAGCCGACTGGCAATCGGCGTGATGGGCGGCAGGGTCGGCCAGCACGCATCAGTCAACGGCAAAGGCGGTGCGGCAGGCAGTTATTTGCATGGTTATGGCGGGGGTGTTTATGCTGCGTGGCATCAGTTGCGCGATAAACAAACGGGTGCGTATTTGGACGGCTGGTTGCAATACCAACGTTTCAAACACCGCATCAATGATGAAAATCGTGCGGAACGCTACAAAACCAAAGGTTGGACGGCTTCTGTCGAAGGCGGCTACAACACGCTTGTGGCGGAAGGCGTTGTCGGAAAAGGCAATAATGTGCGGTTTTACCTGCAACCGCAGGCGCAGTTTACCTACTTGGGCGTAAACGGCGGCTTTACCGACAGTGAGGGGACGGGGGTCGGACTGCTCGGTAGCGGTCAGTGGCAAAGCCGCGTCGGCATTCGGGCAAAAAACCGTTTTGCTTTGCGTAATGGTGTCAATCTTCAGCCTTTTGCCGCTTTTAATGTTTTGCACAGGTCAAAATCTTTCGGCGTGGAAATGGACGGCGAAAAACAGACGCTGGCAGGCAGGACGGTGCTCGAAGGGCGGTTCGGCATTGAAGCCGGTTGGAAAGGCCATATGTCCGCACGCATCGGATATGGCAAAAGGACGGACGGCGACAAAGAAGCCGCATTGTCGCTCAAATGGCTGTTTTGATGCGTCGGGAAATGTTTTGACGCACAGGCGGCACACCGATCCGAACCCTGCCGCCCCGAAGGGCGGGGCATAATGATGAAACCGGCGGAAAACCGCCGGTTTTTGCTGCCGTCTGAAACCCGATTCTGGCTTCAGACGGCATTGTCGCGGCATCGGGCGGCAGGGTTTGGAACAGCGGCATAAAAAACTGATACAATCCGCTGGTTGATAATGGTTATTTTTTATTTTTATTTTTGTGGGAAGACATTTATGCCTGCACGAAACAGATGGATGCTGCTGCTGCCTTTATTGGCAAGCGCGGCATATGCCGAAGAAACACCGCGCGAACCGGATTTGAGAAGCCGTCCCGAGTTCAGGCTTCATGAAGCGGAGGCCAAACCGATCGACAGGGAGAAGGTACCGGGGCAGGTGCGGGAAAAAGGAAAAGTTTTGCAGATTGACGGCGAAACCCTGCTGAAAAATCCCGAATTGCTGTCCCGCGCGATGTATTCCGCAGTAGTTTCAAACAATATTGCCGGTATCCGCGTTATTTTGCCGATTTACCTACAACAGGCGCAGCAGGATAAGATGCTGGCACTTTATGCACAAGGGATTTTGGCGCAGGCAGACGGTAGGGTGAAAGAAGCGATTTCCCATTACCGGGAATTGATTGCCGCCCAACCCGACGCGCCCGCCGTCCGTATGCGTTTGGCGGCGGCATTGTTTGAAGACAGGCAGAACGAGGCGGCGGCAGACCAGTTCGACCGCCTGAAGGCGGAAAACCTGCCGCCGCAGCTTATGGAACAGGTCGAGCTGTACCGCAAGGCATTGCGCGAACGCGATGCGTGGAAGGTAAACGGCGGTTTCAGCGTTACCCGCGAACACAATATCAACCAAGCTCCGAAACAGCAGCAGTACGGCAACTGGACTTTCCCGAAACAGGTGGACGGCACGGCGGTCAATTACCGGCTCGGCGCGGAGAAAAAATGGTCGCTGAAAAACGGCTGGTACACGACGGCGGGCGGCGACGTGTCCGGCAGGGTTTATCCGGGGAATAAGAAATTCAACGATATGACGGCAGGTGTTTCCGGCGGCATCGGTTTTGCCGACCGGCGTAAAGATGTCGGGCTGGCAGTGTTCCATGAACGCCGCACCTACGGCAACGACGCTTATTCTTACGCCAACGGCGCACGCCTTTATTTCAACCGTTGGCAAACCCCGAAATGGCAAACGCTGTCTTCGGCGGAGTGGGGGCGTTTGAAGAATACGCGCCGGGCGCGTTCCGACAATACCCATTTGCAAATTTCCAATTCGCTGGTGTTTTACCGGAATGCGCGCCAATATTGGACGGGCGGTTTGGATTTTTACCGCGAGCGCAACCCTGCCGACCGTGGCGACAATTTCAACCGTTACGGCCTGCGCTTTGCCTGGGGACAGGAATGGGGCGGCAGCGGCCTGTCTTCGCTGTTGCGCCTCGGCGCGGCGAAACGGCATTATGAAAAACCCGGCTTTTTCAGCGGTTTTAAAGGGGAAAGGCGCAGGGATAAAGAATTGGACACATCCTTGAGCCTTTGGCACCGGGCATTGCATTTCAAAGGCATCACGCCGCGCCTGACGCTGTCGCACCGCGAAACGTGGAGTAACGACGTGTTCAACGAATATGAGAAAAATCGGGTGTTTGTCGAGTTTAACAAAACGTTCTGATGTTTGGCGTGTTCTATAGTGGATTAACAAAAATCAGGACAAGACGAGGCAACGCCGTACTGGTTTAAAGTTAATCCACTATATTTCAATCTGCTGTCAATTGAACCGGTACGCTGCAAGACTGAAAAATGCCGTCTGAAACGTTTCAGACGGCATTTTCTCGGCGTGAGGGTTTAGGCTTCGACAACTTTGCCGCGCAGGGAGAAGGTGTAGGCCTCGGTGATTTCCAAATCGATCATTTGGTTAATCATGTCGGGTGTGCCGGTAAAGTTGACCACGCGGTTGTTGGCGGTACGGGCTTGCAGTTGGTCGGGGTCTTTTTTGGAGATACCTTCGACCAGGCAGCGTTGAACCGTGCCGACCATGGTTTGGTTGATGCGCGCGGTTTCGGCTTCGATGACTTCGTTCAAAGCTTCGAGGCGGCGCACTTTTTCTTCATGCGGCGTGTCGTCGTGCAGGTTGGCAGCAGGCGTGCCAGGGCGCGGACTGTAAATAAAGACGAAACTCAAGTCGAAGGCAATGTCTTTGACCAGTTTCAAGGTTTGCTCGAACTCGCGCTCGGTCTCGCCGGGGAAGCCGACGATGAAGTCGCTGCTCAGGCACAAATCAGGGCGGATGGCACGCAGTTTGCGGATGATGGATTTGTATTCCAAAGCGGTATAGCCGCGTTTCATCGCGCTCAATACGCGGTCGGAACCGCTTTGAATCGGCAGGTGCAGGTGGGAAACCAGCTTCGGCAGGTCGCGGTAGCACTCGATAATCGCGTCGGTAAATTCGCGCGGATGGCTGGTGGTAAAGCGCAGGCGTTCGATACCGGGGATTTCGTGGACAATGCGCAACAAAGTGGCAAAGTCGCAGATTTCGCCGTTTTCCATTTCGCCGCGATAGGCATTGACGTTTTGGCCTAAGAGGTTGATTTCTTTAACGCCTTGTTGCGCCAAACCGGCAATCTCGGTCAATACGTCGTTGAGCGGGCGGGAGAATTCTTCGCCGCGGGTGTAAGGGACGACGCAGTAAGAGCAGTATTTGGAACAGCCTTCCATAATGGAAATGAATGCCGAACCGCCTTCTACGCGCGCAGGCGGCAGGTGGTCGAATTTTTCGATTTCGGGGAAGGAAATATCGATTTGCGAGAGACCGGTGGTTTCTTTGTCGACGATGAGTTTGGGCAGGCGGTGCAGCGTTTGCGGGCCGAAAACCACGTCCACATACGGCGCGCGTTTGACGATGTTTTCGCCTTCTTGCGAGGCGACGCAGCCGGCAACGCCGATGATGAGGTCGGGATTTTTTTCTTTGAGCGGGCGCACGCGGCCCAAATCGGAGAAAACTTTTTCTTGCGCTTTTTCACGCACGGAACAGGTGTTGAACAAGATGATGTCGGCGTCGTCGGGCTGGGTAACCTGCTCGATGCCGCCGTGTTCTTCGGCAAGGACGGACAGCATTTTTTCGCTGTCGTACTCGTTCATTTGGCAACCGAAGGTACGGATAAATACTTTTTTCATGGTTTGTGTCTTTCTCAGGCAGCCGTAATTGCGGGGCTGATTGTTGTTGGAATGAAAAAATTTCAGACGGCACGACAATGCCGTCTGAAAATTGGTGCGGATTATAGCACGATGTGGGTTTTGTAAACAGAATATTGTTTTTAATATGAATTTATTCGGTTTGGACGGCTGTATAATGAAGGTTTGATTTGACGGAGATGTATATGAGACCAGTTGTATGGGCGGCATTGCTGCTGTGTGCGTGTACCAGCAATTTCGGCGACAGGGAACATCAGTTCCTGCGTGATCAGACGGAAGAAAAAATCGCTCAGTTTGTGGTTAGGGGCAAGACGACGCGGGCGGAAGTGGAAGCGCGTTTCGGGCGGCAAAATCCGTTCGGCTGTTATGCCTATCATGAAGTCAGCCTGCCGATTTATAATTTTTTGCCGACCAATTTCATTTATATGAAATCAGAACGCCAGCATTGGGAGTGGTGTGTGGATTACGACGGGGAGGGAGTTGTCCGGGATTACCGCTTTACACATAAAGTGGAAAAAGACGAGCGTTCCGTCATCCGGGATACGGTTGACGTCATCCGCAAAGAAGCGGGCAAATCCTTGGCGAAACCTGAAAAATGATAAAATGGGGCTTTCTGCTTCCAAGCCCGAAACCTGCCGTTCAGACGGCATTTGAGGATAAATATGAACCGTAACGAAATTTTATTCGACCGCGCCAAAGCCATCATCCCCGGCGGCGTGAATTCCCCCGTCCGCGCATTCGGCAGTGTCGGCGGCGTGCCGCGCTTTATCAAAAAAGCCGAAGGCGCGTATGTTTGGGACGAAAACGGCACGCGCTACACCGACTATGTCGGCTCTTGGGGCCCTGCGATTGTCGGACACGCGCACCCCGAAGTCATCGAAGCCGTGCGCGAAGCTGCCTTGGGCGGTTTGTCGTTCGGCGCGCCCACCGAGGGCGAAATCGTCATCGCCGAAGAAATCGCCAAAATCATGCCGTCCGTCGAACGGCTGCGCCTTGTCAGCTCCGGCACGGAAGCGACCATGACCGCCATCCGTCTGGCACGCGGTTTTACCGGCCGCGACAAAATCATCAAGTTTGAAGGCTGCTACCACGGCCATTCCGACAGCCTGTTGGTGAAAGCAGGCAGCGGTCTGCTGACGTTTGGCAATCCTTCTTCCGCCGGTGTGCCTGCCGACTTTACCAAACATACTTTGGTACTCGAATACAACAATATCGCCCAACTGGAAGAAGCCTTTGCTCAAAGCGGCAATGACATTGCCTGTGTGATTTTGGAGCCTTTCGTCGGTAATATGAACCTTGTCCGCCCGACCGAAGCCTTCGTCAAAGCCCTGCGCGAATTGACCGAAAAACACGGCGCGGTGTTGATTTACGACGAAGTGATGACCGGTTTTCGCGTCGCACTCGGCGGCGCACAATCGCTGCACGGCATCACGCCCGACCTGACCACGATGGGCAAAGTCATCGGCGGCGGTATGCCGCTTGCCGCGTTCGGCGGACGCAAAGACATCATGGAATGTATTTCCCCGCTGGGCGGCGTGTATCAGGCAGGCACCTTGTCGGGCAACCCGATTGCCGTTGCTGCCGGCTTGAAAACGCTGGAAATCATTCAGCGCGAAGGCTTCTATGAAAACCTGACGGCACGTACCGAACAGTTGGTTCAAGGTTTTCAGACGGCAGCGGATGCGGAGGGCATCGAGTTTGCCGCCGACAGCGTGGGCGGTATGTTCGGTCTGTATTTCGCCGCACACGCGCCGCGAAACTATGCCGATATGGCGCGTTCCAATATTGAAGGCTTCAAACAGTTTTTCCACGGCATGCTCGACCGCGGCATTGCCTTCGGCCCGTCCGCTTATGAAGCAGGTTTCGTTTCCGCCGCGCATACGCCCGAGCTGATTGACGAAACGGTTGCGGTTGCGGTTGAAGTGTTCAAGGCGATGGCTGAATGATGTTTTGACGGACAGGGTTTTTTTGTTCGATTTGTTTGGCAGATTGAAGTATAGTGGATTAACAAAAACCAGTACGGCGTTGCCTCGCCTTAGCTCAAAGAGAACGATTCTCTAAGGTGCTGAAGCACCGAGTGAATCGGTTCCGTACTATTTGTACTGTCTGCGGCTTCGTCGCCTTGTCCTGATTTTTGTTAATCCACTATAAGAATGCACACCGTCGTCATTCCCGCGCAGGCGGGAATCCAGACCTTTCAGTTTCTGTAATGATTGAAAATAACGGTAAGCCCGACCTTCCGGATTCCCGCCTGCGCGGGAATGACGGGCGTGTATATTTTTGATTTCAATCTGCTGTAAAAATGCCGTCTGAAATGCAAACTGCGTTTCAGACGGCATTTTTTGTTTCTTATTCCGTATCGGGTTTGGTGGCGGAAATCAGGAAGTGTTCGCGGTAGTGGCGCATTTCTTCGATGCTTTCCAAAATGTCGTCCAATGCCTTGTGCGAACCTCGTTTGACGACGCTTTTGGCAACGGGCGGATTCCAGCGTTTGGCAAGCTCTTTGAGCGTAGAAACGTCAAGGTTGCGGTAGTGGAAGTAGTTTTCCAGTTTCGGCATATATTTGACCATAAAACGCCGGTCTTGGTGGATGGAGTTGCCGCACATCGGCGTGGCGCGTTCGGGTATCCATTCCGACATAAAGTCCAGCAGTTTCTGTTCGACTTCGGCTTCGGTATGCGACGATTCGCGTACGCGCTGTGTCAGTCCCGTCCTACCGTGTGTGGCGGTGTTCCACTCGTCCATATTGTTGAGCAGCTCGTCGCTTTGGTGGACGGCGTAAACTTCGGATTGCGCCAATACATTCAAATCCGAGTCGGTAATAATCATCGCGACTTCGATAATGCGGTCGGTTTCGGGATTAAGCCCCGTCATTTCCATATCGAGCCAGCAGAGGTTGTTTTTATCCTGCATGATGTTTCCTTTGCTTGTCAGCGTTTTGTCCCGCTCAATCGTGCCCATCCTTCTTCGGTTTCCGCAGGATCGAGATCGAACCATTGGCTGTAAATGCCGCTGAGTTCTTCGATTTGTTCGTCCAACAAACCGGATAACACGATGCGGCCGCCTTGTTTGGTGCGGGCGGCAAGCATTTCGCCGAGCATACGTAAAGGGTTGGCGAGGATGTTGGCGACGACTACGTCGAATTGCCTTTGAGGCAGGCCGTCGGGCAGGAAGAATTGTGCATCGACGTTGTTTTGTTCGGCGTTGTCCTTGCTGGCACGGATGGCCTGTTCGTCAATATCGACGCCGACGGCAGAACCTGCGCCGAGTTTGAGGGCGGCGATGGTCAGGATACCTGAACCGCAGCCGTAGTCGAGGACGCTTTCGCCGTTTTTGAGTTGTGTATCCAGCCATTTGAGGCAGAGGCGCGTGGTCGGGTGGCTACCGGTGCCGAAGGCGAGGCCGGGATCGAGGCGTAGGTTGACGGCAGTGCCTTCGGGGGCTTCGTGCCAAGAGGGGGTAATCCACAGGCGTTCGGAAATTTGGATGGGGTCGAATTGCGCTTGGGTCAGGCGTACCCAGTCTTGGTCTTCGAGGGTTTCGCCGGTGTATGCCAAGTCTTTTAATCCGCATTCTTGTGCGGCGGTTTGGATGATGGAGGCGGCTTCGTCGTGTTCGCCGAACAGGGCGATGACTTTGCTCTGCTGCCAGATTTGTTCGGTCGGCATACCGGGTTCGCCAAAGATGGCTTGTTCGTTTTCGGTGCCTGCATAGGCATCTTCAATGGCGGCGGAGAGTGCGCCGTGTTCCATCAGGGTGTCGGCGAGGCGTTCGGCGACGGCATCGTTGACGTTGATGGTGATTTGTTGGTAAGGCATAGAGGGCTTTCTTAACAGACCTTCGGAATAGGGTCGTACTGTATAAGGGGATGGGTGTGTAACGGAAATGCCGTCTGAAAACGGACAAACTGTTTCAGACGGCATATCGGGGACGGTTTATTTGTCCTGTTTGGCTTTGCGATCTTCCAGCCAGTGTTCCAAATAGTGGATGCTGACGCCGCCTTTTTGGAAACCCGGGTCGTTGAACAAGTCGCGGTGCAGCGGCGTATTGGTTTTGATGCCGGTAATCGCCAGCTCGGCAAGGGCTACGCGCATTTTAGCCATGGCTTGGTCGCGGTCTTTACCGACGACGCAGACTTTGCCGATCAGGCTGTCGTAGTATGGCGGGATACGGTAGCCTTGGTAGATGTGGCTGTCGACGCGGATACCGAAGCCGCCGGGCAGATGGCAGCTTTCAATCAGACCCGGGCTTGGGATGAAGTTGTACGGATCTTCGGCGTTGATACGGCACTCAAACGCGTGGCCTTCGACTTGAATATCCTTTTGTTTGTATTGCAACGGCAGGCCGGCCGCGATGCGCAATTGTTCTTGGACGATGTCCACGCCGGTGATGAGCTCGGTAACCGGATGCTCAACCTGAACGCGTGTGTTCATCTCGATAAAAAAGAATTCGCCGTCTTCGTAAAGGAATTCAAACGTACCTGCGCCGCGATAGCCGATGCGTTTGCAGGCGTCGGCACAGGCTTTGCCGATTTTGGCGCGTTCTTTTTCAGTGATGAACGGGGCCGGTGCTTCCTCGATGACTTTTTGGTGGCGGCGCTGCATGGAGCAGTCGCGCTCGGCAAGGTAGATGGCGTTGCCGTGTTCGTCGGCAATCACTTGGATTTCGACGTGGCGCGGACGTTGCAAATAGCGTTCCATGTAAACCATCGGGTTGCCGAATGCCGCGCCTGCTTCGGCTTTGGTCATTTCGACAGACTGGAGGAGGTCTTCTTTTTTCTCGACGACGCGCATACCGCGGCCGCCGCCGCCGCCGGAGGCTTTGATAATGACGGGATAACCGACTTTATCGGCGATTTTGAGGATTTCTTCGCCGTCGTCGGGCAATGCGCCGTCAGAGCCGGGAACACAAGGCACGCCCGCTTCGATCATGGCGTGTTTGGCGGATACTTTGTCGCCCATCAGGCGGATGGTATCTGCTTTAGGGCCGATGAAGATAAAGCCCGATTGTTCGACCTGTTCGGCGAAATTGGCGTTTTCGGCAAGGAAGCCGTAGCCGGGGTGGATGGCATCTGCATCGGTAACCTCGGCGGCGGCGATAATGGCGGGGATATTTAGATAGCTTTGTGCCGAGGAGGCGGGACCGATACACACGGATTCATCGGCAAGTTTGACGTGGAGGCTGTCTTTGTCGGCTTCGGAGTGAACGGCAACGGTGGCAATGCCCATTTCACGGCAGGCCCGCAGCACCCGCAATGCGATTTCGCCGCGGTTGGCGATTAAAACTTTTTTCAACATGATGACTTTTCCTGTGGTTTTAGGCGACCCGACATAAAAGAGGCGGGTGCAAAAATGCTGGAAGGAGAAAGCATTTCAGACGGCATCTGGAATCTATGCCGTCTGAAAACAGGATTATTCGATAATGAAGAGCGGTTCGCCGAATTCGACGGGGGTACCGTTTTCGACCAGGATTTCTTTGACCGTACCGGATTTTTCGGCTTCAATTTCGTTCATCAGTTTCATCGCTTCGATGATGCACAAGGTGTCGCCTGCTTTAACTTGTTGTCCGACTTCGACAAATGCGGAGGCATTCGGGCCTGGTGCGCGGTAGAACGTACCGACCATAGGTGATTTTTGCGCATTGGACAAATCTCGGGCTGCAGGTGCTGCGGCAGGCGTGGGGGTTGTTGCGACGGGTGCCGGTGCAGGTGCGGCAGTCATGGCTGCGGCAGGTGCGGGTGCGGCATAAACCGGGGCTGCTGCGATGGTTCGGGTAATGCGGACTTTTTCTTCGCCTTCGGTTACTTCGATTTCGGCAATACCGGATTCTTCAACCAGATCGATCAGTTTTTTTAATTTGCGCAAATCCATTTTTGTTCCTTTAACGGCTGCCGGTTTTTCGGCGGGCTGTTGCGTTGGTTTTTCAGAAAACAGCCGGCTTGCGGCAACGGCGCAAACCGGGCGGAATAGGGTTTGGAAAAGTTTTTCCAACGGCGGAAAATAACCATAATAATGTGTTTATTTTCCCGAAGTTGTCGGCAAATGTCCAGTAAAATATTAAAAAACAGCAGTTTTTGGCGGAAATATGCAGGAGGTCGGTTTGGTATGCGAGGTATGCTTTGTCGAGAGTGTTTATTCTAATTTATTGGTTTTTCGGACAAAGATGCCGTCTGAAAAAGATAAGTGCGTATAATGGCCGCTGTTCCGAATGAAAGTGTCACAATGGATATCTCAGATTTTGATTTTACCCTGCCCGAAAAGCTGATTGCCCAGCATCCGCCCGAAGTGCGCGGCAGCAGCCGCCTTTTGGTTGCGTTGCCGGATATGCCCCTGCAAGACCGGGTATTCGGCGATTTGCCCGATTATGTCGGCGAGGGCGACGTTTTGGTATTCAATAACACGAAGGTGATGAAGGCGCGGCTGTTTGGTCAAAAAGACAGCGGGGGCAGAATCGAGGCTTTGATTGAGCGTGTTTTAGACAGTCATACCGCACTGGCGCATATCCGTTCGTCCAAGTCCCCCAAGCCCGGTATGGGCCTGGTGTTTGAAGGCGGTATTCGTGCCGTGATGGTCGAGCGTGCAGGAGCGTTATTCTGTTTGCGTTTTGAAGGCGGTCAAACCGTTTACGAACTTTTGGAACAGAACGGCCATTTGCCTCTGCCGCCTTATATCGAACGTGCCGCCGATGCGGATGACGACAGCCGTTATCAAACCGTTTATGCCAAATATCAGGGTGCGGTCGCCGCGCCGACGGCGGGCCTGCATTTTACGGAAGAACTTTTGCGCCGCCTGAAAGACAAAGGCGCGGTAACCGCAGAAGTAACCCTGCACGTCGGTGCGGGAACATTCCAACCCGTGCGTGTGGAAAAAATCGAAGAACACAAAATGCACAGCGAATGGTTTGAAGTGCCGTCTGAAACCGTCGCCGCCGTTGAGGCGGCAAAAGCCCGGGGGAACAAAGTCTGGGCGGTCGGCACGACTTCCATGCGCGCCCTTGAGTCCGCCGCGCGTGCGACGGGTCGTCTGAAAGCGGGACAGGGCGACACCGATATTTTCATCACGCCGGGCTACCGTTTTAATGTTGTCGACAGGCTGGTTACCAATTTTCATTTGCCGAAATCAACGCTGCTGATGTTGGTCAGCGCGTTTTCGGGTATGGGTCATATCCGCGCCGTGTATCGTCATGCGGTTGAACGTGAATACCGTTTCTTCAGCTACGGCGATGCGATGGTTTTGGGGCGGAACGAAGGGGGCGGACTTTAAACCGCCGCTGTCCGTTGCAAGACAGATGCCGTCTGAACCGTGGTTCGGGCGGTATTTTTATGGATGTCCGGTAGTTGGATAATACACCGCCCAAATCGCGGTGCTTAAAAGTATAGTGGATTAACAAAAACCGGTACGGCGTTGCCTCGCCTTAGCTCAAAGAGAACGATTCTCTAAGGTGCTGAAGCACCAAGTGAATCGGTTCCGTACTATTTGTACTGTCTGCGGCTTCGTTGCCTTATCCTGATTTTTGTTAATCCACTATAAAAGAAAGTGAGGGCTATGTGCAACAAAATGCCGTCTGACACCGTAAAGGTTTCAGACGGCATTTTCCAAGCTGATTCAGGTATCAGCTGCGGTTTTTCAAACGACCGTGCAGCTCTTGGACACTGTACACGCCCAGATGGTCGCGGCTTTTCGCACCTTCGCTCATCGCTTCGCCGCCGGCGGTGGTGGTGTATTGCGGCACACGTTGCTGCAATGCGCTTTGGCGGATGATGTGGCTGTCGGACACGGATTGCGGATCGCTGGAAACGGTATTCACGACCAGTGCGATTTCACCGTTTTTCAGCGCGTCGCCGATGTGCGGGCGACCTTCGGGGACTTTATTGATGGTCTGTACAATCAGCCCGTGCTCGGTCAGGTATTGCGCCGTGCCGCGCGTGGCGCAGATGCCGTAGCCTAAGGCTTGGAAGTTTTTGGCGGTTTTGATGACGCGTTCTTTGTCTTCTTCGCGCACGGAGAGGAAGATTTTGCCGGTCGGGTTGAGGCGTTCACCTGCGCCGAGTTGGGCTTTGTAGTAGGCTTCGCCGAAGCTTGCGCCCACGCCCATGACTTCGCCGGTAGAGCGCATTTCAGGGCCGAGAATGGTGTCCACGCCCGGGAATTTGATGAATGGGAATACGGCTTCTTTAACGGCATAGAAATCGGGAACGACTTCTTTTCCCACGCCTTGTTCTTTCAGGGAAATGCCTGCCATGCAGCGTGCGCCGACTTTGGCGAGCGGCACGCCGGTGGCTTTGGAGACGAAGGGCACGGTACGGCTGGCGCGCGGGTTCACTTCCAATACAAACACCACGCCGTCTTGTACGGCAAACTGTACGTTCATCAGACCGACCACGCCCAGCGCGTACGCCATCGCTTTGGTTTGGCGGCGGATTTCGTCTTGGATTTCTTCGCTGAGCGAGTAGGGCGGCAGCGAGCAGCCGGAGTCGCCGGAGTGGATGCCCGCCTGTTCGACGTGCTGCATAATGCCGCCGATAACCACGTCTTTGCCGTCTGAAACGCAGTCCACATCGACTTCAATCGCGTTGTTCAAGAAGAAGTCGAGTAGCACTGGGCTGTCTTCGGAAACTTGTACGGCTTCACGCATGTATTTTTGCAGCTCTTCGGCGGAGTGAACAATCTGCATGGCGCGGCCGCCGAGGACGTAAGACGGGCGCACGACCAGCGGATAGCCGATTTCTTCGGCTTTGACGAGTGCTTCTTCTTCGTTGTGGGCGATGCGGTTGGGCGGTTGGCGCAGGCCTAAGTCGTTCAACACTTTTTGGAAGCGTTCGCGGTCTTCGGCGGCGTCGATGCTGTCGGCGGATGTGCCGATGATGTTTACGCCGTTTTCAACCAGCGCGTTGGCGAGTTTGAGCGGGGTTTGACCGCCGTAATGCACAATCACGCCCCACGGGTTTTCGGTGCGGACGATTTCCAACACGTCTTCCAATGTCAGCGGCTCGAAATACAGGCGATCGCTGGTGTCGAAGTCGGTGGACACGGTTTCGGGGTTGCAGTTGACCATGATGGTTTCAAAGCCCGATTCGCGCAGGGCGAGCGCGGCATGAACGCAGCAGTAGTCAAACTCGATGCCCTGACCGATGCGGTTCGGGCCGCCGCCGAGAATCATCACTTTTTTACGGTCGGAAGGACGCGCCTCGCATTCTTCTTCGTAAGTGGAGTAGAGGTAGGCGGTTTCGGTGGCGAACTCGGCGGCGCAGGTATCAACGCGTTTGTAAACCGGATGCAGGTTCAGCGCGTAGCGGTGTTCGCGCACTTCTTTTTCGCTTACGTTCAACAATTGTGCCAAACGTTTGTCAGAGAAGCCTTTGCGTTTCAGACGGCGTAGGGCGGCGAAATCCAAATCACTTAAAATGCCGTCTGAAACCGCTTTTTCTTCCTTCATCAAGTCTTCGATTTGCGCCAAGAACCAAGGGTCGATGGCGCAGATTTCGTGGATTTCTTCCAGCGTGAAGCCCGCGCGGAACGCGTCTGCCACAAACAGCATACGCTCAGGGCCGGGGTTGGCCAGTTCGCGGCGGATTTCCGCTTTGTCGGAGCTTCTCGGATTGAAGCCGCACAAGCCTGTTTCCAAGCCGCGCAGGGCTTTTTGGAAACTTTCCTGAATGGTGCGGCCCATCGCCATCACTTCGCCCACCGATTTCATCTGCGTGGTCAGGCGGTCGTCTGCGGCGGGGAATTTTTCAAACGCGAAACGCGGGATTTTGGTTACGACATAGTCGATGGAAGGCTCGAACGACGCGGGCGTACGGCCGCCGGTGATGTCGTTGCGCAACTCGTCCAGCGTAAAGCCGACCGCCAGTTTCGCCGCCACCTTCGCAATCGGGAAGCCCGTCGCTTTGGAAGCCAGCGCGGACGAACGGCTCACGCGCGGGTTCATCTCAATCACAATCATCTCGCCGTTTTCAGGGTTCACCGCAAACTGCACGTTTGAGCCGCCCGTGTCCACGCCGATTTCGCGCAATACCGCCAACGAAGCGTTGCGCATGATTTGGTATTCCTTGTCCGTCAGCGTTTGCGCCGGCGCAACCGTAATCGAGTCGCCCGTATGCACGCCCATCGGGTCGAAGTTTTCAATCGAGCAAATGATGATGCAGTTGTCGTTCTTATCGCGTACAACCTCCATCTCGTACTCTTTCCAGCCGAGGACGGACTGCTCAATCAACAGTTCGTGAGTGGGCGACGCATCGAAACCGCGTTCGCAAATCGCCAGAAACTCGTCTTTATTGTAGGCAATGCCGCCGCCCGAACCGCCCATGGTGAAAGAAGGACGAATCAGGGTAGGGAAGCCGACCTGTTCTTGCGCTGCCAATGCCTCGTTCATGGTGTGGCAGACAAAAGATTTCGGGCAAGAGAGGCCGATTTTTTCCATCGCCTCCTTAAAGCGGCCGCGGTCTTCCGCCTTGTCGATCGCGTCTTCCGTCGCGCCGATTAACTCGACATTGTATTTCGCCAACACGCCGTTGCGCGCCAAATCCAGCGCACAGTTCAGCGCGGTCTGACCGCCCATCGTGGGCAGAATCGCATCGGGCCGCTCCTTGGCGATAATCTTCTCTACTGTCTGCCACATAATCGGCTCGATGTAGGTAACATCCGCCATTTCAGGGTCGGTCATGATCGTGGCGGGGTTGGAATTCACCAGAATGACTTTATAGCCTTCTTCACGCAAAGCCTTGCAGGCCTGTGCGCCCGAATAGTCAAATTCGCAGGCCTGACCGATAACGATAGGGCCGGCGCCGATGATAAGGATGGATTTTAGGTCGGTACGTTTGGGCATGGTTTTACTTTCAATAAAAATTTATATTTTAAAAGCTAGGTCCACTTGGTTTAGGAGTGTACGTTGGTTCACTTGGTTGTGCGTTTGGCTTAGGAACATCCAAAGCCTGCTGTAACCTTGGGGATGTGCTAATTAATTCGTCCAACGAAAGAAATGTGCCATCTGTTGTGGCTACTAATATATTAGCGAAAGGAGAGCCAGAACTCTCATACAAATCTTTTCCTTCTTTTAAGGAACAGAAAAATTGAATATATCCAAAAAAATCATCTGGATTTAACGCATATTTCTCAAAGTGGCTGAAATCATATTCAAAAGAATTTGCTAAGTTGCATTGTGTTTTATTTTCAATGAAATCAGCATAGAAATCAAAGCACAAACCAAACCCAAGGTCATTGTTATGCCCGTCTATAAATTCAGCACCATATACAACAAAATGGCATATATTATTTTTGTTGCCTCTAATGTTCTGTTTTGCTTCATTGGGATTGATAAACTTATCTAGTTCCTGCTGAATACATCGAGTATCTTTTTTTCTTTTAAATTCAATTAGAAAAAATCGGTTATTTTCATCTGAAAATAGTGTATCTCCCGCTTGCTCTTGGCTGCCATCTAATGGGGCAGCATTGAATTGTAATTTTGACCATGCAATGAATGCATATTCAACAGTTTTTTCCCACCAAATCATAATGTAAACTCTTCCCAATTAATCTAATATATCAGCAGGCTTGCAGCCCGTATGTGGGGTATGTGGTACACACATTCTCCATTTTCCCTGCAACCCCAACTCACTTCGTGCGTGCCTTACGGCACACACGCTACCGATGGGTTCAAATGCCGTCTGAAAAAAATCTCGCGGCGTTTGTTCCATCTATCTGGCGATAAATACTGCCTGAAAAATTCCCGCTGTCGATGTTTCGGGCATTCTTTCTCAAACCACCTGCAACCGCAAAATCTGCCGAAACCTGCCCCCTCCCCCGTGGGGGAGGGATGGGGAGAGGGCATTCTCCGAATTTCGGCAACCTTCCTCAACACCCTAACCGTCCCAATACAAGCCTTGCGGCTTGTTGCCCTCTCTCTAGCTCTCTCCCACGGGAGAGAGGACGTGGTGGCTGTTGGGATTAAGGGTTCTGTAAGGAAAACAGGTTGTTCAGGTTGCTTTTTTATTTTTCAGACAATCTGAAGTCAACGGTAAATCCAAGTTGCCTTTCAAGCCGCCTGCAACCGCAAAATCTGCTGCAACCTGCCCCCTCCCCCGTGGGGGAGGGATGGGGAGAGGGCATTCTCCGAATTTCGGCAACCTTTCACAAAACCCTTAGTCCCCTAAAATACAAACCTTGCTGTTTGTTGCCCTCTCTCTAACTCTCTCCCACGGGGAGAGAGGACGGGGCGGCTGTTGGGATGAAGGGTTCTGCAAGGAAAATAGGTTGTGCAGGCTGTTTTTTATTTCGCACAAGCCGTCTGAAAACTTCCTTAAAAACTAGTAATAAATGTAATCAAGCCCAAAATGATGCCAGGGGCGTTTGCCAGCATGACGGGGTAGTCGCGTTTTTCTTTCAAAAAGCCGTAGGCAACCCATAATGTGCAGTTGATGGCGGCGACGAGGGGTTGCAGCGGCGAGCCGGGGTTGCCGGCAAGGTTGTTTTGGATTTGCGGGATATAGGAAACGTACATACCCACGGCAGTCAGGGTGGCAACGACGGAAAGGATGCTCATTTGTTTTTCTGTCATGGTTTTCCTTTCTGATTTGCATGATAGGGTCTTGGGTGGGTTTTCAGACGGCATACTTTTCGGATGCCGTCTGAAACAGCCGGTTTATTGTTTTGCAGCCTTCATATTGTCAATGAATTTATCAAACAGATAACCGACGTCTTGTGGCCCCGGGCTGGCTTCGGGGTGGCCTTGGAAGCAGAATACAGGTTTGTCTGTCAGTTCGATACCTTGCAAGGTGTTGTCGAACAAGGATTTGTGGGTAATTCTTGCGTTGGCGGGCAGGGTGTCGGCATCGACGGCGAAACCGTGGTTTTGGCTGGTAATGACGACTTTGCCGCTGTCCAAATCTTGTACAGGGTGGTTGGCACCGTGATGGCTGAAGCGCATCTTCAGGGTTTTTGCACCGATAGCGAGGCTGATGAGCTGGTGTCCCAAGCAAATGCCGAAAATAGGTTTGCCGCTTTCCGTCAGTTTTTGTACGGCTTCGATGGCGTAGGTGCAAGGCTCGGGGTCGCCGGGGCCGTTGGACAGGAACACGCCGTCGGGATTGAGTGCCAACACGTCTTCCGCGCTCGTTTGTGCGGGGACGACGGTCAGGCGGCAGCCGCGTGCGGCAAGCATACGCAGGATGTTGGTTTTTACGCCGAAATCGTAGGCGACAACGTGGTAAGGCTGTTCGGCAGGGGTAACGAAACCTTTGCCCAATTCCCATTCGCCTTCCGTCCATTCGTAAGTTTCCGTGCAGGAAACTTCTTTTGCCAAGTCTTTGCCGACCATACTGCCGAACGCGGCGATGAGTTCTTGCGCTTTTTCGATTGTGGCATCCGCACCTGTCAGAATCGCGCCGCCTTGCGCGCCTTTTTCGCGCAACAGCGTGGTCAGGCGGCGGGTGTCGATGTCGGCGATGGCGACGGTTTTGTTGCGTACCAGATAGTCGTGCAGGCTTTCGGAGGCGCGGAAGTTGCTGTGCAAGAGCGGCAGGTCGCGGATAATCAGGCCGGCGGCATAAACGCTGCGGCTTTCTTCATCTTCGGAGTTGGTGCCGGTATTGCCGATGTGGGGGTAGGTGAGGGTAACGATTTGTTTGCAGTAGGACGGGTCGGTCAGGATTTCCTGATAGCCGGTCATCGAAGTATTGAACACGACTTCGCCGGAAGTCGAACCTTCGTAACCGATTGATGTGCCGTGAAATACGCTGCCGTCAGCGAGGACGAGGAGGGCGGGGGTGCTCATGATGGGAATCCTGTTTTTAATAAAATTCTTGACAATGCCGTCTGAAGGGACTTCGGCAGGGGGCATCCGGTCGGAAAAATCCGGTCAAAAAAAAACACGCCGCGCAAGATAGACGCGTAACGTGCTTTTCGGGCAAGTGCCTATACCCTGAAAGCAGCATATTTTAAGACGAAACATACCCGATTTCAAGCGCAAACGCGGCAGGCGGGCTGAGATGTTCGCGCGAAAAC